>JABFSE010000031.1 GCA_013140765.1 Sulfuriferula sp.
TCGTGACACGAGCTGCCGTTGAGTTCCGTTTAGTGCGCAAATCCCAATCTGCTATACTCTATCACGTTTGGTGTTGCGCCGTTTGAATGTTCCGTTTAGTGCGCAAATCCCAATCTGCTATACTTTCAGACGGAACCCAAGACGAGGCCATTAAGTTCCGTTTAGTGCGCAAATCCCAATCTGCTATACTGTAACCGTCAACAGGCGGCGGACATATTCAGTTCCGTTTAGTGCGCAAATCCCAATCTGCTATACTCGTAACACAACAACCACCTGATTATTAAGGTGGTTGTTGTGTTTTTGGCTATTGAAAACCATTGTTTATCCCTAAAAAAGATCAAATTGATCGGGCGATTTTTTGCTGGGTTGTTTGCGTTTTCCGTTAAAAGTGATAATGCGCTCATACTGTTTGTCGGTAAATTGCAAAATATTCACTTTGCCACCTTTAGGTAAGTTACGTTCCACTTGGGTGCAATAGGTTTCTATTTGCACCGTGCTACTACAAAAACGCATATAAACTGAAAACTGGGACATTTGGAATCCCATGTCTAACAACGCATTACGGAAATCTGTTGCCGCCTTGCGCTCGATTTTTTCAACGACGGGTAGATCAAACATCACGACCATCCACATAAAGCGATATCCCGATAACATATGGTTTACTCATTTTGTAATGCGGCGGCTAAGTCCAGTGGCATACTGGGTAGCGGCAAGTCTAATTTGTCTTTTTCACCTATGTAAATTTGTGCCAATGATGTGGCTAGATTTTGTGCGCAGACCATGACAGGTGTCACGCCCATGCTGGTTTGCATATCGTCATATAGCGTTCGTACCAGTGCGCGTTTGCTATCGGGTGTGACTTGGTGTTCACCCTGACGATTGAGTTGCCATACTTTCAAATCTATCATGGGACGGAATGGCTCCATCAAGTCGTCCACCAAGCGCATTGCGTTACCTGCATTGCTATGATGTAAGCTCAACGTTGGGTGTAAGCCTGCGGCGACTACTGCACGGGCAGTTGCCGCACGTAATACAGTATAGCCGTAATTCAACATGGCGTTGATGCCATATCCTTGCTGATCACGGCGAAATTCACTACCAAATAACAGGCTCCAATATCGCCGTGCGCCTTGCGCTTCTATGTTGTCTGGATCACCCGATTTTACTTTGCGTACCAAGGCGGCTAAGGGTATGTGCGGCGCACCTGCGGCTTCGAGGGCGGCGGCTTGTTGTTGCAGCTTGGATTTGACAATATCCGCCCATAAGCGTTTACGCAATGGTTGGCTTGCCGCTATTTGCGCATCAAACCGTTTGGCTTGCTGAAAATTGCCCTCTATCGGTAGTAACATACCCACCGCATTATGGTTTGCCGCACAAATTACTAGGGGGGTATTGCGTTCAGCCAATGCGACCAATAAGTTGTTAGTGTAGCTCAAGCCGTGCGCATTGGCGATGACGGCGGTAATATCGTCTAGGGGGATTTGTCCCAGCTCTTTACGTTCACCATCGGTATCTTGTACCACCAGGAAACCTCGCGACAGAAACAAATGCCGTTTATCGTCCGCGACTTCTACTATACGACCTATCATGATGTTTATGCTTTGAAACTTACGTCGCGTAGTTCTCCGATGGGGGAGATGGTAACGCAACGTGCATTACTTTTTTGCAAAGAACTTGGAGCTTTGAATACATATCCTATTTCTTTTGTTCTTGTCCTAGCATCCACATTCGCCTGATTTACATCGGCCAACGCAATAGTACCCTCACTAGTCATTTTGCAAACTCGCAATGTACGTACATTACCCTCATGCACAAGCCTAACAAAATCATTCCGTATCAACCGCATCACCAGCGACTTGCCACTCACGCTCAACGTCGCATGTCTCAATTTCTCCACACCTTGAGTGCGTGCAATTTGATAAGCGTCAAATGTGGAAATTACCTCGCCTTCCCATTTTCCTTTTTCGTTGCGAATTATCTCCATGCAATAATTACTATCGCCTTTGTAGCCCTTGTATGGTTTGGGGTCGCCATTTTCCAGTATGCCATGCCTATCATTGGCTTTTGCGCTGGCAAATGGAATTACTTTAAGATTTTCTTCTATGCGGGTGCGTTCGCCATCAATTGTTTTATGGGTCACGACCATGCCATTGGCAAGTAAGCCGTATGCGGTATCGTTGTGCATCGCCCCTTCATGACTATGATCTGGCTTATGGCTCACCCAAATCGCATCTATCGCGCGTTGCACATGCTCGCGATAAGTGTCCCAAGGTAGGGGCATGGATTCGACTAAGCGGTTAAGTTGCTTTTCACGTGCGCGGGCACTGGCTTGGGCAAAGCGTTGTAACATGCCTTGGTCGGTCACGGCTATCACGCAGGCATCGACTGCATGGTGCCTATGGTCGTTGCGGTTTTTTTCACCATTCAAGCCGAGTATGTCATTTAGCCCAAATTTAGCACGCAACATAGCTGTCATTCGCCCAGGGATAACGCGTGTGTTTGGGCATATCAATTTGACATACTCAAACGCCACTTTGCTTAAATGCCGCGTATCGTTTAACGCTCTAGGCAAAAAGCCTGCATCGTCTTTTAGCCACTGCTGATAACCATCTTCAGCAAAACGATAGCGTTTGTTCTTAGGCATACGTGCCGCACGCGCCAATATGTCGGCATACTCAAAACCTGCTACAGCTTGTGCGCCAAACGCTTCAAATGGCGTGAGATTGCCTTTGATTCGATTCGCACGGCGCAGAGCGACGGTTTTGTTGTTGAGGCTGTCATCCAGTGTGCGTGAAAATGGCAGAATGTGCTCAATCTCGACTTCGTCGCTCAATAACATGGTGGCACTAATTTGCTCGCCAGAATAAGGACAACGGCGGTCAGCAATATCGGAACTCAATTCTTCCCACAATATCATTTTTTCTATGTCCGCTCGCTTAACGCGCTCTTCGCTCATGCCCAATATGTTTGCAATGTCGGCACGTAGGCGTGTATTGCGGTTTTGATTAAGTGTTTGCCGCTTGTTATCCTCATCGCGCTGATCTTTGCTTTGCTTCAAATCACGTGCCAGCTCAATGATGACTTCACTGGGGTGTCCATAGCGTTTAATCAGAGCATTGACGACCAAACGCACTTGGTTTAAGCCTATATGAACGGTGGGGTTGGCGATTTTCCCATAGCGTTTTTCGGCATTGTCTTCAGGATTGCCTGTGCCGAAACCGACATGCCGCTGTAACGGTTCGCCGTAATAAGGCAAGCTCAAGAGTACCTCGCCTGTGGCGGATGGGTTGAGGTTGCTGTGATGCTCAAAACCAGCAGCAATGACTGCCTTGTCGTATGTAATTACGTCGCCTCGTAATTCTGGCAAAATGCGTGCTAACGCGGCTACGCACAAGCTGCCATAACCTTCGGGTAAGCCTGTTTTTGCGATTCTTTCAGCGTGTGTTTCATCGACACCTGTTTCATCTTGTAACCAACGGATTAACTTGGCTTCGTTTTCTTCCTGCACTAACTGCAATACAATCGTATCTTGTTTGCACTCATTAAAATCAAACCAAACCGCGCCAAAATGCTCGGCTTTACTTAATATCGCGCTCGTTGTATTGCCTTTTAACTCGGTGCGTTTAGCGTCTTCCAGATTAAATTCAACTGCGCCACCAACGCCCAGCATTTTTTTAACTTGGGTAAAGCTAAGTTTATTTTTCTTTTCCAGCTCCGCGATAATGATGTTGCGTTGCGCCAAGGTGAGTGGCGCGGTTTGCAGTGCGCTATCCAGTAACCGTAAATTATTGATTTCCTGATACATGCGGAAACGTTGTACTGAGGGGAGTGCCAGCGGTGCGCGTTCGTGGTCTGGCATGAGCGTACAACGACCTGGTTTAACGGGTTTGAGTGGGCGCTGAAATAACAATACATTTTTCAAATCGTCATGCGCGTTTTGATTAAACAAGACTGGATTAAACGCACGTTGTTTTTGCCATAAAACATCAAATTCCTCTTCTATCATGGCACGGTCTATGTATAAATCATAGTATTTATCTGTTTTTGTTTTACCTTCGGCTGTCAGCACTTTAGCCACGTGATAACGGGCACGAATGGGTAGTCCTGCACTGTCTCGTTTATGCAACCACTCGCCGACTGTACGGCAATTTTCATTCTTGATTTTTTCACGCAATTGGATAATTGCGGTTTTTAGTGCGCCACTATCGTTCTCATTTTTATCTGTTTTGCGATTGCTTTTGAATCCGCGACGCTGATTGATGTGGAATAAAGCGCGGGCAAACTCAGCTGGCGTGAGGGCTTCATTCAAGCCTTTGGCACGTAAGGTATAGGGATTTAATACGGCTAGTGCTTTGCGTGCTGTGATGTCGTTTGGGAAAAAACCATGCTCAATTAAACTGCGCATCATACCTGCCTTACGTTTAAGCAAGCGGTCACGGCGACGACGCATGGCACGAGCTTCACGTCTCGTTACTGCAAGTGAAGCCTTTGTTTTTGCATCTCGTCCGTCAGAAAAAATCCGCACGCCAGCTTTAATGATGGCAGATGGGTGGTTGTCAACATCTAAACGCACCATTGCCCATCCTAATGAGGTTGTGCCTAAATCTAGTGCTAACCGATAACGCATTTTACCCAACATGTTAATCCCCTTGGTTGTTTGAAATTTAATTGACCTATATGCGCCACTATATTATTATAAATTCCATCAGTTGATTGGGATTTGCGCTCTGAACGCTAACAAGCTGTCAAAAGCACCAAATGTAAGAGCCGCTACATGCGGCTCTTAGTCTAATCGTTCTTGAATCTCGATACCCCCACAGGCGCATTCCACATCACAACGTAAACCAGTTGTCCAGTCGCAATCCTGCGATATTGGCAAAGTCTTTGGTGTTGCGGGTAACCAGTGTTAATCCATGCGTCATAGCGATGGCGGCAATTTGACCATCTACAAACGGGAGTGATAGCCCCATTTTTTCCTGCTTGCTACGCAATTCGGCATGAATACGGGCGGCACTGGCATCGTAGGGTAATATCGGTAAAGTGGCGACGACATCTTGTATATATCGACCTATTGCATCTTTACGTTGACCATCAGGCATACGCAACCAGCCGTAGCGTAGCTCGTGCCATATCGGCGCGGCAATCGCCAGTTCACCATCAAACCGAGCAAGCTGGCTCATGACTAGTGCGTCAGGGGATGGGCGCAATGCTTCTGATAGTATATTGCTATCGAGTAACCAGCTCAGTGTATTCACCAAGAAAAATCCCTGCCATCGGTGGTGTCGCGTAATTGCGTAAATGGGTCGGCTTCCAGCAGCTCGGTTGCGTAATTGATGCGCCATTGTGCTAAACGCGCGGCAAAATTTTGCTCTGTACCTATCAGTTGCGCATACTTAGCAGGTGAAATTAATACCGCCGCCGCTTTCCCTCGTCGAGAAATAGTGAGTGGTTGTTGTTCTGTTTCTAGCTGTTGTATTGTTTCTGCGAAGTGTGCTCTGGCTTCGGAAAATGGAATGGTTTGCATGGCGTGCTCCCGCGCTAAATGTACAGTTGTATTGTACATTTAGCGCGGGGTATGTCAATGCGTTGTTGGTTGGTTGTCGTTGCTTAATTGCGTTAAAGCATAATACCTGCCCACCCCCCGCGCCTAGGTGTTGTCCACCCAACATTAGCATTGCCTGATGCCGTGTGGACGAGTAGAATTGAGGCAATTTCGCTTTTACTTTGATATGACTCCCAATGGACAGACAGAGCTGGTTGCAAGGGACTTTATATAGCCCCGATTTTGAACAGGATAGTTGCGGCTTTGGGTTGATGGCGCAATTGGATAACGAGCCTAGCCACTGGCTGGTTAAAACCGCGATTTCGTCGTTGGCTTGCTTGACGCACCGTGGTGCGGTGGCGGCTGATGGCAAGTCGGGTGATGGCTGCGGTTTGTTATTCAAGAAGCCTGATGCTTTTTTGCGTGCGGTGGCGGCTGAATGCGGTTTTCAGCTTAATGCGCATTATGCGGCTGGCTTGGTTTTCCTTAATCAGGATACGGCATTAGCAACGGTGGCGCGTGATACGCTTAACCGTGAGTTGGCGGCGCAGGGGTTGACGGTGGCTGGCTATCGTTTACTGCCTGTGGATACGTCGGTTTGCGGTGAGTATGCGTTGGCGACGTTGCCGCATTTTGAGCAGATTTTTGTTAATTGCCCTGCGGTGATGGATGCTGAGGCATTTGAACGTAAGTTATATATTGCGCGGCGTTTGACTGAAAAAGCATTGGCTGGCGATAAGGCTTTTTATATTCCTACGCTGTCGGGCAATGTGATTCTGTATAAGGGTTTGGTGATGCCTGCGGCGTTGCCTGTGTTTTATCAGGATTTGAGTGATGAACGTTTTGCTTCAGCGCTTGCGGTTTATCATCAGCGTTTTTCTACCAATACTTGGCCTGAATGGCGTTTGGCGCAACCTTTCCGCTATCTTGCGCACAATGGCGAAATTAATACGGTGGAAGGTAACCGTAATTGGTCATTGGCGCGTGAGCGTAAATTTGCCACACCGCTAATCCCGAATATGGATGATGTGCGTCCTATCGTCGGTCGCAATGGTTCAGATTCTTACAGCATGGACAATATGCTTGAGGGTCTGGTCATGGGCGGCGCGGGCTTGTTCCGCAGTTTGCGTATGATGATACCGCCTGCTTGGCAAAATGTGCCTGAGATGGACGCAGATTTGCGCGCGTTCTACGAATACAATTCCATGCACATGGAGCCGTGGGATGGTCCTGCGGGTGTAGTGCTGACCGATGGTCGCTATGGCGCGTGTTTGCTGGATCGCAATGGTTTGCGTCCTGCGCGTTATGTGATTACTAAAGATAGGCATTTTACGATTGCGTCCGAAATCGGTGTGTGGAATTACGCGCCTGAGGATGTGGTGCAAAAAGGTCGCATCAAGCCAGGTCAGATGATAGCGGCAGATTTGCTGACGGGTAAGGTGTTATTGCCTGCTGATATTGAGGCTGAATTAAAAGCCGCGCATCCTTATCGCGAATGGCTGAAACAGTCGCAGCATTTAGAATTAGGCATGGCGCAAGATGCCGATACGGTTAAATTTGACGCGCCAACCTTGTCAGTTTATCAAAAACTATTTGGTGTGAGTTTTGAAGAGCGCGATCAGGTGTTGCGTGTGTTGGGTGAGGATGGTCAAGAGGCTATCGGCTCTATGGGCGACGATACGCCTATGGCTGTGTTGTCGCAAAAAGTGCGCTCGCCATTTGATTACTTGCGTCAGCAATTCGCGCAGGTGACTAATCCGCCTATCGACCCTATCCGCGAAGCGGTGGTGATGTCGCTAAATACCTGCTTTGGTCCTGAGCGCAATTTATTTGAGCAAACGCCAGAACACGCACATCGCTTGGAAATCCCATCGCCGGTGTTGTCGCATGATGCGTTTGTGTATTTGACGACGCTGACTGATGCTAATTATCGTAGCGCACAATTTGAGTTGAGCTATGACCCTAGCACCAGCGATTTGCAAGCGGCTGTGCAAGAAATTACGCAAGCGGTCGTTGCTTCGGTAGCGGCTGGCAATGTGGTGATAGTGCTGTCTGACCGCGCTATTAGCAAAGCGCGTTTACCTGTCCATGCGCTGTTTGCGGTAGGTGCGGTGCATCATGCGCTGATTAAAGCGGGCTTGCGTTGCAATTGTAATTTAATCGCCGAAACTGCCAGCGCACGCGATCCGCACCAGATTGCGGCATTGTTGGGTTACGGCGCGACAGCGGTTTATCCTTACCTTGCTTACCAAGTCATTATGGATATGGTTGCGTCGGGCGACATCAAACATAAACTTGAAAAAGCACTAACGAATTACCGTAAAGGTATAGACAAAGGCTTGCTGAAAGTATTGTCTAAAATGGGTATTTCTACCATAGCGAGCTATCGCGGTGCGCAATTGTACGAAGCGGTGGGCGTGCATGAAGAAGTGGTCGCGTTGAGTTTGCATGGCACGGTTTCACGTATTTCGGGTGCGAATTTCGCTGATTTTGAAGACGATCAGAAACAATTGGCTCGCCTCGCATACAATCCTATGCGTCCTATCGCGCAAGGCGGTTTGCTGAAGTTTATCCACGGTGAAGAATATCACGCGTATAACCCTGACGTGGTATCGCAGTTACAGCAAGCGGTACAAAAAGGTGATTACGCACTGTATAAATCTTACGCTGATTTGGTCAATGGTCGCCAAGTGGCGATGTTGCGCGATTTGATGGGCTTGAGTGAAGACGCAGAGGCGATTTCTATAGACGAAGTTGAGTCAGTAGAAGCAATACTGAAACGCTTCGACTCGGCTGGTATGTCCTTGGGGGCGTTGTCGCCTGAGGCACACGAGGCTTTGGCTATCGGTATGAACCGTATCGGCGGTCGCTCCAATTCGGGCGAAGGCGGCGAAGACCCTGTGCGTTACGGCACGATGAAAATGTCCAAAATTAAGCAAGTGGCTTCTGGGCGTTTCGGTGTTACCGCGCATTATCTGGTCAATGCTGAAGTATTGCAGATTAAAATTTCACAAGGTGCAAAGCCAGGTGAAGGCGGACAGTTGCCAGGACATAAAGTCTCGGAAACGATCGCTAAATTACGCTGTGCCAAGCCTGGTATTTCATTGATTTCACCACCGCCGCATCACGATATTTACTCTATTGAAGATTTGGCGCAGTTGATTTTTGACTTGAAGCAAGTTAATCCTAAAGCCTTGGTGTCGGTGAAATTAGTTGCCGAGCCTGGCGTGGGTACGGTCGCGGCAGGTGTGGCTAAGGCGTATGCCGATTTGATTACTATTTCAGGTTATGACGGCGGCACGGGCGCATCGCCGCTTACCAGTGTGAAATACGCAGGTACGCCGTGGGAGCTAGGTTTGACCGAAGCGCAACAAGTATTGCGTGCCAACGGCTTGCGTGGACGCGTGCGTGTGCAAACCGACGGCGGCTTGAAAACGGGCTACGATGTGATTAAAGCGGCGATTTTAGGCGCGGAAAGTTTCGGCTTTGGTACTGCACCTATGATCGCTTTAGGTTGCAAATACTTGCGTATCTGCCATTTGAATAACTGCGCAACAGGTGTCGCAACGCAAGATGACAGACTACGTAAGCAGCACTTCATAGGCTTGCCTGAAATGGTGGTGAATTTCTTCACTTTCGTCGCCATGGAAACCCGCGAATGGATGGCTAAACTAGGCGTGCGCACCATAGAGGATCTCATTGGTCGCATAGATTTGCTCAAGCTCAATGCGGGCGACACACCACGTCAAGGACGTTTGAATCTACAAACTTTGTTGACGCAAGGCGGTATTCCAGCGTCTGAGCCGCGTTTCTGTATCGAAAAATCCAATCCGTCATTCGATAAAGGCGAGTTGGCCGAGCAAATGGTGGTGGATGCGATGGACTGCATACGCACTAAAACGCCAACGACATTGCATTACGCTGTACATAATGTGAACCGCTCTATCGGTGCGCGTTTGTCAGGCGAAATCGCCCGTGCACACGGTGCTGTTGGTTTGCCTGATGGCTGTTTAACGCTGAAACTACACGGCTCTGCTGGACAAAGTTTCGGTGTGTGGAACCACAACGGTTTGAATTTACTGTTAGAAGGCGATGCCAACGACTACGTGGGTAAAGGTATGTCGGGCGGTATTGTTGCCATACAGCCTTCACCTAAAGCGGGTTTTGTTGCCCACGAAGCGGTGATTATCGGCAATACTTGCTTATATGGTGCGACGGGCGGGCAACTGTTTGCCGCTGGGATGGCGGGCGAGCGTTTCGCAGTGCGCAATTCGGGTAGTTATGCGGTCATCGAAGGCGCGGGTGACCATTGCTGCGAATACATGACGGGCGGCTGTGTTACCGTGTTGGGCGAAACGGGGATTAACTTCGGTGCGGGGATGACAGGCGGTTTTGCGCTGGTTTACGATGCCAAAGGTGATTTCCCTGATCGTTATAATAACGAGCTGATAGATATACACCGCATCCATACTGAATCTACCGTTGAGTATCGCCATTTCTTGAAGCAGCGTCTGGAAGCGCACGCTCTGCACACCAATAGCGCACGTGCGAATTGGATGTTGTCGAACTTTACCGACGTAGTGGCACAATTCTGGCTTGTTAAATCTAAAGCGACTACCTTAGATAGCTTGCTCAAAGATTGAGGCACACCACTATGCACTTATTAAGTTTGGATAAATATCATGTCTGATGTATTTCAATTTATGAACATCGCGCGCCAAGATGGCGCGAAAACGTCTGCCGAAATTCGGCGTATGCAGTACAAGGAAATCTACGCGCAGATGGATGCGACGCAGGCGGCGGAGCAGTCAGGACGCTGTTTGTCATGCGGCAATCCGTATTGCGAGTGGAAGTGCCCTGTGCATAATTACATCCCTAGCTGGCTGAAGCTGGTTAATGAAGGCAAGCTGTTTGAAGCAGCTGATTTGTCGCATCAAACTAACTCTTTGCCCGAAGTCTGTGGGCGCGTCTGTCCGCAAGATCGTTTGTGCGAAGGCTCGTGTACTTTGAATGACGGCTTTAGTGCCGTCACCATAGGGCAAATCGAAAAATACATTTCCGAAGAAGCCTTCAAAGCGGGCTGGCGACCAGATATGAGCAAGGTAGTCGCGACGGATAAACGCGTTGCTATTATCGGCGCGGGACCTGCGGGTCTGGGCTGTGCCGATATTTTGGTGCGCAACGGTGTGAAGCCTGTGGTGTTCGACCGTTACGACCAAATCGGCGGCTTGCTCACTTTCGGCATTCCTGAATTCAAGATGGAAAAATGGGTCATGCAACGCCGCCGCGAGGTGTTGGAGCAAATGGGCGTGGAATTCCGCCTGGGCGTAGAAGTTGACCACGCGCAGATGCAAACCTTGATGACTGAATACGATGCTGTGTTTATGGGCATGGGTACTTATACTTACATGAAGGGCGGCTTCCCTGGTGAAGATTTACCAGGCGTGCTGGAAGCCTTGCCGTTCCTGATTTCCAACGTCAAACATTGTTTGGATTTGGAAAAAGCAGACGATGTATTTATCTCCATGGAAGGTCAGCGCGTCGTAGTGCTGGGTGGCGGCGATACGGCGATGGACTGCAATCGTACCAGCATCCGTCAAAGCGCGGCATCTGTCACGTGCGCTTACCGTCGTGACGAAGCCAATATGCCAGGCTCTAAGCGCGAAGTCACTAATGCGAAAGAAGAAGGCGTGCAGTTCTTATGGAACCGCCAGCCTGTGGCAATTGTTGGCGACGGTAAAGTCGAAGGCGTGAAGCTGGTGACGACTGAGCTCGGCGCACCTGATGCACGCGGTCGCCGCACGCCTGTGGTGGTGGAAGGTTCAGAAGAAACCATACCAGCCGACCGCGTGATTATCGCATTCGGTTTCCGCCCTAGCCCTGCGCCTTGGTTTGCCGACATCGGCGTGACTACGGATCAAGGCGGGCGTGTTATCGCTAAAGGTAGCAAACACAAATTTCAGACTGCTAATGCTAAAGTGTTTGCAGGCGGCGATATGGTGCGCGGCTCGGATTTGGTGGTCACTGCTGTATTTGAAGGGCGCGAAGCGGCTGAAGGCATATTGGGCTATCTTGGCGTTTGGTAATTCGTTTTATCCACATAAAGCACGAAAAGCCGTCGCGTTTTTCGTGTTTTGTCTCGTAATTTCATCTCAGGTATATCAGCATGTCCCAACTTAAAAACGACACCTTTTTACGTGCTTTAATGCGCCAGCCGACTGACTACACACCCGTGTGGATGATGCGGCAAGCGGGACGCTATTTGCCTGAATATAATCAAACTCGTGCCCGTGCTGGGGATTTTTTATCTTTATGTAAAAACCCTGAGCTGGCGACAGAAGTTACTTTGCAACCATTAGCGCGTTTTCCATTGGATGCGGCGATATTGTTTTCAGATATTCTCACTATTCCTGACGCGATGGGCTTAGGCTTGTATTTCGCGCAGGGTGAGGGACCTAAATTTGAACGTCCGCTACGCGAAGAATGGGAAATTCGTGCCTTAACTGCGCCCAATCCACACGAAAAATTAGGCTATGTCATTGATGCGGTGAAAGAAATTCGCCGTGCACTGGATGGTAGTGTGCCGTTGATAGGTTTTTCAGGCAGTCCATTCACGCTGGCGTGTTACATGATAGAAGGGCAGGGCGGTACTGACTTTGCGACGGTCAAAAAAATGCTGTATCAACGCCCAGATTTGCTACATCACATCTTGGCTGTGAATGCTAAAGCCGTGGTGGATTATCTGAATGCGCAAATTGTAGCAGGGGCGCAGGCGGTGATGATATTCGATACTTGGGGCGGGGCATTATCACACGCGGCGTATCACGAATTTTCATTGCGTTACATGCAGGACATCATGGCAGGGTTGATACGCAAGCATAATGGTGTGGATATTCCAGCGGTAATATTTACTAAAGGCGGCGGTAATTGGCTAGAGAGCATGGCGGCAACAGGCTGTGATGCGCTGGGCTTAGACTGGACTGTCGATATTGGTGTGGCACGCCAACGCGTGGGCGATAAAGTCGCTTTGCAGGGCAATCTCGATCCGTCTATCTTGTTGACTGACCCCGATACCGTGCGTGCTGAGACGGCGAAGGTATTGGCCAGTTATGGCAATGGCAATGGTCATGTGTTTAATCTTGGGCATGGTATTTCACAATTTGCGCCACCCGAAAATGCGGCGGCGTTGATAGCCGCCGTGCACGAATTAAGCCCGCAGTATCATCAGTAATACAGGTATTATGCACGGCTCAGTGGCTGGGCATTGTTTTGGTGCGGCAATTTGACATTGCTGAGAGTGCCTATTTTGCTCGTTATTCTGGTGCGAAATGTAGTGTTAGTTTAGCGTTAAGTCTTAGCGTATTTTCTATGGAAATGAACTAATAGCTTAATGTTAAACAGTATTTTATATTGTCCACATATCCTGTGGATAACTTTGTGGGTAAAGTCCAGATAACTAGCTCAACATCAATAAAATATAGGCTGGTGCTGTTCAGCTTAAAAAAAGTGCAATAATTAAAATTTATTAAATTCAATGGTTTACTGTTTTTTATGAAATATACGGCACTTTTCGATTATCGCCTTACAAATGCACTAGAGATGTGCATAAGTAAATGCTGTTTATCTAAAATAACGCAGATTTTGTTCGGTCAGTATGCCGTGTAAGGGAACATCCCAGCTATCTGCAGGTAATGCTAGGGTAAGATGTTGGCAGGTAAACGCGATACCAATTAAGCGTGGTTTGATGTGATAACGACGACGGCGCAAATACGCCAGGCTGGCATCATAATAACCCCCGCCCATACCTATACGTGAGCCAGCATCGTCATAGCCCACTAGCGGCATAAATAACACATCCAATTGCCGCGCCCGCACGCGAACGCTAGTCTGGTTTTCGGGTATGCCAAACTGATTAACATGCCAAGGTTGATGCGCTTCAATGCGATGAAACCACAGTTGCTTGCTACGCCCAAATGGCAATGCAGGCAAATACACTGTTTTGCCTAATGCCAGCAAGCGATTGATTAGCGGTAGCGTGTTGATTTCTGTCCCGTGCGCGAGGTATAAGCCGATATGCTGGTGGCGTAGCAGCAGCCGTGAACGGATGACGTGAATAAGCAATTGCTGTGCGGCGTGGTGACGTTGCATGGCGGTGAGTGCGCGGCGGCGTTGTAATAGCTGACGGCGAAGTTGGGATTTGGATGCTTGCATAATTTTAAGAGGAGCTCCCCGCCAATGCCGTCTGACCGCTATCTTGAACCTAGGGCTCAAGGGGTCACAGCGTAAGCACTTCAGGTACGTTAGCAAGTAACGCGCACAACAGCACTTATCAATAGCCACGACCGTTGCAAATTTATTGGTTCAAAGAATTCGCAATCTGGACGTACACCGCAGGGAACATAGTTGTGTCAGGATGTGGGTGTTTCTAACCTATCGAACAAAGTATCCTGAGGATGCAATGTTTGCTCTATCATCGCTGACATAGTGTCGATTTTACGCGCCATAGCCTGTGTGTCAATGCCATTTTGCTTAGGCGTGTTCTGTAGCTCAAAAGCGATATTCAATGCCGCCATGACCGCTATGCGTTCGACACCAATGACTTTACCCTGCTCGCGGATTTCGCGCATTTTCTGATCCAGATACTGTGCGGCAGTTAGCAGTGCTTCCTGCTCAGGCTCAGGGCAGGCAACCCGAAATTCGCGTCCTAATATGCTAATATCCAAACCTTTACTATCGCGGCTCATGCGTCACCCTCTGGTAAATTCGCTAATAAACTTTCCATGCGTGTACGTGCATAAATCACGCGCTCATCCAATTGCTTGTTATGATCACTGGCAACCGCAATTTGCTGGCGTAGTTTTTGATTTTCCGCACGCAAGTTCTGACACAATTCCAGCAACTGCGTGAGCTTAATTTCGAGAGAGTTTAGTTGAGATTCCATAGCTGTACTATAATTTGAAAAATTCAGTCACGTCAATGACGCAACGCTACTAATTGAAAGTAATTACTTAATATATGGATAATATCAGTCAATTTGTTGATCCGAACGCCAATTTCGATGAAAACAACCCATTACGTGAAGATGCAGTATTCTACCGCGCCAACAACGCCCGTGGCAAAACTTGCGAACTCGTTGATAATACAGGAAATAATCTCGACGCTACGGAATGCAACGACATTCTTAACAGTTTAGTTGAAAATGATGTTTTCGGTTTCCGCACCCTCTCAGCCAATGGTGGTGATGCCATCCGTATGGACAGACGCGAATCCACCCATGTACAAGTCGGTGATGACTTGTATCGCCTGGTCGTATTCCGCTATCAGGCACGGATAGAGTTATTTTAGAAAGCCTATATGCGTTTAGCGGAAAATGAGCAGTTAGCGATCAACCAAGCGATACATCAAACAGATGCCGACGCACGTATATACCTGTTCGGCTCTCGCATAGATGACAACGCACTAGGTGGCGATATTGACTTATTAGTATTGTCCAAAAAGCTAAATATCATGGACAAACTTAACATTCTGGCACAGTTGCATATGCAATTAGGCGAGCGCAAGATAGACATTGCCATTTATCCTGATACACAACACCCTTTCCCACGTATGGTAATGGCAACAGGTGTGCCGTTGTGACCTCCGCTAAAATTGAGTTATTACAGATAGAACTGCAAGGCTTACAACTTGCAGCAGAACATTTGCGTTATTCCCTGACAAGATGTGATGGTTTAACGGGAGTGCCCAACTTACCGCCCGAGCCACTCGAACGACTCGAATCGTTGGCCAGTCGTTTTGCACGCCTTGCTGACTTACTCACTCAACGTTTATTTCGCCTGATTGATGATATTGAATTGGTCGGTAACAGCACTTTGCTTGATCGCATTTATCGTGCTGAAAAACGTGGCTGGGGTAATGCATCTGACCTTATCAAAATACGAGAATTACGCAATTTAATCGCCCACGAATACAGCGGTGACCGCATGATAGAAATCTACACAGCCGTTGCTGACCTTACACCCTCTTTGCTGAATGTCGTGCCCGCAGTCACCACTTACGCAAACACACTTATTCAACGCTACTAACGCTATGGCCTACCTCCTCGACTACATCAAATCCCGTTGGGCGCCCAAAGGCAGCGTGGTCACCGCAGGCGTGCCACCAGAGCAGCGCGTAGAACAAGTGCCCGTCACGCCGGCACTCATCCAGCGCCATCTCGCCGCCTCGCCCGCCGTTCCACAAGACAGCGATGCGATACTGTATACCGCGCTGTCTGACCCGTTTTTCATTCAGACTGGCCCACGCGTACTCGCACAGCAACTGATTGCCAACGGCTTGAACAGCGAGCTTGAGCCGCTGGTAAAGCTGCTTACCGTGCTCACGCAAGACGTCACTCGCCAGATGTATATTGATGCCGCACCCAGCCGCGACGGTGCTATAGGCATACAACTGTTTCCCGTCTCTCCCGAGCACGATGCAAAAATTGCCGTGTTATGCAGCACCGATATGTATGGTTTGGGTAAAGGTGTCTATCCATTTGATGCCGTCCCCGCCAACCCCATACCTGGGCAGTCTTGCGGCTTCTACATCCGAGTCGTCATCAAGGAATAGCGTCCGCACCTCAATTTCGCTATAATCCACGTACTTTGTCAGGTGCGCTACGCGAGTAGTGTTAAACGGGAAGCTGGTGCAATACCAGTGCTGCCCCCGCAACGGTAAGCAAGTGTGGACGTGTCATCCAGCCACTGTGTGTAAACATGGGAAGGCGACGCGTCAAGTCTTGCGAGCCCGGATACCGGCCTGATAATGACGACGAAACATTGCGGGGAGGCAATGATGACGTGCATCCTCACCGCGCCTGCCGCATGACGACCACTGACTGATCTATCTCTCCCCCTGTTTCATATTTGCCACCGCAAGCGGGGAGCTTGCGTTAATTTCAGGACTTATCATGCACCCACGTCACACCTTGAGCGCCATTGCGCTTGCCGTTTTATCCACTATTTCTACCGCCCATGCTGATGACAGTTACACGCTGGACGATGTTATTGTTACCGCGACACGCACGCCCGTGACTGCCGCGCAAACCACCAGCGATGTCACTGTGATTAGCCAGGAACAAATCCGCAATGCGGGGCAATCCACACTGGTGGAATTATTACAAGCCCAGCCAGGTTTGGAGCTGTCGCAAAATGGTGGTGCGGGCACGAGTGCCAGTATCTATATCCGAGGTGCGAATGCTGCCCATACTTTGGTACTGGTTGACGGTGTTCGCGTCGGCTCTATCACTTTAGGCACAACGCCACTGGAAAGTATTGCGCTCAACCAAATTGATCACATCGAAATCGTGCGTGGTGCGGCCAGCAGCTTGTACGGCTCGGATGCGGTAGGTGGTGTGATACAGATATTTACCAAGCAAGGCACTGGCGCACCTAAGCTCAATGCCGCTATTGGACTGGGTAGCTATGGACGCAATCAAGCACGCGTCGGCTATAACGGACAAGTTGGCGATACGCGTTTCAGTATGGGCGCAGGCTATGACAAAACCAATGGCGGATTTTCCGCAACGCGCCCAGGGACATATGGCTACAATCCCGATAACGATGGCGATACCAAATACAGCGCACATTTGAATGTAGATCAAAAAATCAACGCGCAGAATAATGTGGGTTTAATCACGTTATACAACCGCGATCGTGTTGAGTACGACAGTAGCGCGACGACTTACGACGACAGTGTGAACCAAGTTAATTCGATTTCTGCCTACTGGAAGAGCCAGTTCAATTCATTTTGGCAAAGCCGTGTGTTAATCGGTCGTGGTGAAAATTTAAGCACAGCGTTTAGCAATAATAACGCCACCAGCCACTTCAATAGCAGCCAAGTTCAGTATCAGTGGCAAAATAACTTTGCCCTACCAGTAGGCACATTGACTGCGCTGGCGGAACGTAATGAGCAACAAGTTAATTCCAGCCAGACTTATACGATATATAACCGTAACGTCAATGCCTTGCAATTAGCCTACCAAGCCAATATTGGCGCAAACAGTGTGCAAGCCTCGTTACGTCGTGATAATTACAGCGATTTAGGTAGCCATAGCACAGGCTCAGTGGGTTATGGTTATGCGTTTACGCCTAACTGGCGAGCGACAGCCAACTACGGCACGGCTTTCCACGCACCGTCTTTCAACGATATGTATTATCCAAATATTGGCTTTTACACGGGCAATCCTAATTTGCGCCCTGAGCAATCACGTCAAGCTGATATTGGCTTGCGTTACACCGCAGGCGTTAATCAGGCAGGTGTGACCGTATTCGAAAATCGCGTCAAAGATTTGATTATTTACGATAGCTCGGTCTTTCCAACTACCATGTCCAACATTGCAAATGCGACCATACGCGGCGTAGAGTTGTCAGCAGGGACGCAACTGGCTGGCGTATTAGTCAAAACCAACTACACTTATCAAAGCCCAGAAGACGACGCAACAGGCAATTTATTAGCGCGTCGTGCTCGTCAGCATGGTACGGTGGATTTAGCTAAATCCTTGGGCGATTGGGCATTTGGCGCACAAGCCGTTGCCAGCAGTGCGCGTTATAATGATGCGGCAAACACCACGCGTTTAGGCGGCTATACTATCGTGAATTTACGCGCCAGTTATAAAGTCAATGCAGAATGGCGTGCCATTGCCAAGCTCAATAACGCGTTCAACAAAGACTACCAAACCGTCAGCGGCTACAACACCCCAGGCGCAAACATCTTTGTTGGTTTAGAATGGCAACAGAAGTAATTATCATGACTTGATGCGGTTACCGCCGCATCAGTTTTTATCAGGAGACTCAAATGAACCTCACCACCCGCCAGCAAATTAACATCGGCCTTATCCTCACGCTCATCATGGCGTTTACGCGTAGCCATCATTGGTCCACGTTGCACGCTTTGCCTGATGCGTCTTGGGCTATCTTTTTCCTCGTTGGCGTATATTTGCGTCCGCTGTGGATTATGCCGAGTTTAATTGCGGCGGCGATGGTGATAGATTATGTGGCAATTACTAAATTTGGCGTGTCAGATTTCTGTGTATCGCCTGCTTACTGGTTGCTGATTCCTGCTTACGCCTCGCTGTTTGTCGCGGGGCGTGTGTATGCGGCGCATCATCGTGTTGGTTTGTCGGCGTTATTGTGGCTGGCTGGCACGGCTTTAGTCGGTGCGGTGGCGGCTGAATTGCTCTCCAGCGGCGGTTTTTACTTCTTTTCGGGGCGTTTTGCTGAGCCGACATTGGCTGAATTCGTGCCGCGCTTTTTCAAATACTTCCCTTCCATGCTGACTTCGTTTGCGTTCTACTTGGGTGTTGCCGCTGTGGTGCATGTGTTGGTCAAACCTGAACAAGTAAAGCACGCTATATGAGCTTAACGCCAGAACAAACAGCAGAAAAAAACGCCCGCCATAATGCGCGTATGGCGCGTAAAAAAGCCGTCATTGACGCATCTATTGCGCGCGCCACCGAAGACAGGGGCTTGCTGATAGTCGTCACAGGTAACGGCAAAGGCAAAAGCACCTCGGCTTTCGGCACCATGGCACGGGCACTCGGCTATGGTATGAAAGTGGGCGTATGCCAGTTCATCAAAAGCCGCACCGATACGGGTGAAGAAGCCTTTTTTGGCAAACTGCCCAATGTCGAATGGCATGTGTTAGGCGACGGTTTCACTTGGGATACGCAAAACCGTGAGCAAGACATTGCCACCGCAGAACGCGGCTGGGCAGTTGCCACTCGTATGTTAAACGACGCAAGTTATCAGTTAGTGGTACTTGATGAGCTGACCTATTTGCTCAAATACGGCTATCTCGATAACGAGATGGTGCTCGACACCTTGGCAAACCGCCCCGATGGTCAACACGTGATTGCCACAGGGCGCGGCGCGACGGATGGTTTAATTGCCTTGGCCGATACCGTTTCCATCATTGCCGACGAAAAGCACGCCTACCGTGATGGCGTAAAAGCGCAACGCGGGATAGATTTGTGATTAGCTGCCCCGCATTATTCATTAGCGCACCTGCATCTAATCAAGGTAAAACCACGGTTACCGCTGGGCTGGCACGTTATCATCGCAATTTAGGGCGCACCGTGCGCGTGTTCAAAACAGGACCTGATTTCCTCGACCCGATGATATTGGCGCGGGCTTCAGGTCACCCCGTTTACCAGCTCGATTTATTCATGGGCGGCGAGGCGCATTGCCGTGCGCTGCTGTGGCAAGCCGCACAAACAGCCGATTTAATCCTCATCGAAGGCGTAATGGGCTTGTTTGACGGCGTACCATCTTCGGCTGATTTAGCGACGACTTTTGGCGTTCCCGTCTTGGCAGTGATAGATGCAGGCGCAATGGCGCAGACTTTTGGTGCGTTGGCACACGGCTTGTCTAGCTATCGCGCTGATTTGCCATTTGCTGGCGTGTTAGCCAATCGCGTTGCCAGCGCAGGGCACGCCGATATGCTGAAGACCAGCGTGCGTGCCGATACGCGCTACTACGGTGCATTGTTCCGCGATGCCGATATGACCTTGCCTGAGCGTCATTTAGGCTTGGTGCAAGCGGATGAAATCGCCGATTTGGAAGTGCGGCTAGATTTAATCGCCAGTAAATTTGCCAAGACCGATTTAGCCCAATTGCCGCCAGCAGTCACTTTCACCGCGCAGCCAGCTGACATTGCCGTGCCTGCTTTGTTGCAAGGCGTGCGCATTGCCGTTGCGCGTGATGATGCGTTTGCATTTATTTACCCTGCTAATTTGGATACCTTACGTGCGCTAGGGGCAGAATTAAGTTTCTTCTCACCGCTTGCCGATACCGAATTGCCGCCCGCCGACGCGTTGTATTTACCAGGCGGCTACCCGGAGTTACATCTGGACACCATCGCCAACAATACCGCCATGCGCGATAGCATCCGCCAGCATCACGCCGCTGGTAAATCTATCGTTGCCGAATGTGGCGGCATGTTGGCGTTGCTCGATAGCTTGACCGATAAAGACGGCAAACTTGCCGAGATGATGGGGATAATGACGGGCGACGCAGTCATGCAAACACGTTTGACCGCATTGGCGTTGCAAAGCGTTACCCTGCCTGAGGGCGCGTTGGGTGAGTTGCGCGGACACACTTATCACCATTCCCGCCTGACTACGCCGCTCAACCCTGTCGCGCTCGGCGTATGCCCGAACGGCTATAAAACTGCTGAAGCGGTTTACCGCATCGGCAAACTCACAGCGAGTTATATCCACGCTTATTTTCCCAGCAATCCGCTGGCGGTCGCTCGTTTGTTTCTTGCATGAATATGGTGTTCGCGGTATTGCTCGATGCGTTATTGGGCGAGCCGCGCCGCTGGCATCCGCTGGTGGGTTGGGGCAAGCTGGCTTATTTAATCGAACGCACGCTTAACCTTGCCGTTGCGCCATTTTTCAGCCGTTGCCTAGGAGTGCTGGCATGGTTGTTGATGGTGGTTCCGTTGGTTTTGTTGAGTTATTTCGCTGTTAATCTACCCCTGTATGGGCATTTCATCACTGTGCTGGTGCTGTATTTCAGCATAGGCTTAAACAGTCTCGCCGCACACGCGCGCCCGATAGCGGCGGCGTTAATGCAAGGCGATTTAGCCAGCGCACGCATATTATTAGCCCGCGTTGTCAGCCGTGATACACACAATCTAAATGCAACCGACATTGCCAGGGCCAGCGTCGAAACCGTGTTGGAAAATGGTAATGATGCGGTGTTTGCCGCGCTGTTCTGGTTCGCCATTGCAGGCGCACCTGGCGCGTTGGCGTATCGGTTGGCGAATACGCTGGATGCAATGTGGGGTTACAAAACGGCGCAATTTTATTATTTTGGCTGGGCGGCGGCGCGATTAGATGATGGCTTAAATTATCTCCCTGCGCGTTTGACCGCCTTGAGTTACGCGCTGTTAGGCAATACTAAGTTAGCGCTCACTTGCTGGCGCACGCAGGCAAGTTGGCATGACAGCCCTAATGCAGGCGTAGTTATGAGCGCAGGTGCAGGCGCATTGAATTTACAGTTAGGCGGCGCGGCAATGTATCACGGTGTGGTTGAGCAACGCCCGCAACTGGGCATAGGACGCAATGCAACCGCCACCGACATAGACCGCGCACTGCGTTTGGTACGGCGCACCGCATTATTATGGGTCAGCATTTACCTCATTATCGAGGTGTGGCGTGCTTGAGCATGGCGGCAATTTGCGCCACGCGGCGGTTAAATATGGCATTCCGCTTAGCGACTGGTTGGATTTATCTACAGGTATTAATCCCAATGGCTGGCCCGTGCCGCCTATACCCGCCGACTGTTGGCAACGTCTGCCCGAAGATGACGATGGCTTGGTTGACGCGGCACGTGCGTACTATCTAGCCCCACACTGCCTGCCCGTCGCAGGCTCGCAAGCGGCGTTACTCGCCTTGCCCACATTGCGCACTCGTTGTCGGGTCGGCATGATAGCCCCCAGCTACGCCGAACACGCACACGCATGGCAACGCGCTGGGCATGAGCTGGTCACGCTCGATGCCAGAGATATGCACATCGACGCGATAGACGTGCTGTTACTCGTCCACCCCAACAACCCCACAGGCGCAACTTACACGCGCTCGCAATTATTAGCCTGGCACGCGCAACTGGCAAATCGCGGCGGCTGGCTCATCATCGACGAGGCCTATATCGACGCAGACCCCAGCCACAGCCTCGCCGCTGATACGCATCTCGACGGCTTAATCGTGTTGCGCTCATTGGGTAAATTCTTTGGACTGGCAGGCGCACGCGTCGGCTTTGTGCTCGCCGCGCCGAATTTATTGCAGGCATTGCACAACTCCCTTGGTCCGTGGACTATCAACCACGCCGCCCGCTGGATAGCCAAACAAGCCTTGCAAGATAGCGCATGGCAAGCCCGCGCTCGCCAACAACTGCAAGCCGACGCGCTACAGCTATCGGCATTACTACAGCAACATAATTTAACCCCACAAGGCGGCACGCACTTATTCCAATGGCTCACCCACCCGCACGCCGCCGATTTGCACCACCACCTCGCCCAACACGGCATACTCACACGCCTGTTTACTAAGCCTGCGAGCTTGCGTATCGGCTTGCCAGCAAGGGCGGTGGGTTGGGTACGTTTGGAAAAAGCATTGATGAACTGGCGCAACATGCGGTTGCACACTTAAACCGCCGCTTGATTGACGCCAATACGTCTGCGCCAGAGCATGAGTATGACCAGCATAAGACAAGCGAGCCCTGCCGCTGCGGGGAACAATACGGTGGATAATGTGTAATGCGCTAAAGCAAAAATAATCAGCGTGTTGCGCAGAATGAGGAACACCAGAAAAGTGATGGATTCGGAATAGGGTGCGTGCCAAGCCTTGCTGAAAGTGGGCGCAAAACCCAGCAGCTCTATGAGTGTAAGCAATAGCACTGCCCAGACTGGGTCGTGTGCCAACCACCATAGCGGCATGGCGGCGAGTGCGGCGATAAAGAACATAATATCGGCATAAGAAATGGTCACATCCGCACGCTTTATATATGCGAGTGTAGCCACGATGAACGAGATGACAGCAGACAAACCTATCACCCATGCGCCCCATCCGCCGCCTGAATGATAAGCGGCGGCAAAAGCTAATAATGTTGCTGTGCCCCATATTACCCAAGTGAATATATGAGGGCGAACGCCGCCAAACAGGATAGACCATAAATAGGGCAAATAAGCCAATAATGTCAGCGCAGTTGCGGCTATGCTTAACCACGCCTTGAGTTCGATAGCCGCCATGCGCTTATTTCACCCCGTAACATGCTTGACCTTGCACGGCACGGCCATCCTGCCCCAAAGTCAGTACTTCAGCACTCAGTCCGCGATGCCCGCTATACACGATGGTCAGGCAATCGACCCCCACCAGTACATCAATCAGCTCGAAATGTAGGTCTGGTAGGCGTGATAGCCCAATTTCCCAATAGGAACGCACTGCATGTTTGCCAACCAGTCGCCCTGATTTTTCTTCAGTAAACTGGCAAATAAGCGGGGAAGAAAACACAAAATCATCACTAAAATGCGCTAACACAGCATCGAGGTCATGTGCGTTCCAAGCAGCAATCCAGCTTTCGGCAAAGGTATAGGGTGTAAGGCTCATGCTGATTTTCTCTTTAAGTTTGCAATCTGGTTCATGGTGAGGCTTGCTGTTTGGGTGTGATTGAGTTCAGTACGATATGCCATCTTTGTTGGTAAATACCCATATGTTATTGACGAAGCGGGCACGCAGGTCATCATCTGGGTAAGTCACCTGGTCTTTGTCAGTGCGGTCACCGATCTCGAGATATACAACGACATGCTGCGTTTCGTTTATCAGCGCATGGGCATTACCTGTGTCAGCTTTGAATCCTGCGCACATGCCTGGCGATAGTATTTGTTTGCCGTCATTGGTGTGTAGCGTTGGTGTGCCTTCCAAGATGTATATAAATTCATCCTGTTTTGAGTGGGCGTGACGAAGTGACGAGGCGGCGTTAGGAAGCAGGCTGGTTAAATTGACACCAAAGTTGGTCAGCCCAAATAGTTCGCCCAGTGGCCGCTTCTCGCGTCCCTTGACTCTGGTCGCTAACATGGGTGGATAGACTGAGGGTTTAGCGCGTAACGGTGCGTCGTTTGCATGGGTGGCAACAACAGGGATGTTTGTCATTGGGTGGGCTCCATTGAGTGATTGGCGATGAGTAACTTTAAGCTAGGGATTGCGTTGAGTACAGATTCAGATTATGTTTATAGTATCGGTACAGATAGTGCTTAGATAAATCTGTATCTAATTTAATGTTTGGGACTGTACTGATTGGAGTGCTTTGTGGAGTCACTGTATCAGCAACTTGCGTTGGAGATGAAAGCCCGCATAGAGACTGGCGTATATGTTGCTGGTCAACGACTGCTTGGTGTGCGTAGTGTGGCGCGTATGCGTGGTGTGAGCGTGGCGACAGCGGTTGCGGCTTATCAAGTATTAACCGACACAGGTTATATTGAAGCACGATCACGTTCGGGCTTTTATGTGCTAACACGCCATAGTATTCAGGCAATCGAGCCAAAAGCCATAGAAAAAACCGCACCGCCGCAATTAGTGACGGGGCAGGCGATGGCGATGGCTTTAATCAAAGCGGCAAACGATCCCAGCATTGTTCAACTGGGTGCGGCCGTGCCTGATTCATCTTTTTTGCCAACGCATTCTATTGGGCGGGCATTGGTGCAAGTGATACGCACCCAGCGAACCCAGTCCGCCAGCTATATGATGCCGCCAGGGGCGGTGGAGTTGCGCCGTCAGATTGCGCGTCGTATGGGGGAATCGGGTAGCACGGTCTCGGCGGACGATATTGTGATTACGACGGGGTGTCAGGAAGCATTGAGCCTTGCTTTGCGTGCCGTGACTAAACCTGGCGATGTGGTCGCCGTTGAGTCGCCAGCATTTTATGGTTTGCTGCATGTGATGGAATCGCTGGGGCTAGAAGCATTGGAGATACCAGCTCACCCGCGTAACGGCATTGTGCTCGACACGCTGGCTTTTGCTTTGGAGCGTTGGCCAGTAAAAGCCTGTGTATTTTCGCCTAATTTTAGCAACCCGCTTGGTTATTGCATGTCGGATGAAGCCAAACATGCGCTGATTCGATTGCTCGAAAAACACAAAATACCGCTTATCGAGGATGATGTATATGGCGACCTTGGCTTTAACCAGCGCAGACCATCAACGTGTAAAGGGCTTGCGCCAAATGCTGACATTCTTTATTGCAGTTCATTTTCTAAAACCTTGGCACCTGGGCTGCGTATTGGTTGGGTTGCAGCTGAAGGGGCGCGACGTGAACGCATCGAATATCTAAAATATGTGACTAGCATCGCCAGTCCTACCGTGCCCCAGCTTGCTGTAGCTGAATTGTTGGCAAACGGACGATACGAGCGATATTTGCGCGAGGTGCGTGGAAAATATGCCAGTGCCGTGGCACGCATGAGTGATGTGGTTATGCAGATATTTCCCAGTGAAACACGTATTTCGCAACCACAAGGCGGTTTCGTTTTGTGGGTGGAGCTACCTGAAGGCGTAGATAGCTTCGCCTTGGCACGCCGCGCAATCGACCAAGGCGTAAGTGTTGCCCCAGGTCCACTTTTTTCAGCCGCTGGTAAATTTAGTAACTTTATTCGCCTTTCCAGTGCCAGGGTGTGGGATGCTCGCATGGAAAGCGCATTGGTGACATTGGCTAGGTTAATCTGATTGCGTATCGGCTTGCCAGCGACGGAAATGGATAGCGGGAAGTTGCGGCAGGGATTGATGAAATGGCGGAGTTAGCATTTCTATAGTGCAAAATGGTGCTTACAAATCGAAACTTTATCTTTGGATTTGTAATGGCGATTGGCAAGTGGGATTGTGGTATATAAAAAATACGGGGTAATGCCAGAGAGTGATAAAATATTATTTCTCAATCGCTTACCGTTCCAGTAGATGTTAATAAGGAAAGCTATCTATGCGACCATCGCAGGTGCTTGATCTCAAACGTAATGCCGTCCGCGAATCGATAAGTCGCTTTCGCGTGGCTAATCTGCGTGTCTTTGGTTCGGTAGTTCGCGGTACAGATCATGATGGTAGCGACCTTGATTTGCTGGTGGATGCGCTACCAGGCGCAACGCTGTTCGACTTAGGCGATCTGCAAGTTGAATTGGAATCCATACTAGGTATCCATGTTGATTTGTTGACCCCCGCTGACTTGCCGCCAAAGTTTCGCGCCAAAGTGCTTGCCGAAGCCCAGCCAGTATGAACGATCATCGTCTTGCTGATTATCTTGAACATATTCGTCAGGCCGCAACGGACGCGTGTAGCTTCGTTGACGGTCTAGAGCAGATTGATTTTGTTGATGATAAGCGCACTCAACAGGCTGTTATTATGAGCCTTATTATCGTTGGTGAGGCGGCAACAAAGGTGATGGATAATTACGCCGCGTTCACACAAGCACACGCAGAAGTACCTTGGCGCAGTATGCGTGGTATGCGCAACCGCATTGCGCATGGTTATTTCGACATTAACCTCGATGTCGTGTGGGAGACTGTGCAAACGGCGCTGCCTGAACTGTTAAAGAAATTGCCCACCGTGTGCGAAGACGCGAATAACGAAGACCCCAGCTGATAAGTGCTGCGACTTATAGATACTGCATCATTAAACTCAGGCAATATGAATAACGTACCCAGCACACCGCATCCCGCCGCCACCCTCATGATCCAAGGCACGACCTCAGACGCAGGCAAGAGCACGCTGGTTGCCGCGCTGTGCCGCTGGTTGCACAGGCAGGGCATCGCCGTTGCGCCGTTTAAGCCGCAGAATATGGCGTTGAACAGTGCGGTCACTATTGACGGTGGCGAAATCGGGCGGGCACAGGCGGCGCAAGCGCAGGCGTGTGGTTTGCCGCCGCATACGGACATGAACCCGGTGTTGCTCAAGCCCAATTCTGACACGGGGGCGCAAGTCATTATCCACGGGCACAGTATAGGCAATATGCACGCGCTGGACTATCACGCTTATAAAAGCACGGCACGGGCGGCGGTGTTTGCGTCGTATCATCGGCTGGCAGCGCAGTATGATGCGGTTATCGTCGAGGGTGCGGGCAGTCCTGCGGAAATCAATTTGCGTGAGGGCGACATTGCCAACATGGGCTTTGCCGAGGAAGCCGATTGCCCCGTGATACTCATCGCCGACATCGACCGTGGCGGCGTATTCGCGCATCTGGTGGGGACGTTGGCGTTGTTATCTGAGTCCGAACAGGCGCGGGTGGTGGGCTTTGTCATCAATCGCTTTCGCGGCGATTTGAGCTTGTTGCAATCAGGGCTGGATTGGCTGGAGGCAAAAACGGGCAAGCCTGTGTTGGGCGTGTTGCCGTATCTGCATGGGCTGAATCTTGCCGCTGAAGATGCGATTCCGCGTGGTGCGAGTGCCACCACGACCAAATTCAACATCATCATTCCCGCTCTGCCGCGTATCAGCAATCATACTGACTTTGACGCACTGCGGCTGAATCCGCTGGTTAATCTGCAATTTATCGCCCCCGATGCCGCGCCGCCTGCCGCTGATTTGATTATTCTGCCAGGTTCCAAATCCGTCCGTGCTGATTTGGCTTGGTTGCGCCAGCAAGGTTGGGATAGCGCTATCCACAAACATCTGCGCTATGGTGGCAAAATTATAGGCATTTGCGGCGGCTTGCAAATGCTGGGCAACGCCATTCACGACCCGCTGGGCATAGAAGGTGCGGCGGGCAGTAGCGTGGGATTGGGCTTGCTGGATTTTGCAACCACGCTTGCCGCGCACAAACAGCTACGCAACGTCAGCGGTACGCTCAGTCTCAATGGCGCACTAATAGCGGGCTACGAAATCCATGCAGGTATCACCAGCGGCGCGGCACTCGCTCACCCCGCCGCGCACTTGAGCGACGGGCGCACCGATGGCGCAATCTCCGCCGACGGGCAAATTCTCGCCAGCTACGTGCATGGCTTATTCGACACGCCAGCCAGTTGCGACGCGCTGTTGGCATGGGCAGGCTTGTGTCACGCCGCCAGCCCCGACCTGCACACGCTGTATGAAACCAGCCTGAATTGCCTCGCTGATAACATCGAAGCACACTTGGATATCGCCAAACTAAAAACATGGTTAAAAATATGACCCACCTAATACTCGGCGGCGCACGCTCAGGCAAAAGCCGCTATGCCGAACAATTGGCGATAGCCAGCCAGCAAGCCGTCACCGTCATTGTTACTGCGCAAGCGAATGATGACGAAATGGCATTGCGCATCGCCCATCATCAGGCTAACCGACCCGCGCATTGGCAAGTCGTAGAATCGCCATTTAATCTCGCTCACACGCTGAAAACACACGCACAAGACGGGCATTGCCTGATAGTTGATTGTCTGACATTATGGCTTACTAATCTGTTATGCCAAGCACCTGCGCAATTGCAACAAGAAAAAGCCGCGCTTATTGCCGCGTTGCCGACACTCAAAGGTACGGTGTTATTGGTCAGTAACGAAGTGGGTTCGGGCATCATCCCCATGGGCGAATTGACGCGGCAGTTTGTTGATGAAGCGGGTTGGTTGAATCAAGCTGTGGCAAGCGTGAGTGAACAGGTGACGCTGGTGGTGGCTGGGTTGCCGTTGGGGTTGAAATAAGAAGTGAATTTTTATTAACTTGGAGCTTTTGACATGAAGAAATTATTTTTAGTGCTAATGTTGTTGAGTATCACAGTACCCAGCTGGGCAAGTAGTAAAGCGATTTATGAACAACAAATCAAAGGCGAGCTGGCAAGTAATTACGACAAAATCAGTGCGGCATTGGAGGCTAATGGCTTTTATGTCATTTTTGAACCTAATGTGGGTAAAAACCTTGAGGGTATGGCCAGCGATTTAGGTAAAGATTACAACCGTAATCAACTTGAGGGCATACGGAGCATGGTGTTTTGCAATGCGCGTTATGCTAATCGTCTGTCGAATGTCGATCCTGCAGCATTGGCATTATGCCCGTTACACCTTACGTTGATTCAAAAAAACGGCGTGACAACAGTCTTGTTTGTTAAACCTAGCGTGGTCACACAGGGTAGTCCAGCACAGCCTGTGGCACAAGAGATAGAAACGGCAGTTATTAAGCTAATAGCGACAACGGCCAAGTAAAATGCTTAGGTTAAATGGTAGATAATTAAATGGAATAAATCTATTTAATTTGTAGGTGTTTTTACTACAAAATATGTATAATGACTAATCTCTATCGTAAGGAGTTAATCATGCGTACCCTATTTACTATGTTTATTGTTCTGTTTTGCACTAATGTGGTGTATGCGGAATCTTGTATAAACGCGCACGGGCTGAAAAAGCCGCAGAGTAATACCAGTCCTTGTGCTGGTGATTCGTCTGTCAATAATCAGACAAAGTCTATAGAAAATCGTGCTATGCAGATGCCTTTATCTACGCAATTGAGCAGTGTGGGTAATTTGCATCGTGCAGCATCGTTGGCAATCGTGCCTGAAACTGCACCACCATCTGATTATGCTTTTGTGCGTTGCCAGTCAGGTTACGAGCCTAGGCTCGCGCAAGCGCAAGATTTTACTTGTGTGAGTCATCATATTGCGATGCGAACAGCTATGGAAAATTCGAATGCTTTTGTAGCAGGGAAGCCAAATCCAATGACGACTAATCTTGATGGCTCTTGTAAGAGTCCTAGTTATTACCCTCGTCGTGCGACTGCGGATGATAATGTTTGCGTACACCGCGCATCGTATGCCAGAGCGCAGGTTGATAATGACAATGAGTAGGCGTTAAACAGAGGCTGTTGGTCTGTATGAGTGTGAATAGTCCCACGTGCAATATAGACCGAGCCTTTTCTTTGGTATTTCATGGCAGATACCGACAAATTTACGTGATTTTGTATATCTTTGGGTATAATTTATCATTCCTTAGCCGATGATAATTACATGCAAACTCTTACCGTTGCCCTTGGTAGTCGTAGCTACCCTATCCACATAGACACTAATCTGCTTAACCAGCCTGAGCTTATCGTTGCGCATTTGCCGCAGAAGCGGGTGGCGGTGGTGACTAACACCACGGTTGCACCACTGTATCTGGAAAAATTGACGGCAGGTTTGGTCGCGCAGGGCGTGGCTGTTGTGCCGATTATTTTGCCTGATGGTGAGGCGTATAAAACCTGGGAAACGCTGAATCTGATTTTTGATGCGCTGCTGACCAATCGCTGTGAGCGCAAAACTACGCTAATCGCCTTGGGCGGTGGCGTGATAGGCGATTTGACGGGATATGCGGCGGCGAGTTATTTGCGCGGCGTGCCGTTTATCCAGATTCCGACGACATTACTGGCGCAGGTGGATTCGTCTGTGGGCGGCAAGACAGGGATTAACCATCCGCTGGGTAAGAATATGATAGGTGCGTTTTATCAGCCACAATTGGTGCTGGCAGATACCAGCACGCTGGCAACGCTATCTGCGCGTGAATTATCTGCGGGGCTGGCGGAGGTGATTAAATATGGCTTAATTTACGATGCTGAGTTCTTTGTCTGGCTGGAAGACAACATGGCGGCGTTGCGTGCGCTGGATAAAGCCGCCATTGCATACGCGGTGCATCGTTCCTGCGAGATTAAAGCCGAAGTGGTGGCGCAGGATGAGCGCGAAGCTGGCATACGTGCGTTGCTGAATCTGGGGCATACGTTTGGTCATGCGATAGAGTCGGGTATGGGCTATGGCAACTGGCTGCATGGCGAAGCCGTCGCTGCGGGTACGGTGCTGGCGGCGGATGTGTCGCAGCGTATGGGGTTGCTGAAAATCTCTCAAGTTGAGCGTATTCGTACCTTGTATCGTGCGGCGGGCTTGCCTGATAGTGCACCTGATTTGGGCGCAGAAAAATATATGGATTACATGGGGCTGGACAAAAAAGTGGCGGGCGGGCGTATCCATTTTGTGCTGTTGCGTGGCATCGGTGAGGCGTTTGTGAGCGCAGATATACCTGAAGCTGATTTAACTGCCGCGTTGACGCATTATGTCCACGCCATTTAAGCTGGCGGCGTATGCCGCGCATGATGTTGCCTCCCAAGGTCGTCACCACGTCGAGCCGTCTGCCGCGCCGCGTGGCGAGTTTCAGCGTGACCGTGACCGCATTATCCATTCGGGTGCGTTTCGGCGGCTGGAATACAAAACCCAGGTGTTTGTGAACCACGAGGGGGATTTATTCCGCACACGTCTGACGCATAGCTTGGAAGTCGCGCAAATCGGGCGCTCTATGGCGCGGATATTGCGGCTGAATGAGGACTTGGTCGAGGCTATCGCACTGGCACATGATTTGGGGCACACACCATTTGGGCACGCAGGGCAAGATGCGCTTAATGCGTGCATGAAAAATTATGGCGGCTTTGAGCATAACCTGCAAAGCCTGCGTGTAGTGGATAAGCTGGAACAGCGTTATGCTGAATTCGACGGCTTGAATCTGTGTTTTGAAACCCGTGAAGGCATACTCAAGCATTGTGCGTTGGATAATGCGCGGCAGTTGGGCGATGTCGGCTTGCGTTTCTTAAATCGCCAACAACCTAGCTTGGAAGCGCAATTGGCGAATCTGGCAGATGAAATTGCTTATAATAACCATGATGTGGATGACGGCTTGCGGTCGGGTTTAATTACGCTGGCACAATTGGCAGAGGTGGCTTTGTTTGCCCGTCATCTTGACGAAGTGCGGACGCATTATCCGCAATTAAACGAGCGTCGTGTGGTGCATGAAACGGTGCGGCGGATGATCAATGCGCTGGTATCAGACTTAATCGCACATAGTCAGGCGGCGATAGCGGCGGCAGGTGTGGCAACGTTAGATGACGTGCGTGCCGCGCCGCCATTGATAGGCTTTAGTACAGAAATAGCTAAACAAAATCTCGAGCTGAAGCAGTTTCTGCGTAAAAATCTTTATCGTCATTATCGCGTCAATCGCATGACAACCAAGGCGGCACGTGTGGTTAGCGAGCTGTTCCAAGTATTTATTAGCACGCCTGCTTTATTACCAACGGAACATCAGCCTAAATCAGGCGAAGACACGCCGCGTGTGATTGCAGATTATATTGCAGGGATGACGGATAGATACGCGATGCGCGAATATCGGCGTTTATTTGCGATTGAGGATGTGCTGGTTTGATGGTCATGGTTTGATATACACGTAACCTTCTTTTGCTTGTAGTCGGACTATTTCTACCACGCCAGAGGGAACGATGGTTGCTGGGTAAGCGACATCAGCGGCGGTGAGTTTACGACTTTTCAGTGTGTTATTGCAGACTTTGAAATCCACGCCTTGTTGTGCCAGCGTTTCCATGATGACGTTGTAAGGGTTGCCATTGGCATCTTGCGCATTTTTGAGCATAAAGTTAATTCCTGTACCGTAGCCGACCACAGCGATTTTGGTGTCGGGCGTTTCGGCTAATTGGTTTTCTACATTGCGTAGCAACATAGATGCGCGTGAGGCATCGTTAATTTGGTAAACCACTTTGATTTGGTCGGTGCCAGCTTTGTCGGCGGCAGCCGCCATGGGGGCTAACATCAAATTAAATAGTGCGGTGCTGAGTATGAAAAAATAGTGTATGGTTTTCATTGCGTTGGCATCTCTTATCGTTAAGGTTAATGAAGTTGTTAAATAGGTTTTGTGCATCGTGAGTAAATTAAGTTTAGATAGAATACTACAATCGCAGGGTTTCGGTACACGCAAATACTGCCAGCAATTGGTGGGTGAGGGTATGGTCAGCATAGCTGGCGCGGTGTTTACGGATGTGCGTGTCAAAATTGAAACGGCGGGTTTGGTGTTCAATTTGTTTGATACCGACTGGGTGTATCGTGAGCGGGTTTATATCGCGCTTAATAAGCCTGCTGATTTTGAGTGTTCGCGCAAACCTAGTCACCATCCCGGTGTGCTGTCTTTATTGCCTGAGCAATTTTCTTGGCGCGACGTTCAGCCTGTGGGGCGTTTGGATCATGATACGACAGGCTTATTGCTATTGTCGGATGATGGCGCGTTTATCCATGCGCAGTCATCACCTAAACGCCATGTACCCAAGCTGTATTTAGCGACCACGCATGTAGCAGTGACGGATGCGCTGGTTGCGGCTTTGATTAAAGGGGTGAAGCTGCATGATGAGCCTGCGCCATTGGCGGCAGTGATGTGTCGTCAAGTTGGTGAGTTCCAATTGGAGATAGTGTTGGCGCAAGGTAAGTATCATCAGGTAAAACGTATGTTAGCAGCGGCTGGTAATCATTGTGATGCGTTGCAACGTATCGCGATAGGCGGCTTGACGCTGACGGAGTTGAATCTTGCTGAGGGTGATTGGCGTTATTTGGACGCGGCGCATTTAGCCATGCTTTAGGCGTTGGCTGACGTAAGCGATGCTGTTTTTATTGTGCATAACTATCCAAGCGGCGACATCTTCTGCGGGCATGGGTTTGCTGAAGTAATAGCCTTGCGCAATATCGCAACCTAAAATTTGTAATACCTCTAGCACGTCGGCGGTTTCTACCCCTTCGGCAACGACACGATAACCCATATTGTGCGCCATGACGATGGTGGCGTGGACGATAATGGCATCGTTTTCGTCCGTGGTAATGTCGGTTACAAAAGATTTGTCAATTTTAATCTCGGAAGCGGGCAGGCTTTTCAGGTAGGCAAGCGACGAGAAACCTGTACCAAAATCATCAATTGAACATTGCACCCCCAGTTTGCTTAAAGTAGTGAGCGTGGTATTGGCGAGTGTGGGGTTGCTCATCATGCTGCTTTCAGTGACTTCTAATATCAGACTGTCAGGCGGCGTATGGTAGGTGGCGATGGCTTTTGCAATGTCGTCGGGCAGGTTTTCGTCACTTAAATTACGCATGGAGAGGTTGATAGCTACTTTGACAGTCAGTCCTAATGCGTGCCATTCCTCAAGTTGCGCCAATACGCTGTGTAGCACGGCAAAGGTAATTGTTTTCATCACACCAACGCGTTCGGCGATGGGGATAAACTTGTCTGGTGGCACATCACCTAAAATAGGGTGATGCCAGCGCACTAAGGCTTCTAATCCGCACGTAGTACCGTCATGTAAATTTATTTTGGGTTGGTAATGTACGCTTAGTTGTTTAGTGAGGTCTGAATGCTTGAGCGCGGCAATGAGATTGAGCTGGCTTAAACTGGCTTCATTGATACCTGCCGCATACAGTGTTACACCGCCACCACTGCGTTTAGCCGCATACATGGCGACATCGGAGTTTTGCAATAATTCTTGTGCGGCATCGCCATGTTCGGGATACATGGCGATGCCTATGCTGCCGCCTATACTCAAGCGATGGCCATCAATAATAAACGGCTCATCGACTAATGCCAGAATTTTTTTGCTTAATGCGAGTGCTTCTTTTTTGCTGAAATTTTCGAATACAAAACCAAACTCATCTCCCCCCATGCGTGCCACCATGCGCGATAGACTGGTTAAATGGCGCAAGCGTTGTGCTAACGCGATGAGTAATTCGTCACCGTAATGATGCCCTAGTGTATCATTCACATCTTTGAAACGATTTAGATCCATCATCAAAATCGCAATAGGTTTTTTGGTTACGTTAGCGGTGGTAATGGCGTTTTCTATGCGTTCCATGAGTAGCCGGCGATTGGGTAGGCTAGTGAGGCTGTCGTGTAGCCACCCACGACGTTCGCGGTACATGATTTCACGCACGTATTGCAAGGTCTTGACGCTTACGTTCATAGTGATGAGCGTAAATAGACCGCCGCCACAGAAGATGCCAGATACAATGAGATCAACTATGCTGGTTTCACGACTTGCTATGCTGAGTGCGTAGGCGACAAATCCGAGTATGAATAGCCACAGGAAGCTAAATAACAAGCGCCAACCTGCTAAATTTCGAGTATGTTCGTCCTTGAGTAAGACGCGAGCATAAAGAATCGCGCGAAACATGAGGATGATGCCGATAGCAATAAGGGTGAGGCTGATGTTCTTCACGTGCATCCATCCGTAATATGTTTTTTTAGTATGTTTTTATAAACTTAAATTATTTTTTAACTCATCTCGCTAAGTGTTTATTTTTTTGTTATATTTAGCCAGTTCGTTATGATAAAGGTGATAGCCATGAAAAATTTCCCGCGCCATGCAATGCTGTTTATTGCGCTCTTCGGCTCGTTGTCGGGCGTGGCACTGGCGGCAAATAAACAGCATGTTAAGCAAGTTGCTGAGTATAACAATGCCGTTGATGCGACTGAATTAGCTCAGTTGAGTGCTTTATCGGTCTTGGTATTAAATCAACAGGACGGACAACCTTTATACCAAAAAAATATCGATATGGAAACGCCTATCGCATCTATTAGTAAACTAATGACGGCAATGGTGGTGTTAGATGCGCATTTGGATATGAGTGAGACGCTGGAAATTACGCAGGCGGATGTGGATAAACTGCGTCATACTAGCTCGCGTTTGGCGGTGGGTACGCAATTAAGTCGTAGCGAATTGATGCACTTGGCATTGATAGCGTCGGAAAACCGCGCGGCTTCTGCGTTATCACGTAATTATCCTGGTGGTTATGTGAAATTTATTGCCGCTATGAATCGCAAAGCCTTGCAGTTGGGAATGCAGCATACTGTATTTGAGGATGCGACAGGTTTGTCGAGTAATAATCAATCAACAGCGGCTGATTTGGCTAAAATGGTGCAGGCGGCTGTGCGCTATCCCGTGATACATGAAATAACCACCACAGGGAATTACGAAATTACGCGAACTGCGGCGGTGATGGTGGGGCGTAAGCATCACAAAAAAATACGCAACATTGAACGTCGCGTGGCTTTTCATAACACCAATCAGTTAGTCCGCGATCAGGATTGGGACATAGGTTTGTCTAAAACTGGTTTTATCAATGAAGCGGGACACTGCTTGGTGATGCAAGCTAAAATCGCACAAAAACCAGTGATTATCGTGTTGTTGGACGCGTATGGGCGTTATGGTCGGATTAACGATGCAAAACGGATTAAAACTTGGCTAGAGCAACAACCCGTTAATAAGGTGGCTTTGCGGATGGATAAAGCGATGTTGAATTGATGTTGATTTACATACATGGTTTTAACAGCGGATCGGCTTCGGGTAAGGCGCGTTTGTTGCAGGCGTATATGGCTGAACGTGGTGCGGCGGATGCGTGTTTGTGTCCAGACTTACCCCACCGTCCAGCGGCGGCAATCGCCTTGTTGACTGAGCTTGCTGTGCAATACCCGCAAGCAACATTCATAGGGAGTTCGTTGGGCGGTTTTTATGCAACTTGGTTGACAGCGCGATTTGGGGTGAAATCAGTGCTGATTAACCCTGCTGTTCATGCGCATGTATTGCTGGCGGGTGAGCTGGGTGAGCAAACCAACTTTAGCACTGGTGAGGTTTATCAATTTACATCAACACACATAGATGAATTAGCGGCACTGGATTTGCCCATTCCTGCTCATGCCGACAAAATGTTATTGATGGTAGAAACAGGTGACGCGGTTTTGGATTATCGCGATGCGGTGGCTTACTATCATGATAGCCGCCAAGTGGTTGTGGCTGGCGGCAATCATAATTTCCTCTCATTTCCGCAACATATCGCTACGATAGTTGCGTTTTAAGTACCCATAAACTGATATGTATTTACTGTACGAAGAAGACGGCCATTTTAAGGCTGGGACGATAGTTGCTGATAACGATAGCTCATTGCAGGTCGATAGTCAGCATGGCAAGCGCTTGAAGGTAAAGGCATTGAATATCATGATGCGCTTTGCCGCGCCTACGCCAGCGGAGTTAATGACAGCGGCACAACAAGTACGGGATGATACCGATACGGATTTTTTGTGGGAAGTGGCAAGCCAAGAAGAGTTCGGCTTTGTTGAATTAGCTACTGAGTATTTTGGGCACGTGCCTACGCCTATTGAATCCGCTGGAATTTTGATGCGTTTGCATGAATCGCCTATGCACTTTTATAAAAAAGGACGTGGTCGTTACAAAGCCGCGCCTGCTGACGCATTGGTGGCGGCAAAAGCGGGCATGGAGCGGCGGGCGCGTGAGGCTGAGGCATTGGCAATGTATGTGGCTGAGTTGATGCGTTTTGCTTTGCCTGATGCCTTAAGTGCGCAAGTGGATGAGTTACTCTATGCGCCTGATAAAAATCAAATTGCGTGGAAAGCGATAGATGCCGCATGTAAGCAAACTGGGCTAACGCCTGTTAAATTATTGCATCGTTGTGGTGCAGTGCCTTCTACGCATGATTATCATCTACAAGTGTTTTTGCGTGAGCAGTTCCCGCGTGGCGTGGACTTTGCTGAAAGCGCAAGTTTGCCAGCCACGCCTGATTTGCCTGTTGCAACGGTAGCGGCCTTTAGTATAGACGATGCGTCAACGACTGAGATTGATGACGCTTTTTCTGTGACCCCATTAGCCAATGGCAATACGCAAGTGGGTGTGCATATTGCCGCGCCTGCGTTGGGCTTGTTGCCTGATACGGAGATGGATAAGGTCGCCGCGCAACGCTTATCTACCGTGTATTACCCTGGTGGTAAAATCACGATGTTGCCTGCAACCTTGGTCGATAATTATACCTTGAGCGCGGGTCGGGTCGTGCCTGCTTTGTCTATGTACATAGAGGTGGGCGCGGATTATCAGGTGGTCGGGCAATATACGAAATTAGAAGCTGTGCCGATAGTGGCTAATTTGCGCCATGAATGTTTGGAGCAAGATTTTAATCATAATAATCTAGTTGCGGGTTGCCCAGCTTATCCTTATCAGGATGAGCTGACTTTGCTATGGCATTTGTCTGGCACGTTAGAAGCGGGGCGCGGTAAAACACCAGACCCTAAATTGCCTGTGCGTGCAGATTATAATTTTAAGGTGGAAAACGATAAAGTTACCATTACCGACAGGTTGCGTGGTAACCCGATAGACCGCGTGGTGTCGGAGCTAATGATATTTGTTAATGCCAATTGGGGTAAATGGTTGGCAGATACTGAAACGATGGCGCTGTATCGCACCCAGCAGAACGGTAAGGTAAAAATGAGTGCTAAACCCGGCCCACATGTGGGTTTGGGCGTAGAGCAATATACTTGGTCGAGCTCACCACTGCGGCGTTACATTGATTTAGTTAATCAGCGTCAGTTGATAGCTTTAGCACTGGGCGTAGCACCACCTTATCCACCTAAAGCCAGTGTGCTTTATACTGTGTTGCGTGATTTTGAGTTGGCGTATGACGCATATAATGATTTCCAACGTAAAATGGAGCGTTACTGGTGCTTGCGCTGGTTGCAACAAGAGGGTGTAACGACGATAAATGCCAGTATTATTAAGGAAAATCTGGTGCGCTTGGATGGCTTGCCATTTGTTACCCGCGTGCCTTCTTTACCTGAACTGCCTGTCGCAACACGGGTAAATTTAATAATAAATATAGTTGATTTATTGGAGGTAGAGCTAATGTGTGATTTCCATCATAAAATTGATGAGCCAGTGGCTGAAGCTGTTTGCGCTGGTTGATACGCATGAATAAACTATTGGCAGACATCGCTACTGCGGTGCGTTTACCTGTTGTTTTTGTACTGGCGTTGTTGATCTCATTTATCTTGCATGGTCTCGTATTGGCGATGCACTTCAGTTTCCCCAACGTGAGCGAAACGAATGTCTTTACGCCGCCTTTAGAAGTGGTGTTGGTCAATAGTAAATCAGCTACGCGTCCAAACAAAGCCGATGCACTGGCGCAGTCTGATTTAGACGGTGGCGGCAATACCGATAGTGATAGACGTGCTAAAAGTCCGTTACCTGCTATGGCGCAAGATCAGCGTCAGTCTGAAGCAGCGGCCGCGCAACGGGTAGCGCAGTTAGAAGCCTTAAACCGCAAAATCATGACGCAGTTGAAGTCTAACTATAGCCTGCACGACGGTGCGCCACAAACAGCGCAAACACAGCCAGCGGAGGCGAAATCAGGTAAGGGAACGTTGCTAGAGCAGAGCTTGGAAATGGCGAAACTAGAAGCGCAAATTGCGCAAGAATATGATGCCTACCAAAAGCGTCCACGTAAAATGTTTATTGGTGCACGTGCGCAAGCGTATGTTTTTGCGCGTTACATCGAGGATTGGCGAATTAAAGTTGAGCGTATCGGCAATCAAAATTACCCAGAAGAAGCGCGGCGACAAAAAGTATATGGGAAACTGCAATTGACCGTGTCGATTAAGGCGGATGGGAATTTGGATGATGTGGAGGTTACGCGCTCATCGGGCTCTAAAGTGTTAGATGCGGCGGCAGTTGCCATTGTTCGCCGTGCCGCGCCTTACGCGCCATTCCCCGAAGATGTACGCAAAAAAGCAGATGTGGTTGTGATTACCCGTACTTGGACGTTTGCACCTGGCGACCAAGTAATTACGGAGCAATAGTTGCGCGATAAACTTGAATCCGCATCAGTGTTAGCTCATGCTATAATCTGATGACTAATTTTTTATTTTTAGAGAGGTTTTCTCATGGCAATCGGAATCACCGTAGCGCAATTTCTCGCTGATGAACAGCGTAAATTAAATACTCATAATACTGACCTGTTGGCATTGATGTCGCAAGTTGCAACGGCCTGTAAAGTTATCGCCAGCGCGATTAACAAAGGCGCATTGTCTGGTGTCATGGGTAGCTTGGAATCAGAAAACATCCAAGGTGAAACACAAAAAAAATTAGATGTGATTACCAATGAAATTTTCATGGAAACCACAGAACGCGGTGGTTTGTTAGCAGGTATGGCTTCTGAAGAAATGGATGACGTTTACCATATCCCTAGCCAATATCCGCGTGGTAAATACTTGTTGGTGTTCGATCCGTTAGATGGCTCTTCTAACGTGGATGTCAATATCTCTGTGGGTACTATATTCTCGGTATTGGAATATAAAGGCACTTCTGCAACACCTGAGGCGGCAGAATTTTTGCAACCTGGTACACAACAAGTAGCTGCTGGTTATGCGTTGTATGGCTCTTCTACCATGTTAGTGATTACCACTGGTAATGGTGTAAATGGCTTTACTTTAGATACCGACATAGGTGAATTTGTGTTGTCGCATCCTAATATGATGATTACGCCTGATACCAAAGAATTCGCGATTAACGCATCGAACGAACGTTTCTGGGAAGCACCAGTGCAACGCTATGTCACCGAATGTGTGGCTGGCAAAACAGGTCCACGCGGTCGTGATTTCAATATGCGTTGGGTGGCTTCTATGGTGGCTGAAGTGCACCGTATTATTATCCGTGGTGGTGTGTTTATGTATCCTAAAGATACTAAAGATCCAGCTAAAGCAGGTAAATTACGCTTGATGTATGAGGCGAATCCTATGAGCTTTATTGTTGAGCAAGCGGGTGGTTTGTCTAGCACAGGTCGTCAACGTATTTTAGATGTGCAACCAGAAGGCTTGCATCAGCGAGTGCCTGTGATTTTGGGCTCTAAAAATGAGGTTGAGGTTATTTTGTCTTATCATAAAGACATGTAATTCTCGGGCGCATCAAAAAGCACAACTTAGGTTGTGCTTTTTTTACGCTTAAACTTCAGCTTGCCAATCTAATGCTATGCTAGGTTCTCCAGCATGTGCTTGCCAAGCGCACGCTGTGCCGATATGCGGTACGTGGATAAGCGTGTCGCCGCTATACACTAACGGTAGTCGGTCGCGTTGCCAGGGTGGGATTTGCTGCTGTTGTAATAAGTCTTTTAGGCGACGGTTAGGGCGTTTGCAATCTGGTCGTAACATTTCGCCACCTTGGCGCAAGCGAATGTTGATATGCGTGAATTTTGCTAATGCGATGCCTGTTGCGTCACTGATATGTGTGCTGAAAGTACCATAAAATGGGATGTGTAATGTGTCGCCGTCCGACCATGACCAGCTTTGTTTTGGGTCGGATACGGGTAGGCGTTTAATCAAATACGCCTGATTAAGGTAGCGGTGTAGTGTGTAATCACCATGAGGAATAGCGGGGTGGTTGTCGTGCGGCGCACGGGTAAGCTGCGCTAACATATCCGCTAATCTAACTTGGCTGGGCATTTGCAAATTATGTAGCGCGAAAAAGTAGCGCAATAAATTACGGGCGCGGCTAGGATTGATGCGCTGTAGGTAGTGGCAATCTAAGCGTTGTTCATGAATGCTTTGTTGCGCATCCATGCGGGCAAGTTCGTCGAGTAATTCGCTGGCTTCTGCCAAATTAGCAGCACTGCGTGCCAATGCCGTGCGCCAAGCTGGGTAGCGTTGATTGAGTTGCGGCAATAAGTCCAAGCGTAAAAAATTACGTGCATAATGCGTATCGCTGTTGCTGTCGTCTTCTATCCACTGCAACTGTTGAGCGTGCGCCCAAGCTAAAATTGCGCTACGCGGCATGTCTAGCAGTGGGCGTAAATAAGCGGGCTGGTTGGGCAGTTGGCGATATTTTGCCATGCCTGATAAGCCTTTGACACCTGCGCCGCGCAGTAGCTGTAACATTAGCGTTTCAGCCTGGTCGTCTTGATGGTGAGCGAGCGCAATAAAGTCAGCGGGCTGTTGCTGGTATTGTTGGTAGCGTTGTTTACGGGCTTCGGCTTCCACGCCCAGCTTGTTATCGAGTGTGACGCGAGTCGTGGTGCAGGGTATGGCAAGTTGGGCGCACAATTGCTGGCAAAATAGCGACCACTCATCCGCATACTGGCTAATGCCATGATGTACATGAATAGCGGATAAGTGGAATGTATGGCTGAGGCGTAGTTGCGCAAATAAATGCAATAAGACAACGGAATCAACACCACCACTTAAGCCCACACAAATTCGACTATCAGCCGTGATATGGGGTATCACGGCATGATGGAAATCGGCGTAGAGCTTATTTAACGGCGATTTCTTTGTAACGTCCATAGCTCATTAAACGTTCATAGCGTGTTTTGAGCAGGGTGTCGATGGACTGTTTTTGCAATGTTGCCAGCGTTTCCTGCAGGACGATTTGCATGTTGTGCATCATCATGGCTGGATCACGGTGAGCACCGCCCACTGGCTCAGGGATAATACGGTCGATTAAGTCGAATGATTTTAATTTTGCCGCCGTAATACCCAAAGTTTCTGCCGCAGTGGGCGCGTGTTCAGCACTTTTCCATAGAATAGACGCGCAACCTTCCGGCGAAATAACGGAATAGGTTGAGTGTTGCAACATGTTGAGTTGGTCGCCAACACCTATCGCTAATGCACCACCTGACCCGCCTTCGCCAATAATCGTGCAAATAATCGGGGTGCGTAATTCTGCCATTACGTATAAATTACGGGCAATCGCTTCAGACTGTCCGCGCTCTTCCGCGCCTATGCCTGGGTATGCGCCTGGCGTGTCAATAAACGTCATGACGGGAATGTTGAATTTTTCGGCTAAACGCATCAGCCGTAGTGCCTTACGGTAGCCTTCAGGTCTGGGCATACCAAAGTTGCGATGTATTTTTTCTTTGGTATCGCGCCCTTTTTGATGTCCTATCACCATGACGCTGTGGTTATTGAAACGTGCTAAACCGCCCACAATGGCGTGATCGTCAGCAAAAGCACGGTCGCCATGTAGTTCTTCAAAATCAGTAAATAACGCGCCTATATAATCAAGGCTGTATGGGCGTTGAGGATGGCGCGCAACTTGCGAGGTTTGCCAAGGCGTGAGTTTGGCATATGTATCTTGCGTTAGTTTTTCGCTTTTCTTTTGTAGCGCGAGTAGCTCTTTAGAAATATCTAAAGTATCGCCTTGTACGGAACGTAATTCTTCTATCTTGTTTTCTAATTCGGCGATAGGTTGTTCAAAATCTAAAAAAGTGGTTTTCATGTATGCGTAGCACCGTCCAAAAAACGGGAATTGGTAGGGGGTGTGCGAAGCACGGGCAACGTTGCGCTCGTCTGCACGTTGCCCATGTTTTTAATGATGGTGACCGTGGTCGCCGTGTGCGTGACCGTGTGTGATTTCTTCTTCGGTTGCGGCGCGAACATCGGTGATGCGGCAGTTAAACTTCAATGTTTGCCCAGCTAATGGATGATTGCCATCAACAAAGACTTCGGTGTCAGTTACATCAGTGACGGTGTAGAGCATGAATTCGTCAGTGCCTTCTGCCGCGCCTTCAAACTGCATACCCTTTTCGACTTCGGCAGGGAACAAGTGGCGTGGCTCTGAGCGTATCAATTCAGCTTCGTATTCGCCAAAAGCGTATTCAGGTTCCATGACAACTTCAACATCGTCGCCTACAGACTTGCCTTCCAAGGCTTCTTCTACGGTAGGGAAAATGCCATCATAGCCACCATGCAGGTAGCTAACGGCTTCGCTACCGTCTTCTAGCTGTTCGCCTGTGAGGCTGCTAAGTTGATAAGTGATGGTGACGATGGTGTTTTTTGCAATTTGCATGGTTAATCCTTAAGGGCAGGTAAATTTGGTATGCGCATATTTTAACGCATTTTCAGATTATAATTCATCGCTATGAATAAACAATTACTTGGTGGTATCAGTGCTGATGTTTTTTTGCGGGATTATTGGCAAAAAAAACCATTGCTAGTGCGTCAGGCCGTGCCTGATTTTCAAGGGCTAATTAGCCCTGCGACGCTGTTTGAATTAGCATCTGATGAAGATGCTCAGGCGCGTTTAGTGCGTCAAAAAGCGTCAGGATGGGATTTGGAGTTTGGGCCTTTTGCAGCAAAAACATTTAAGCCTAAGCGTGATAAATTGCCGTGGACGCTGCTGGTGCAGGAGTTGAATCATTATTTGCCTAGTGGTGTAGCCTTGTTGCAGCAGTTCGATTTTATTCCTCATGCACGGCTAGATGATTTAATGGTCAGTTACGCGCCTGCAGGCGGTGGTGTCGGTCCGCATTTTGATTCATATGATGTATTTTTGTTGCAAGGCATGGGGCATAGGCGTTGGCAAATTAGTGCGCAGGATGATTTGAGCTTAGTTGAAGGTGCGCCGTTACGGATTTTGAAAAATTTCCAAGCTACGGAAGAGTGGATATTAGCACCTGGCGATATGCTTTATTTACCACCGCAATATGCACATAATGGCATTGCCGAAGATGAGTGTATGACCTACTCTATTGGCTTTCGTGCGCCAACGACGCAGGAAATTGCGACGCAGTTTCTTGTGTATATGCAAGACAAGCTACATATCCCTGGGCGATATGCTGACGCGGATTTAGTGGTGCAAAGTAACCCCGCTGAAATGAGTGAGGCGATGTTGGCGCAATGGGCGAGCATGGTGGCGCAAGTGCAATGGGGGCAGGCAGATATTATTGATTTTGCAGGACGCTATTTAACTGAGCCTAAGCCGCATATATTTTTTCAACCGCCTGATGAGCCGCTGAGTATGCGAATTTTTGTGACGGAAGTTAAAAAACAGGGCGTGCGCTTGTCACCATCTTCACGAATGTTGTTTTATCAACGGCAGTGCTATTTGAATGGTGACTTAGTTGTGTCGAATGCTGATTTGGATGCGTTAATTGTATTGGCAAATCAACGCGAGCTTGCTTTGCCTAGTTGGTCGAACGATTTGTTGGAGTGGTTGTTTGAATGTTATTTAGATGGTTATGTGCTGGTAGGAATGTCTGCTATTAAGTAGTGCTTACGCATCTGGTTTTGGCTGTGAGGTGGCGTAAAATTAGGGAGGTAAAGTAAGCGTTGTGAAAATTTGTAAATAATGAGTTGACAAGCAATTCATTATATTAGAAAATACTAATAACGCTGATTCTTTAGCTCTTTCCCAAGAGCATTAGTGTTGTCTCCTCCATCCTCCTTCATAAGAGGATTTCAAACCCAAGCGTGTGCTTGGGTTTTTTTTGTCTGCAATTTGTGCAATGTTAGTGCTTATTGTGGACAAAGTGCTAATTGTTCTTTGATTTGTCATTTAATAGTATTAAATTTAGGTTACTATTTATTTCAATTATCACAATGAAAGGACGCGTTATGATTTATCCAGAAGCCTTTTTAAGTTTAGAGCGTGTGCGCTGGAATATGGCGCAAGATGTGCCGTGGGATAAGTTTGATAATGCTTTGCTGACCGATGAGCAGGCAGAAACAATTAAAATGAATGCGATTACTGAATGGTCGGCTTTGCCTGCGACTGAAATGTTTATGCGTGATTTTCGGCATGACAGCGATTTTTCGGCATTTATGTCAGTCTGGTTCTATGAGGAGCAGAAGCACGCTTTGGTGCTGATGGAGTATTTGCGCCGTTTCCGTCCAGATATGATGCCAACGGAAGCGGAATTACACGCTGTGCGTTTTGAATTTGACCCTGCGCCGCCGATGGAAACCTTGATGTTGCATTTTTGTGGCGAAATCCGTCTAACGCAGTGGTATCGCTGTGCAGGGCAATGGCACACCGAGCCTGTGATTAAGCATATATATGGTTTATTGTCGGGCGATGAAGCGCGTCATGGTGGTGTGTATTTCCGTTATATGCAGCAGGCAATTGAGCGGCTGGGTAACGAGGCGCGGGTGGCGTTTGCAAAAGTCGGCGTGTTAATGACTAGCGCATCACGCACGGCAAAGGCTTTGCACCCCACTAATTTGCATGTCAATCAATCCATGTTCCCGAACGACACCGTGCAAAGTCGTATGCCTGACCCCGCTTGGTTGGAGCATTGGCTGGATGAGCAAATTAAGTTTGATAAGCCGTGGGAAGAAAAAATCGTCACGACGATATTAACCAAGTTGTCTAATTTATTAGGACGCAGTTTTGCTAATACCAAAGAGTTAAATCTGTACCGTAAAGAAGTCGGTGCGGCTATAGCCGCTGCTTAATAATGCCACCTATCTCTTCATCCGTTAGGGTGATGGGATTGGTTTTCATACTGTTGCCGCGACTATTGGCAACGATACGTGCACAGTCCGTCAACTCAACACCGCAATCACCCAAGCGAGGTATTTGCATAGTCGAAGTCCAGGTTGTTAGGATGTTTATCAGCGCATCCTGAGCCGTCGTGTCGCTGAGTTCGTTATTTTGCGCTAATAATCTACCCACTTGCGCATATTTGCGTAGCGCATTGCTGGTCGGCAGGCGTAATCGCAATGCCTGTATATTAGTGTCTGTTGCACTGGCTAGTATCGTGCCGCAAGCCACACCGTGAGGAATAGGGAAAAACGCACCTAGCGGCGCGGCCAATCCATGCACAGACCCTAGTCCAACCTGCGCCAAGCAAATGCCTGACAACAATGCGGAGTATGCCATTGCGGTTGCGCTGTCGGTGGCTGAGGGATGGTGATACCAGTTGAGTAAATGCTGGCTGGCGGCTTCGATGCCAGATATGGCTAAAGCGTCAGTAAATGGATGAGCTTTAATTGATACAAACGCTTCGAGTAATTGCGTAAACGCATCCATGCCGTTTGCGGCAATTAAGGCGGGTGGGCAACTTGCTAATAAATCAGGATCAATAATCGCGTATTCAGGTACGAGGCTTTCATCACGGAAAGATTTTTTATAGCCTAGTGCGCCGTGTGTGCTTAATACCGCATTTTTCGTCGCCTCTGAGCCCGTTCCCGCAGTGGTCGGTATCGCAATAAAGGGGGTTGACGGCTCGGCGTAAGTCAGCTCAGGCCCAACGCCTTCTAAATAATCTAATACGGAATGAGCGGATGCCAGTAAACCGGCTATCGCTTTTGCCGCATCTAGCGCACTGCCGCCGCCTATCCCCACCACGACATCAAAATGCGTATTGCGCAGTTGCAGTACCGTAGTGTCAATAAATTGCGGGGTGGGTTCACCCGCGACGCTAATGTGAGTGAATCGCAGATGTGCCTCGTGCAATCGTAACTGTAGTTGAGCCCATGCTGGTGTGTGAGTAAAACTTGATGCGCCAGTAACTATCAGTAAATTATTGCCAAATTGCTGACATATATCAGTAAGCATGGCGATTTTGCCTGCGCCAAACTCAATACGTGGCAAACGTGAAATACTGAACGAGGTTTGCATGACTAAAGGCCAAAAATAAATAATAAGTGCGAATTGTATGATAACTACATAATAAATCACTAAAAATAGTCGTTTTAATAAGTAAAATGAATGTAGGTAAAAGCAATAAATGAAATAAAGTGTTGACTCGGATAGGCAAGGCTTGCTATAGTCTCACCTCTCGACGCGGCGTAAACAACGTAGCGAAGAGTAAAGAAACAATCAGACGCGGGGTGGAGCAGTCTGGCAGCTCGTCGGGCTCATAACCCGAAGGTCGTAGGTTCAAATCCTGCCCCCGCAACCAAGTAATACGCTCTTTAACAACAAGACAATCGATAAGTGTGGGTATTTACGGTAGTGAGTTTGGTTTGATTCTGGGCAACTAGGGTTAAACTGAAACGAAACTAAAAGTAGTAAATACGCATGCTGAAATAGAA
>JABFSE010000017.1 GCA_013140765.1 Sulfuriferula sp.
CTGGTTTGGGTAAGCATCACCAGAGAAGCCAATGCCAAGGTAGTTAAACCGATTACAGCAAGAATGCCCAAGGCAACTTCTGAGTAAGATATGATAGGGCTCATGCGGATAATAAGGAATGCGCCCGCGTTGACTATGCCTGCATGCAACAATGCAGACACTGGCGTAGGGGCTTCGACTACCTGTATTAACCAGCCATGTAGCGGAAATTGGGCGGATTTGAGACCTGCACTCAGCACGATGAGCACGGATGCCCATTGCAATGCCAGTGGTAATGGTTCCTGCATTGACATCATGCTATGCAATATGTCGGCATACTCCAAACTATGCAGCGTCGAACCAATCAGAAAAATAGCGGTAAGGTGACTCAAGTCACTGATACGGTTAGCGATAAACTTTTTATGCGCAGCCAGTACAGCGGCTGGACGTTCCCGATAAAACGTCAGCAGCTGGTGCAGACACAGACTATTGGATATCCAAGCCAACCAGAACATCAGCATGTTACCCGAGATAATCAAGGTCAAAATAGTCCCTAAAGTCAGGCTCAGCCATTTGTGAAAGCGTCCTTGATTAGGGTCGCCATCCAAATAGTTACGCGAATAACGCGTTACTATGGCACCAACAAAAGAGACTAACAACAGCATGATGACAGTCACACTGTTAATGTAAATAGAAATAGATAACGCGCCAATATCACCTGGCAACTTAATAGAGTGGAGCGTCCAAGCACGATCACCATCAAAAAAATGAATTATTGCCGCCAACAGAGCACTAAAACAGGCAGCCCACGCGACAATAGCATTTAATCTCGCCATCAATTGAGGACGTTGATTTGCCCAACTAGTCGGTATTAACCCTGCAATCAACACAATGAATGGCGCTGATAGAGCCAAAATGGGCGTAAGTAAGTTAGGCAGCGTGTGCATGACAAGCTCCATTGACGGTTTGAATCATCTTATTCATCGTGTCAATCCCATATAAAGCATTGGCAACTTCTCAGGCAAGCGCTGAATATTATCAACCACCATATAATTTTTCGCGCCAAAAATACGCGACACATATTGATCGGCCCTGGGGTCAAGGCTGAGACAATAGGTAGATATGCCGTTACGCGTTAATTCCTCTACTGCTTTTTTAGCATCAAACCGCAGATATTGCGGATCGCGCACATCGTTGTCGGCTGGTTCGCCGTCAGTAATCACCAGCAGTAGCTTTTTGTTGCTCGGTTGACGTTTCAGTATCGAACCAGCATGGCGCATCGCTGCACCCATACGCGTGGACAACTGACCACTCATGCCTGCCAAACGCGCTTTTGCCTTGTCGTTATAAGGCACGCCAAAATCTTTGTAGCGGAAGTATTCGACATCATGGCGACCATTGGAGTCAAAACCGTGAATAGCAAAAGGATCGCCTATCTTGTCGAGGGCATCAGCCAACAATACAGCTGCTTCACGCGCAAGTTCAAGTACAGTGTTTTCTGACCCAACCACGGCATCATTAGTAGATTCAGATAAATCTATTAGCAGCATCACCGAGAGGTCGCGCACTTTGCGTACATTGCGCATCATGATGCGCAGGTCTGGCTGTTCACCCATACGCATTGCTATCATGGCATTCACGGCGGCATTCAAATCCAGCTCATCGCCGTCTTCCTGTTTACGCAGACGTTGCACACCTTGTGGCTGCATCGCCTCAATCAGAAATTTGAGTCGTGAGATTAACGGCTTGTTTTTGACCACTATGTCGTCAATAATTTTCGCGTCACTCGGTTTGGCACGCTTTTCCAGCACCGTGCACCATTCCGGCCGATCCAGCTGCATCTGGTAATCCCACTCTGGATAATGGTAAGGGTCAGGTGGCGGCTCACGCCCCTCTTGCTCATTGATACTGGTGCTTTCCTCATCACGAAAGAACTCGCTGTTCAACACCCATATTTCATTGGCATCGTCACCCGCGCCAGGTACGTCAATCGCGTTAATCATTTCCATCACGCTGACGTACTTGCGAATTTGCTTATTATTAGCAGTACCTGCGACGACCTGACCTGCTTCGCGAATATCCTCGAATTCCCAGATATACTGGTTATCGTCACGATACGCGATATCTACCACGTCATTCGACTGACTATAACGAGCACCTAATATCTGCATTTCGTCCGCTAACTGTATGCCTATCGCACAGACCCATTCAGCAGCATTATCCTGAGTCTGCCGTTCCATGAATAAACGACGACCCAACTTAACCCAGCTATGATCATCACGATAGTTCTCATCCAACAACACACGTGCCAGACGCGCCATCAGCGCAACTGCGGTATCGCCCAATTCGACTGTTGCCGTATGCAAAGGTAGCCATATTTGCTGCAGGCCAGGAAATTGCGCCACCGCCAGTGATTCCACACGCGCATCTTCAATCAGACCTATCATTGCAATTTGTAGTGCATTCAAGCTGGTATTGTCATACTGAACGGTGCTGTAAACCTGATGGCAAGCGGCATGTGCGGCACTCGCACGGTACAGCTCTATGCCCGACATGCGTAATTCTTCGCCGTTTTCTGCCGAGGTGACGAAATCGTCATAAGCATCTGGCAGATGGATAATGTAGCCCTCAATTGAAGGGCGATATCCTTCACGCTTTTCAAAATCGCCGCTGGTAGGTCGCATGAAAAAATCACGCGCCCACAACGCACGCAAATACATACCAATACGTCGCTGCACATCAATGAATAATGTGCCTTTACGTTCCTTTTGTAGCACGCCGATAGACTCGGGGCTTTCCAGACTGAAATACTTAAGCTGTCCATCAAAGTTAGTTTTGTGAGCCTGTGCACCCCACAACGCCCAGCGTCGCAAACCGCCTAATGTCAATTGCCCCAGCAATACACTGAGATGATCCAGCATCGGGCGTACCCCGCGTGGAGCCTGTGCCAGCAAGCTATCAAGCAAGTGTAAATAGCTACGGAATAAATCCGCGTCACCTAAACGCGCAGCCGCTACTGGACTGGAGGAAAATATCGAGGCGATGACCGACGCACTGGTTTTAGAATACATTTTGATTGCAGCGGCAAGCAGATCGCTGACTGCTTCTTCACCTAATTCGCGTGCGACAGCGGGCGCACTCTGGATAAAGGTAACCACCAGATCTGTCCCACGCCCCAGTGACTTCAGGCCAGTTGCGCCTTGCAGGTAATAGGTTTCCAGCCCGCGAGGACTGAACACCCGAGCCGCTTCGCCCCAGGAGGCACGCAATACATCACCTGCATGCTCCCCGAGCTCATCCAATATATCTTGATATTTTTCAAGTTCGATAGCCATGACTCAACTCCTGACGCTAGCTTGTGTTTGGTTTCTGCGGAGCGTAATAAGCCAGACGCATTCCACGCCACTCAGCTCTTTACTCAAATTCAATGGATGACGTTTATAGCCTATCCATCTGGAACGATACGATTAGAAGTAGGTACTCACTGCCGCATCCAGCGCATCACGCATATCTGGATCATCTGTAATCGGACGCACCAGTGTCATGTGACAAGCCGCCTTAGGATTGACGTTCTTGGCAATGAGACTTCCTGCGTAGATCAGCATACGAGTGGAAATACCTTCATCGAGACCATGCCCTTTGAGGTTGCGGGCACGTTCTGCAATAGCAATCAGCTTGCCAGCCACCTCTGCAGTGACACCCGTTTCGTGGGCGACAATCTCAGTCTCTATATCATGTGCTGGATAATTAAAGTCCAGCGCACCAAAACGCTGCTTGGTTGACTGTTTCAGATCCTTCATCAGCGACTGATAGCCAGGGTTGTAGGAAATAACCAACTGAAAATCTGGGTGCGCCTGTATCAGCTCGCCCTTTTTCTCCAGCGGCAAGACACGACGATTATCAGTCAATGGATGAATGACCACGGTGGTATCTTGACGTGCTTCGACAACCTCATCCAGATAACAAATCGCACCGTTACGTGCAGCAATCGCCAGCGGACCATCTTGCCAGCGCGTACCACTTGCATCCAGCAGGAAGCGTCCAACCAGATCAGATGCGGTCATGTCTTCATTACAGGCAACCGTAATTAACGGCTTGTTGAGTTTCCACGCCATGTACTCGACAAAACGACTTTTACCGCAACCAGTCGGTCCTTTTAGCATCATCGGCATACGGACTGAGTAGGCCGCTTCGTACAGCTCTACTTCATCAGCTACGTTGCGATAGTAGGGTTCTTTTTCTATTTTGTATTGATTGATAATATCGTTCATGATTATTCCTTAATTGGGTAGATGAGTTCTCTATTAACAGCAGAACATAACCTGCCTGTTTTTAGCTATGCACTACGCCTAGTCAACTCAATCTGGCCAGACACGATCTGGATGCGCTATGCTTGGCTGACTCGCCTTAGTGGGCGCAGGCTTGGCTCTAGCACGTGGGGATGCTGGCTTTGCCTCAGCAACAACGGGGGCGGGAATGGAAACTGGAGCGGGAACATTCTCCACCACCTCAGTTTCTGGACTGTCCTGATGTTCTTTAATCTGGCGTACACCGCGTACAAGTTTAGAACCAACATTCTTCACAGACATATAACCTCCTCGATAATAGCTTCAATATCAGCCACGGCATGTTGGCCGCGTTTTCCCAAACCGTAAACGCTTAAGCCTTCTACGGCAGCGGTGCGATATGCCGCACGTCGCTGTATGCCAGAAGCCAGTACGGGCACATCAAATTCTGTGACTACTTCACGCATTTCACGTGATAAGGCGTTACGTGATTCCAGCTGGTTAAGTACCAGACAGGCATACAACCCTGGGTTGTCCTGTTGCGCTTTTTTGACCGCATTAGCCATATCCACACTCGCCCATAAGTCTATAGGCGAAGGCAAAACGGGTATCAGCACCAAGTTTGCGATGCGCATGATGGCGGCAACCGCTTCACCTTGCACCGTAGGTGGGCAATCGACCACCACATAGCGATAACTGCGTTGCAACTTAGTCAGTACAGCAGTCGGATTCCCCGCCAGTTGCGCAACACCTGGCAGTCCGGAGTTACCACCACCCATACCCACCCATTGGGTAATTGAGCGTTGCGGGTCGGCATCGACTAGATGCGTAGCACCGCGTTTCGACAGCCCTGCCGCCAGATTCAGCGCCAGCGTGGTTTTGCCAGTTCCGCCTTTCTGGTTGATGACAGCAATAATGCGATTAGTCATGGTTAACTCCGCTTTCTGTTGCTAATCATTAAGCAACTGCAGTGGGAACCAGTGCGTGCATCTCAACGATAAAATTGGAATTGCGTTCATTCAGCACAGCCAGACCTTCACCATCAATACTGACGTTGGCGTATGTTTTGCCAAAATTTATATTGGGATAGTAATCTTCACGTTTGGATAACGCTGCCAGCTCATCCAGAAACTGCCGAGTTTCGGCATAGCTGTTAAAGTCAAAGCGTTTATTCATGGTCGGTTCAAGAACCTTGCCGACTAAAACTGTGTCCGTTTTAGCAATATTTGCTTCACTCATTGCGCCACTCCTTCATGAATTTCCATCAACATACGATCCAACTCATTCAAGTGACCTAGCTCATCTTGTAAAATGGAAGTCAGCAATGCCTGAGTTTCACTATCACGTATTCGTGCACAGTAATTTGTTGCTTCTTCATACAATCGAATTGCTTCGATCTCCAGCACACGGTCAATCTGCAACATCTCTTCTACACTACGACCAGTCCGCGCTGGGGGCAATTGCGTGGCATTGGACGGGATGCCAAGCACCAGCATCCTCGCCATCAGTCGTTCAGCATGCACCAACTCTTCTCGTACATCGGTATGCAATCGGGTACTCATGTCTGCCATACCCCACAAACCAGCAAGTGTGGCCTGCATCAGATACTGTTGCACAGCCGCTAGTTCGTGGCTAAGGGCGCGCGACAGATATCCGTTCAAACGAGGGTCAGACTGCATGGACATACCTCCATTGATTCCTGGTATTAGCTGATGTCGCCATCACGGCCGCCAATACTGGCGTCAGGTGTGCTAGGCAGAATGTTTTCTACCTCAGAGTGCACACGCGCGATAATGTGCGCGGCTACCAAGCCATCACCCACACGTTCACATGCGTCAGCACCAGCACGTACTGCTGCGTTCACCGCACCTGTTTCGCCACGTACCAATACAGTTACATAGCCACCACCCACAAACTGACGACCTACCAAGCGTACTTCTGCCGCTTTAGTCATCGCATCTGCCGCTTCAATCGCAGGTACAAGACCACGCGTTTCTATCATGCCTAACGCTACACCGCTTACGTTTGCCATTTTTAGTACTCCTTCTTCTCTAATTCAGTTGGTTACAGACTTAATGCTGTCTTGTTACACAGATGCGCTAGGCAGAATGTTTTCTACCTCGGAATGCACACGCGCAATAATGTGCGCGGCTACCAAGCCATCACCCACACGCTCACACGCATCTGCACCAGCACGTACGGCTGCGTTCACCGCACCTGTTTCGCCACGTACCAATACAGTTACATAGCCACCGCCCACAAACTGACGACCTACCAAGCGTACTTCTGCCGCTTTAGTCATCGCATCTGCCGCTTCAATCGCAGGTACCAGACCACGCGTTTCTATCATGCCTAGTGCTACTCCAGTTACGTTTGCCATTTTTAATACTCCTTGTTAAATTCAGTTAGTTTTAGACTTAATGCTGTCTTGTTATTCGGATGCCGTTGGCAGAATGTTTTCTACCTCAGAATGCACGCGAGCGATAATGTGCGCGGCTACCAAGCCATCACCTACACGCTCACACGCATCTGCACCAGCACGTACTGCTGCGTTCACCGCACCTGTTTCGCCACGTACCAATACAGTCACATAGCCACCACCCACAAACTGACGACCTACCAAGCGTACTTCTGCCGCTTTAGTCATCGCATCTGCCGCTTCAATCGCAGGTACAAGACCACGCGTTTCTATCATGCCTAGTGCTACTCCGCTTACGTTTGCCATTTTTAGTACTCCTTCTCAGATTAAAAAACTTGCTTAATCGCCGTTTCCAGCATCCCATGAATCAATAATTCCGCAGATAGTCAAGTCGGTTAATGTCGCCTTGTCTCCTGTTGCAATTCGTGCTGCAGAACCACCTGCTGTAATTACCCATTTACCTGGTGGCACACCCACCGGATCACATGCCACGCTGATCTTGCCTTGGGCATCTTCCAACACCCTCAGTGAAGCATTCTGCAAACCCGGAACACGTCGTGTCGCCACCAAGTCTGACACCACGCGCATAATTTCCATATCAAACCTCCGACCAGTGATCAATGATGCCGATAATGGTCAAATCACTAGGAAATTCTTTGCTTCCAGCCGCTTCACGCGCTGCTGAAGAACCAACACATATCACCCAGTCTCCAGGAATACAGCCCACCGCATCTACAGCAACTTGACGTGGACCCCCTATTTTTTCGCGCACTACAAGTAATGGGCGATGTCCCAGATCTTTAATTCTGTTGGTCGAAACCAGCGTTTTTTCCACTTGGCAAATCTTCATTACACACTCCTAAACTGATCTATTTCACACAGCTTTTATATCAGTTCAATCGGACTACCTGGGCGCTTGTCTTGCACGGTCAATCCACACATAACCAAACCCTTTTGCGCCAAATCCTGATAACGTGCTTCGATTGCAGCCTTCACTCGTTGACACCGCTCAACTGTACGTTCACGACAACCCGGCACACGGCTGTCATAGCGGAAATGTATAGCGATAGGTGCTGGCAAGCCTCGTTTGATATTGAGTTTGGTAAAAACCTTAATACCAACATCCATATCTGGCGCACCTTCTTCCACCGTATGCAGGTGGGCGAAGTAGGCAAGGTTACGCAACTGAAATTCCTCAAAGCCATCACCGACACTGATAAAGCGTTCAGCGTGACCTATATCTGCATAACGTCCACCCCAGTTACTACACACATATTCAATCTGCGATAAGTTGTTAATCAGCAAAGTTGCAACAAGTCGGCGCATACCTTCATGCGGCTCTCCTTGTCCTTCAGCCCAGCCAGTACCGCTGCTGGCCGACTGAATAGCCTGATAGACTTTGAGCCGCGCACCACTCGCATCATCATTAACACTGGCGCGATACAGCTCAATGTTGTCCACATACCGATATAAACTGATGTCACCGTTTGCATCAGGCACGTGCACTTTGATTGCATCAGTATCTGTATCCACACCTATCAACAAAATATCTACCGAAGCACCACAACAAAAGCTATTTTCTATCGCCTGACGGAATTCAGTCAGACGCTGCAATCCAGCTTCCGCAGCCACGGTCACGTTGCTACAATGTGCGGCACAACCCTCATGAGTCGGGTTAGAACTACTCCAGTGATACACCACCACTTTCAAGTAGCGAGTACCTGCGTCTGCAGTCACTGGGCGACCTTCTCGGAAACGCATTAGCTCTGTTTCTACCCAGCGTTTGACGTTAGCATCAACATCAAACATAGCACCTGCGTAAGCCTTGCGACTGCGAACTGCGCCATCTGGCAAACGTAAGATATAGCGTACTAGCCCTTTCAAACGACCATCTGAACACGGTGAAATATCCACTGCGTGGTAACCACTATCGAGAAAAAACGCCACCGCTTCATCCGTACCCTGATGTGGATTTGTTAATTCTGACTGTTCAGCCATACTGCGTAATGTGCGCAAAACACACTCACCATATAACGAACGCATATCCAAATCCGCAATCCAGGCATCTGCTAACAGTTGGGCGGGCAATTCAAAACCCAGCTGTTCAAGCGCAATAGCCTGCGCACGCTCAGCAAAATCTGGCTCATGCTGTAAACCTGCGATGCGTTTTAATACGGGAACAATTGCATCAAAAGCCCCTTTTACAGTTAGCTCATGCGCCAGTAAACGCTGATTTTCTGCTTCGTTAGTCAGCGGGTGACGGCATGGTCGCCCAGTTTCTGTAGAACACGCTGGATTAACATTAGCCAAGCTCGCATCATCAAGTGCGAATACCGCCAGCCGAGGCCGCACCTGCAGCGCACCAGCAGGCGTGCCCAGTCCATATGGCGGACGGCTTGCTGTGGGCTGCGGGCTAATGACTCGCCCTGGACGGTTTTTCGTATTCATCACACTCTCCAATTAGCTTTTCTATTTACTCAATTACTACACTTACATTAACCGCGCGCACCACCAGAATAGGTAATAGCCGAGCCTTTAGCATCGCTACCACTGCTACCTGTAACTTTGCTCATCGGCAATGCTGGCTTGTCCCTCTCTTTCATTTGCGATGCACCTATCAGCACACCTCGCTGATCCCCACGTATAGTAGGATTGCGACGGCTTGAATTACCTTCAGTACCTGTCACGCTTTCATTACGACGCCATGCTGCGCCAGTGATTGCGAAACCACCTTCACGACCATCACCCGTCAAACGGCTACGAATTTCTTCAACTGTGGGGGTCAGCACCGTAGCGACTGCTGCCACACCCTCCTGATAACGGAACTCTGGCGTACCTGATACCAGACCTGCCGCCATGTTTATTGGTCCAGTAATTCGGCCAATTGCGCCATATGCAGTGCCAGTGATACGGTTTAAGCTACTGTCCTGCGCACTGCGGGCTGGCGTAGCTATACTAAAATCCCCTTGCGCCCTCTGCTGTTGCAATACAGGCACTATTTCACGTGGCGCATTCAGTGGACTGCGACTAAGTGGATGCGGGTTATTATTAGTACCACGCTGCGAAACACGCTGATGTGTGCCAGAATAAGGCGTACCACTCAATACTTGACCTTCACCACGTTCCGCACCCGTTACCTTACCAGCAGATTCGGCATTATCGTTACGCAGTGCGATACCTGCACGTGCACCACGACTGCTCATCAATGCGCGAGACGCTGCCTGTTGCTCAGGGGCACAAAATGCGGTGTACTGATCTGGTCCTATGTACTCAGTGCCAGAGATTTGCTGACAGCCGCCGAATTCATCGCCAGTTACTTTTTGGCTATGCTCAAGTGCCGTTCCTGAAACCGACTGTTCATTCCAGGTACGCATCATGTTCACTTTTTCTGGCACAGCCACTGGTTCACGGTTACATGCCTGATATTGCGCAAGGCCATTCGATTCAGTACCCGTAACACTAGCGCAAGCACCACGCTCTGCACCCGTTACTAAATCGCTGCTTGCTACATCAGTGCCTGTCACCGTTTTATCCTGCAACGTACTCATGACGCTCACTTTACGCGGCGCACTCGCACCATTGCGACTCGCACTGGTTGATTCATTCTGTACATACTGGCTACCAGTCAATTTTGCACTAGCACCCGTTTCATCACCTGTTACTTTATTGGTGCGACCGATAGCGCCACCACTTACACTCTGACCCGCAGCTGTCCGCATGACGCTCACTTTCGCTGGACCAGGTTTAGGTTTGCTGTCGCAAAAAGTAACAAACTGCTCTGCGCCAAGATACTCAGTACCCGTCACACTCGTGCATAGCCCGTTATCGTCACCAGTCACTTTCATGCTTTGACCGACTTCAGTGCCACTTACGCGCTGACCGCGACTTGTCGTGCCAACACTTACTTTTGCTGGCGCGGGTTCAGGCGTTACGCCACACAATTGTGTGTATTGCTCCATACCGATATATTCCGTACCCGTAATAGCGCGACAGCTGCCTGGCTCTATGCCAGTTACTTTGCCATTACGTTCCACCTGAGTACCTGTTACACCTGTACCACTAAGGGTAGTGCCAGCCTCCACTTTTGCTGGAGCAGACGGTTTGGGACGAACCCGACCGCTAGGTCGGCATGCAGGGTCACGCCCACGCCCTTGCTGACACATTTCTTCACGGCGAATTTTCGCTATTTCGCGACCGCTCAAGCCACTCATCGCACCATTTCTCGCGCCAGCGCGTCGCGCTATCGCTGAGTTTTTAACGGCGGTCTTTCCTTGACTAGAAAGCGCACGACGGCGTTCTTGACACAATTGACGAACTGCCGAAGCCACTGAACCAGTCACAGCCAAGGGCTCTTCGTTGACGATTGCGCATACTTCCTCAATGACTTGCTCGAATTCAACTGAGTCAGCAACTTTTTTATCTTTACAACCACATCCACAATCTGCAGATGGTGACGCTACCGTTACAGATTTGGGCGCTTCCACCTCGCTAATCAAATTTGATGCAGAGGCGATTGCCGCTTTAGCTTTTACCAAAACTGATTTACCACCATGAGACAGCGCTTCTCGCCGCGCTCTTGATAGTGCCTTTCCCGATAATCCAGCCATCGGGTTAGGTGTAGCTATTTGCGTTGGCAACGCGGCAGATGCCGAATTTGCCAATGCTGACGTAATTTGAGGTTGAACAGCGAGTGCTGTAGATTTCACTGCAGGTGCAGTCACTGCCAAGGCTGGCTGAGCCGCTTTTACGCCCAGTGCTGTGCGCCCATTCTGGGACAATGCACGCCGTCTCTCCAACCCTGCGGCTCTTGCCGAGCGTGGAGTTACTGTATTATTTTGCATAGCGTCGTTCATGCTCTTATCCTTCTGTATTCAACAGACCCTTACACGGGTCATTAGCTGCAAGGGTCATGCTGGATAGTCTGTTTCAAACCTACCTGGCCAATCTAATTAACGACCGCGAAACACCACAAAGGAGCTACCCTGACTCTGAGAATAATTATCGTACCCAATCAAGCGCACGTGATTATTTGGATGCGCGCGATGACACGCTTCCAGTTCAGCAATAACGACATCAACAGATTGTTCACCAAACATTGGCAACTTCCACATGTACCAGTAGTACACGTCAGCACGCGCTGGTTCGACGTGTTCTATGCCAGGGTTCCACCCTTGGCTTATCAAGTAAGCGATCTGACGGCGCATTTTATCTGGCGTCATCGCCGGTAAATACGAGAAGGTTTCGTATTTGGGAGTTGATTTGTAATCTTGAATTTCAGCCATTTCCGTTCCTTTCCTTTAGCCACTGCACAAGCTATTTCAGCCAGTACAGTGCAAGTTTTAATTTACATATTTAAGGTTAAATTTGACCTTAAAATTAACGGTTCACCACGTCTAGCTTGTCCACGGTATCGAATTCAAACTTGATTTCTTTCCATGTTTCCATAGCGATTTTCAGTTCTGGACTATCTTTGGCTGCATTGGTAAGAATCTCTTTACCTTCGCGTTCCAGTTCACGACCTTCGTTACGCGCTTCCACACAAGCTTCCAACGCTACACGGTTCGCTGCAGCACCAGCCGCATTGCCCCATGGGTGACCTAATGTACCGCCACCGAATTGCAACACTGAATCATCACCAAAGATGTTAACCAGTGCTGGCATATGCCAAACGTGGATACCACCAGAAGCAACTGGAATCACACCAGGCATAGAACCCCAGTCTTGATCAAACATAATGCCGCGTGAACGGTCTTCAGGTATGAATGACTCACGCATCAAGTCAATCCAGCCCAAGGTCGCAGCACGGTCGCCTTCCAACTTACCAACCACCGTACCTGAGTGCAGGTGATCACCACCCGACAAACGTAGAATCTTAGTCAGTACGCGGAAGTGAATACCGTGGTGCGGGTTACGATCAAGCACAGCGTGCATAGCACGGTGAATGTGCAACAACATACCGTTCTTACGACACCAGTTAGCCAGACCTGTATTAGCAGTCAAACCACCAGTCAAGTAATCGTGCATGATGATAGGTGCGCCGATTTCTTTAGCGAATTCAGCACGTTCGTACATCATTTCTGGTGTTGGTGCAGTCACGTTCAGATAGTGACCTTTACGCTCACCTGTTTCAGCTTGAGCCGCCAAAGTTGCATCTTGCACAAACAAGAAACGATCACGCCAGCGCATGAATGGTTGGCTGTTGACGTTTTCATCATCTTTAGTGAAATCCAAACCACCACGCAAGCACTCGTAAACAGCACGACCGTAGTTTTTAGCAGACAAACCTAATTTAGGCTTGATGGTGCAACCCAGCATCGGACGACCATACTTGTTCATGATGTCGCGTTCAACTTGGATACCTTGAGGAGGACCGCCACAAGATTTCACGTAGGCGAGCGAGAAGCGAATATCCTCAAGACGCAAGGCACGAATAGCCTTAAAGCCGAATACGTTACCAACCAGCGAGGTCAAGATATTAACAACCGAACCCTCTTCAAATAAATCGATAGGGTAGGCGATGAAGGCATAGAAACAAGTGTCATCACCAGGCACGTCTTCTATACGATATGCGCGACCCTTGTAGTAATCCAGATCGGTCAACAGATCGGTCCAAACCGTAGTCCAAGTTCCGGTGGAAGATTCAGCGGCTACCGCTGCTGCTGCTTCTTCACGATCCACACCTGCTTGAGGGGTGATCTTGAAGCAAGCAAGAATGTCTGTATCCAAAGGTACGTACTCCGGCATCCAGTAGGTCTGCCGATATTCTTTAACACCTGCCTCATACTTTTTTGCGGCCATGTTTACTCTCCTAGCACTATTGTTGAAAAATGATGTTGGAACCGCCATTTTGGTTCCGACGGTTGAAACCATTGTGCAAGAGACACCCACTTAATAAAAGTTAAACATATTTACCATATAGATTTACGATTGTTTATTATCTACATACATCATCACTTTGTGAGCCTATGTAGGTATAGTTGACACAACATAAAAGCATTCCCTAGACGAAAAACCCCCATTAACTAAATCAGTTAATGGGGGTTTTTTACAAATTTAAGCTAACTACATCTCAGGACGATTGTGCATATCAATAGATATGTAAACGAGACCTTTGCACGATGCAGCAAGAGCAATAATCATACAAAGGTCTCTACGTGTTTTATCGCATTACTCACTACAAATCACATACCCCCATTAGAGCTGTCCACCCACGCCTTTGAACTTCTCCACAAAGGCTGCAATTTTCTGGAACACGCTTTGCTTTTTGCTCAGGTATTGCGGGTTAAGTGGGCTCATCTTGGGCAAAACGGCGTTAAGCTCAGTGCCATTGTCACTGGCAAATTCGCGTTTCAGCGAGGTAGTGATGTAGCGTCTGGCCGCCTCTGCATTCAGGTTCTCGGTGTTAATCAGCTCTTGTGCCTCACGCTGTTGTTCTGCTTGTGCAAAGGTGAAGAAGGCATCAATCACACTGGCCTTATCGCCAATCTGATCCAGGTCGGTTTGGTTAATAAAATCGACCAGTAGCCCCTCTTTGGCGCGGTTACCCAAGCTGGTACGAATCACCCGACGTACATCTTCAACCAGCGTGGCTTTGTCCTTGACCTTTTTATTGTTCTCAAAAATCAATTCCAGAATGTAGTCCAGGTTGATCTCTTGCGATTTGAGCAAATCCACCTCAAACACCACGTCATCCCAATCAACGGTGGATTTATCTTTTTCAGCGGAAGATTTTTCCCGACGCAACCAATCGCGAATATCGTTGTAGCTGGAGCGGTAGTCCTGAATTTTGCGTATCGAGGGTATCTTAATCGCTTGCAACTCAGCCAGTGCTTCATCGCCTAAATAATGCTGTACCTTAAATGCCTCAACCGCCGCCAAGTCATTCATATCAAGGTTTTGCAAGGCGTGTAGCGCGGCAAACTCATCGTAGTTTTGCAGTACGTTCTCAACGCGCAAATACTCGCCGAACAGTTTCGCAAAGGCTTTTTTGTCGGCCTCTTTTTCTATGGCGGTGGGGTCAGGAAAGCGTTGCTCCAACTCAGCGACCACATCCACAAAGCCACGCCGCGCTTCACCTGTCACCAAATCGGCAAAGCCTTCCATGTATTCTTTGTAGCTTTTTTCCAGTACCACGTTCTTGGTGTTTTTATCGCCAAACAGGGTAATGGCATCAATTGTGGCTTGTTCCAGATCGCGGAAGGTGACGATATTGCCGAATGTTTTAGTCGCATCATAAATACGGTTGGTGCGCGAATAGGCCTGCATCAAACCATGATAACGCAAGTTTTTATCGACAAACAAGGTGTTCAGCGTCGGCGCATCAAAGCCTGTTAAAAACATGCCGACCACGATGAGCAGGTCAATTTCTTTGGCTTTAACGCGTAACGCCAGATCGCGGTAATAGTTCTGAAAGCCTTGGCTATCCACGCCAAAATTGGTTTTGAACAGCGCGTTATAGTCAGCAATGGCCGCGCTCAAAAACTCTTTTGCGCTGCTGTTCATAGCGGAAACATCAAAGCTCTCGTCCTGAATGTCGCCTATCGCCTCCTGATCCTCGTTGGCGGCGAACGAGAAGATAGTGGCGACTTTCAACGGCTTATCACTGGCTTTTTGCAAATCCTTGAACGACTCATAATACAGCTTGGCGGCATCCACGCTGCTCACGGCAAACATGGCATTAAAACCTTTCGCCCCCGCGTGTAGGCGATGGGTTTTTTGCCGAAAGTTATTCAGAATATACTGGCTAATCTCCCGAATACGGTCGGGGTGCAACAAGGCTTGCTTGTTCTCCGCCGCGCTGAGCTTTTTCTCGTCCTGCTCGGTTTCAATGGCTTTGAACTGCGGGCGCACATCGTTGTAATCGACCTTGAACTTGAGCACCTTTTCATCACGAATGGCATCGGTAATCACATACGAATGCAATTCACGCCCAAACACGCTGGCGGTGGTATCGCTACCCAGCGCGTTCTGCGGAAAGATGGGCGTACCCGTAAAGCCAAACTGATAAAACTTCTTGAATTTTTTCTTCAGATTTTTCTGTGCTTCGCCAAACTGGCTGCGGTGGCACTCATCAAAAATAAACACCACCTGCTTGCCGTAGATGGGCAAGTCGGCCTCGCCTTTCATCAGGTTGTTCAGCTTTTGAATAGTGGTAACGATAATCTTGTTGTCGTCCTTATCTATATTCTCCTTGAGGCCGGCGGTGCTGTTGGAGCCATTGACGCTATCGGATGAAAAACGCTGATATTCCTTCATGGTCTGGTAATCCAGGTCTTTCCTATCCACTACAAAAAATACCTTATCGACAAATTCCAGCCCTGTCGCCAAACGCGCCACTTTGAAACTGGTTAGCGTCTTGCCCGAACCTGTGGTGTGCCAAATAAAACCGCCTGCCTCAAGAGCACTCCAGCTTTTGGCTTGATAGGCACATTTTATTTTCCACAAAATTCGCTCGGTGGCGGCAATCTGGTAGGGGCGCATCACCAGCAAAGTATCGCTCACATCAAACACCGAGTAATGCAGTAGCACATTGAGTAAGGTGTGTTTTTGAAAGAAGGTGGCAGTAAAGTCTTTCAGGTCGCGGATTAAGCTGTTATCCGCCTGCGCCCAGTTCATGGTGAAATCAAAGCTATTTTTGTTGCGCTGGGCGGTGTTGGCAAAATAACGGCTATCCGTACCGTTGGAAATGACAAACAGTTGCAAATACTTGAACAGGGAATGGGTGCTGTTAAAGCTCTCTTTGCTGTAGCGGTGCACCTGATTAAAGGCTTCACGAATCGCCACGCCGCGCTTTTTTAACTCCACTTGCACCAGCGGCAAGCCATTAACCAGAATAGTCACATCGTAGCGGTTGGCATGGCTGCCCGTCTGCTCAAACTGCTTGATCACCTGCACTTTATTGCGAGCAATATTCTTTTTTTCCAGCAGGTAAATGTTTTGGATGCGACCATCATCGAAGGTAAAGTCGTGGATGTAGTCGTCATGAATCTTGCGGGTTTTTTCGATAATGCCATCGCTGGGTTTGTCTAAATAGGTTTCGACAAAACGCCGCCATTCGCCGTCAAGAAACTGCACGTTATTGAGTATTTGCAGTTGCACACGCACATTGGCGAGCAACTTCTCGGGCGTATTCAAATCGGGCACATAGTCATAGCCCTGATTCTGCAAATCCTGAATAAACTCGCGCTCCAGCGCATCTTCGCTTTGGTAGGTTTCGCTCACCTGCCATGCCTTGGCGTATTTATCCAGCACAATGAAATTGTTTGATTCGGCAATGGTTGTGTAGTCAGTCATTGATAATTTCCCAGTGGCCAGTTTTATCCGAGCCTATGCGTTTGATAGTGTCCATGCGCTGTAATTTAGCGATAGCGCGACCAATGGTGCGCAAGTCTTTGCCTAAGGTATCGGCTAGTTGCTGGCGCGTCAGCTGTGGGTTAGCGGTCAGTAAAGCGACGAGTGCATCCGCTGTTTTCAGCCCTGTAACATCCACCAGCGCGTTTACAGGGGCGTTTACAGGGGCGTTTACAGGGGCGTTTTGTGCCAAGGTTTCGGCTATGACTGAGAGCATAAAATGCACAAACGGCGTGCTATCGGCCTGCTGGTCAGCCTGCTCCAAGGCTTGGTAATACTGCGCTTGATAATCTTTAATCACGCTCTCCAGCGGCAAGGACAAAAACAGCGGATGCCACTTCGATAAAATCAAGGTTTGCCATAAGCGCCCCATACGACCATTGCCATCGCTAAATGGGTGGATAAACTCAAATTCATAATGAAACACACTGCTGGTGATTAACGGATGATCGCGTGATTGCGTCAACCACTGCATCAGCTCAGCCATCAAGCCCGACACCTGATGCGCTGGCGGGGCAACATGATGCACCACATTGCCTTTATGAATGCCGACAGCTTGGCTACGAAACGCACCCGCATTCATCAAAATGCCCGACATCATGAACCCGTGGGCGGCAAGCAAGTCACCGATATTGTCAGGCTTCAAGCTAGGCAAAGCCTCATAAGCCGCAATCGCGCCTTGCACCTCGGCCAGCTCGCGTACATCCCCCAACACCGCTTTACCCTCCACAATCGCCGTAATCTGCGCCTCGGTTAAGGTATTGCCTTCAATTGCCAGCGTGCCAGTGATGGTTTTAATGCGGTTTTGTTTGCGCAACTGCGGCGAGCTATTTAACGCACTGGCATCCAGCCTGCCCACCTGCTGGCTAATGTCGGCGACCAGATTGACGATCTCGCTGGTAATGTTAAAAGGCGGTGTATAAGCCACGTTAAACAACCTCTTGTGGCTTAGGGAAGCGGAGCAACAAATCGGCGATGGGGGTGTAGTTAGTCATTTATTTCCTTTTTTAACCACAGATGATTGATGAGCAAACCTATTTTAATTTAACCACAGATGAACACGGATACACACAGATTTGATGGGCAAACCTATTTTAATTTAACCACAGATGAACACGGATACACACAGATGGGGTTAGGATTGGTCATTATTTACTATTTAACATTCTTTTGATTTGAACTTTAGGGGTGCCAAAATTGATGAGCAAACCTAGGGGTAGCTGGGTGGCTTTCAGATAGTTTAATAGTTGCGCCTGGTGTATTTCATTGAGGGACTGTACTGCTTTGGTTTCGATGATTATTTCCCTATTGACTAAAATGTCGGCGAAATACTCACCGACTATGCTTCCTTTGTAAGTAATCGTAATCGCCTTTTCTTTTTCTACCTCAAGCCCTGTGTTCAATAGCTCTATTACCAAAGCGTTTTGGTACACTTTTTCAAGAAAACCCGCACCAAGTAAGTTTGATACAGTAAACGCACAGCCAATAATTTTTTCCGAAATCAAATTTAACGAATCGAATCTGTGTTCATCTGCGTTCATCTGTGGTTCCTTCATCTTTCGGAAATGCAAACAGCAAATCGCGGTAATAAGCATACTGCTGTTGGCGCAAGGCAATCTCACGCGGCAAACCTTCGGTGAGAGAGTTAGTCAGCGCGTCAAATTTGTCGAGGATGGCAACGATGCGGGCTTGTTCATCAGGGGGAGGAGTCGGTACTGGAAATCCGACTAATTCCTTTTTATTTAATGCCGGAACTCCTGTCATATTTGCAAGCCCCACTATGTCCTTCGTGGCATTGGCCATGACATGGTATAGAAAGCGAGTTGTAATTATTTCAGTCGTACTGCGGATTCTGTAGCAAAGCGGTCCACACCAGAAACGAGATGTTTGATAACCCACATATCCAATACCGCCCTGTCCACGCGAAGGCGTTGTAATTGTGTCCGGCTCCGTATTGTAGGCAGGAACATAACCTGATGGCGTTGTTCCTGCATTCACAAATGGATATTCGCCTATTTCATTACCGGCTGGTGCTTGCCCTACGTTAATACTGCATAGCTCCCCCAACGTCTTCCACTCCACTCCCCCATCTTCAAAACTGAGCAACTGGTCGCGGTAGTCGTTGTATTGTTTTTTGCGGGCGGTCAGCTCGGCGGTCAGCTCGGCAGTCAGCTCAGTGAAGGTGTCCAAAATGCGAACGATTTCGGCTTGGATTGTTAGCGATTTTTCTGGGTTTTCAGGGCATGGGATGGGGATTAGGATTTTGTTCAAAATCGCTTGAGTCAGGCTAGGTCTTCCCGATCCCGCATCTAAAGACATTAGATCAATGGTTTTAATAAAATGATAAAGATATTTTGGAATAATCTTCGAAGTATCGATTTCCGTGTAGAAAATGGTGTCAACATTCCAAAACGGCTTTTCGACGTAGAAAATATTTGTAATAGAGCCTTTACGAGGAATCAAAACCGTTGGCTTGTTGTATGAATATGTATCAACATATTCCATGATGCCACCCGAGCCATAAACTGGGACGTCGCCTGCATCTAAACCTTTCCAGTCTTTTCCATGTTTTATTTTTGCCACTTGATCTAAAGGTTTCCATTCCACCTCAACGCCATCCAGCAGCTTTTCGATGAAGTTCATGTTGCTCATGCCTACAGCTCCTCAGTCTTGAATTCGCTATAGCCTTCGTAGTAATAGCTGACATCAATGCCCTTCATAAACAATGCACGGTCTTCAATCTGGTCGGTGAGGGCTAGGTTGAGCAGGGCTTTGATTTCAAGGTCTTTCGCCACACTGCGTTGCATGGCAGATAGATAGTCCTCTTTATCGACCTGGTTCCAATCCACTACCTGTTGAATTTCTTTTTTCAACATCAGATCCAGCCAAATGCGGGTGGCGCGGCCATTGCCTTCGCGGAACGGATGTGCAACATTCATCTCGACATATTTTTCGATGATTTTATCAAAAGTGCTTTGGGGCATGGTGTCGATATGTTTTAGCGATGTTTCAAGATACATTACCCGCGCAAAAGCGGTTGTACCTTTGGCAATATTCACGTCGCGAATTTTGCCTGCAAAGTCATATATATCTTCAAACAAATAGGCATGAATAAACGCAAGTCCGGCGAATTTCCCCACCTCTACCTTGTGAATATCGCCAGAATCAAAAAGTTGTTTGGCTTTTTGTTTGCTGATTTTTTCCTCAAAGCGGGCGAGTTCGATTTGATCGGTGATGCCTAGTTTGTTTTCTAAAATCATGCGTTTTCCCCTTCGTTTTGAACTGTCAACTGATGGTTGATAGTTGCTGTTTCGTTCAGCTCCTCGCCTTCAATCTCCGCCACGATGGCATCAATATCTCTTCGAAGCTGGTCGATTCTGGCGACGGTGATTTTCAGTTCGGCATTCAGTGCAGTTATATCGGTGACTTCGCGGTTGTCTTTGGCTTCGACGTAGCTGCTCACAGAGAGGTTGTAATCGTTGGCGGCAACAGCATCAAAGCTCACCGATTTGGCAAAGTGCTCAACATCCGCTTTGTTATCGAACACGTGCATGATGTGTTCGATGTGCGCGTTGGTGAGGGTGTTGTTATTGGTTTCTTTTTTGAACAGGGCACTGGCATCAATAAACTGGGTGGTGGTGTCGGTTTTGTGTTTGGAGAGCACCAGTATCGTCACGGCAATGCTGGTGCCAAAAAACAAGTTGGGCGCGAGTGAGATGATGGTTTCGACGTAGTTGTTATCGACCAGATACTGGCGGATTTTTTGCTCGGCACCGCCACGGTAAAAAATACCGGGAAAGCAAACGATGGCGGCGCGACCTTTGGCGGATAAGTAACTCAAGGCATGCAGCACAAAGGCAAAGTCGGCTTTGGATTTGGGTGCTAACACGCCGGCGGGGGCAAAGCGTTCGTCGTTGATTAAGGTGGGGTCGTCTGAGCCTATCCACTTCACTGAATACGGCGGGTTGGAGACGATGGCGTCAAAGGGTTTGGCATCAAGAAAGTGCGGGGCTATCAGGGTGTTGCCGAGCTGGACGTTGAACTTGTCGTAGTTGATGTTGTGCAAGAACATGTTCATCCGCGCCAAATTATAGGTGGTGTGGTTGATTTCTTGCCCGAAAAAACCGTCTTCAATAATGTGCGCGTCAAAGTGCTTTTTGGCTTGCAGCAACAGCGAGCCCGAGCCACAGGCCGGGTCATAAATTTTGTTGACGCTGGTTTGCTTGTGCATGGCCAGTTGGGCAATGAGCTTGGAAACGTGTTGCGGGGTGAAAAATTCGCCACCCGATTTGCCGGCGTTGGCGGCGTAGTTGGAGATGAGAAATTCGTAGGCATCGCCAAACAGGTCGATGTGGTTGCCTTCAAAGTCGCCAAATTCCAGCCCTGCCACGCCTTTGAGCACGGCGGCTAGGCGGGTGTTTTTGTCGATTACGGTGTTGCCTAAGCGGTTGCTGGTGGTGTCAAAATCGGCAAACAGACCTTTGATGTCGCGCTCTGACGGGTAGCCGTTGGCGGAGCTTTCAATGGCGGCAAAGACGGCGGCGAGATCGGTGTTTAGGTGCTCATTGGTGTTGGCACTGGCGGCGATAGTGGCAAACAACTGGCTGGGGTAGATGAAATAGCCCTTGGTTTTAATGGCATCGTCTTTGATTTCGGGCGTAATCACGCTATCAGGCAGCTCGGCGTAGCTAATGCTGTCGTCACCGCCTTCTATGTAGCTGGCGAAGTTTTCACTGATAAAGCGATAAAATAGTGTGCCGAGTACATACTGCTTGAAATCCCAGCCATCGACTGCGCCTCGGACATCGTTGGCGATTTTCCATATCTGGCTTTGTAGTGCGGCGCGTTGCTGGGTGCTGGTCATGGTGTTTTTCCTGATTTTATCTGCTTTACAAGTTACAACCATTCAACCTAAAAACCTCTATGTCAAAAGGCATAGAGGTTTTGAGTTTACACTTTTAACTTAGGGAAACACTGATTTATTTGTCATCCCCGCGAAGGTGGGAAAGACGAAACCGAATAAATCAGCGCGTCCTTAGGTATGCGTCAGAACGGAATATCATCATCCATATCTTCAAAGCTAGGGCTGTTGGATTTAGCGGGTGCGTTGTTTTGTGCGGCCGGGGCTGGGCGTGCTGGGCGGCTTTCTGGATAGCCGCCATCGTCCATGCTGGTTGAGCTTGCGCCGCTACGTCCGCCTAGCATTTGCATTTTGTCGGCGATGATTTCGGTGGTGTATTGGTCGTGACCTTCTTTATTCGTCCATTTGCGGGTTTTTAGGCTACCTTCAAAATAAACTTGTGAGCCTTTTTTCAAATACTGTCCTGCAATTTCTGCGAGCTTACCGAATATCGCAACACGATGCCATTCGGTGCGTTCTTGTTTTTCGCCGTTTTTATCTTTCCAGTTATCGGTTGTGGCTAAAGTCAGATTCACCATTGCGTCACCGCTGGGCATGTAGCGGATTTCTGGGTCTTTGCCAATGTTGCCTACTAAAATTACTTTATTTACTGATGCCATGTTTGCTCTCCTTTATCAATTTGGTCGCAGTCGCTTCATCCCAACCTTTTTGGGCGACTTTCATAATGGCGATGCCTTCTGCGGCAACCACCGTGGATTCATATACGCCTTGAATAGCGCGTAATTTTTGATGCAATAATTCAGCTTGGGGTGCTGATATTGTGCCTATGTGGAATAAGCGGGTTTTCACTGCAGGCGGTGGGCGCATACCTAATGCGGCGATTAGCCACAATACCATTAGACCTGCGCTAAATACAAAAACGGCAGAATAGCCGTAGTGTTGCGATAACCAGCCGCCCAGCAATCCACCTACAAACAAGCCTATAGACTGCGAGGTATTATAAACGCCTATGGCTGTTCCTTTCGAACCAACTGGCGCGATTTTTGAAATTAACGATGGCAAGGTTGCTTCCAACACATTAAACGCAATAAAATAAGCCAATAATGCGGCAACGATGCCCCAAAAGTGGGCAATACTCGCCGCCATGCCTAACTGCGCCGCCAGCATTAAGCCGACTGCGGCAACAAAAACCTGTTTGAGTTTGGCTTTTTTCTCGCCATAGATAATAGCAGGTATCATGACGGCAAAAGCAATGACGACCACGGGTAAATACACTTCCCAATGATGGTTAATATCTAAATTACCCGTCGTGCTCAAGGCAAATGGTATCACGACAAACATCGCCATTTGCGCGGCGTGGAGGGCAAATATGCCGAAATTCAAACGTAACAATTGGGTATTGCGCAATACTTCGCCTAATTTAGCAGGGCTGGCTTCGGCATCTAAATGGAATTGGCTATGTATAGGGTCGGGAATATACCATTTCACCACTGCCATTGCCGTTAATGATAAGACGGCGGTGAGCAGAAAAATACCGTGCATCCCGATGTATTGGTATAACGCAGGTCCCAGTACCAATGATGCGGCAAAGGTCACGCCTATCGTGCCGCCTATCATCGCCATGGCATGGGTGCGGTGCTCTTCGCGGGTGGAGTCGGCTAATAATGCGGTCACTGCAGCAGATATAGCCCCAGCACCTTGTATCACGCGACCGATGATGATGGTTTCTATGCTGGTGGCACTGGCGGCAACAAAGCTACCGATGGCGAATAATATCAAGCCTATGTAAATCACGCGCTTGCGACCGTATTTGTCGGATGCCATGCCAAAAGGCAATTGCAACATGGCTTGCGTTAAGCCGTAAGCACCGAGTGCCAGCCCTATCATGGTATGGTTATCGCCGCCTGGCAGGTGTTGTGCGTACAAAGCGAAGACGGGCAAAATCAGAAACATGCCCAGCATACGTAAACCAAAAATACTTGCCAAACCTACGCTGGCACGGATTTCGCTGGCATTCATCTTGTCAGTATTACTCTCTGCGTTATTCATTGCTTGGGAACATGAGTAAAAAAAGGTATATTAACAGGTTAGCCCTTTCTAGAGTATGACAGGCATGGATAATATCCGCATACGCGGCGCACGAACGCATAATCTGAAGAATATACAACTCGATTTACCGCGCAATCAATTGGTGGTGATTACGGGTTTATCGGGCTCAGGTAAGTCTTCATTGGCTTTTGATACGCTATACGCTGAGGGTCAGCGTCGGTATGTCGAATCATTGTCGGCTTACGCGCGACAATTTTTGCAGTTGATGGAAAAACCCGATGTGGATTCTATTGAGGGTTTATCACCTGCGATTTCGATAGAACAAAAAGCCACTAGCCATAATCCACGCTCGACCGTGGGCACGGTGACGGAAATTCACGATTATCTACGCCTGCTGTTTGCCCGTGTGGGCGAGCCGCACTGCCCTGACCACCATATTCCGCTGACCGCGCAAACGGTATCGCAAATGGTGGATCATGTATTAGCCTTGCCTGAAGATACTAAGCTGATGATACTCGCACCGATTATCAACGACAGGAAAGGTGAGCACGTCGATTTACTGAATGAACTGCGGGCGCAAGGTTTTGTACGGGTGCGTATTGATGGCAATGTTTATGAGATGGACGAACTGCCGAAGCTGGATAAAAATAAAAAACATACCCTGGCGGTGGTGGTCGATAGGCTCAAAGTTCGCGCTGATATTAAACAACGTTTAGCCGAATCATTTGAAACCGCATTACGTCACGCAGAAGGTCGGGCGTTGGTGGTGGATATGGACACGAGTGCAGAAACTTTGTTTTCTGCGCGTTACGCCTGCCCTGTTTGCGATTACTCATTAACTGAATTGGAGCCGCGTTTATTTTCCTTCAACAATCCAGCAGGCGCGTGCCCTAAGTGTGATGGTTTAGGCGTGATACAGTTTTTTGATGCCAAGCGCGTGGTGGCTTTTCCGCATTTGTCTTTAGCCGCAGGGGCAATCAAGGGTTGGGATAAGCGCAATCCGTTTTACTTTCAGATGCTACAAAGCCTCGCGTTGCATTATGGCTTTGATTTGGATACGCCATTTGAACAACTGCCTGATGCGGTTAAAAGCATTATTCTTTCAGGTAGCGGTAAAGAACAAATCGCATTTACCTATCCTGGCGAGCGTCGCCCCAAATTGCACGCGTTTGAGGGCATATTAAACACCTTGGCACGCCGTTACAAGGAAACCGATTCGCAAACGATACGTGAGGAATTGGCTAAGTATTTGAATAACCAACCTTGCCCCAGTTGCAATGGCACACGACTACGACGTGAAGCACGGTATGTGTATGTTGCAGACAAAACACTATACGAATTATCAGCCTTGCCGCTAAAGCAAGCACTCACATTTTTCACTCATCTACAATTAGCGGGCAATAAACAAGCGATTGCCGAACGCATCATTCAAGAAATCGCCGCGCGTTTACAGTTTTTGAATAACGTTGGGCTAGAGTATCTGTCATTAGACCGTTCCGCCGAAACCTTATCAGGCGGCGAGGCGCAACGCATACGTTTGGCTTCGCAGATAGGTTCTGGGCTAACGGGGGTAATGTACGTACTCGATGAGCCGTCCATAGGCTTGCACCAGCGCGATAATGATAGATTATTAGCGACCTTGCGGCGCTTACGTGATTTAGGCAACAGCGTCATTGTGGTTGAGCATGACGAAGATGCCATACGCATGGCGGATTACGTCGTCGATATGGGACCAGGTGCGGGCGTACACGGCGGGTATGTGGTTGCCAGCGGCACGCCAGCGCAACTGATGCAGCATCCCGATTCACTCACTGCGGCTTATTTATCTGGGCGACGCTGTATTGCCTTGCCGACACAACGCCGCGCGGTTGATAGCACACGTCAGTTAGTGCTTACTAACGCTACGGGAAACAATCTCAAAAACGTGACGCTCACTTTACCTGCAGGTTTGTTAGTGTGCGTCACGGGTGTATCAGGTTCGGGCAAATCCACTTTGATTAACGACACGCTGTACGCGGCTATGGCGCGGCATTTATATGGCTCGTCAGCCGAACCTGCGCCGCATGATCATATCGACGGGCTGGCTTTATTTGATAAAGTAATTAACGTTGATCAAAGCCCTATCGGTCGCACACCGCGCTCTAATCCTGCGACTTATACGGGGCTGTTTACGCCTATCCGCGAGCTATTCGCAGGCGTACCTACAGCACGCGAACGCGGCTATGGTCCTGGGCGATTTTCGTTTAACGTCAAAGGTGGGCGTTGCGAGGCGTGCCAAGGTGACGGCGTGATTAAGGTTGAAATGCACTTTTTGCCCGATGTCTATGTACCTTGCGACGTGTGCCACGGTAAGCGTTATAACCGCGAAACGCTGGAAGTCAATTACAAAGGCAAGACTATCGCCGACGTGCTGGCTATGACGGTGGAAGATGCGCATGAATTTTTCCATGCTGTGCCCGTGGTTGCGCGTAAATTAAGCACCTTGCTGGATGTCGGTTTAGGCTATATCCAACTGGGACAAGCCGCTACCACGCTCTCAGGCGGCGAGGCGCAACGCGTTAAATTGTCACTAGAGCTATCTAAACGTGACACAGGGCGCACTTTATATATTCTGGACGAGCCAACCACTGGGCTACATTTCGCCGATATAGATTTGCTGCTCAAAGTGATACACAAACTCGCCAATCAAGGTAATACGGTGGTTATTATCGAACATAATTTAGATGTCATTAAAACCGCTGACTGGGTCATAGACATCGGCCCGGAAGGCGGTGACGGCGGTGGTTATATCGTCGCCAGCGGCACGCCAGAACACATTGCTCATCACCCTGATAGCCACACAGGTCGCTATCTCCTACCCTTACTTAGTTAATTTACCAATGCACATTCAATATACACTTGCCGATATTAAAAAAACCTTCCCGAGTATCTTTTTTGATCGCGGACTGAGCATTTATGAGCAACGCAATGTTTTGCACGCAAGTTTTGACGGCAACACCAATTTGCTCCTCGCCGAAGTTCAAGGTAGCCAAGCGTTACCGTACCATCAGCGCATCAGCTTACAAATGCGCAATGGCAAACTGGTTATCGACGGCGCATGTGATTGCCCAATAGGACGTAATTGCAAGCACGTTATCGCTGTGCTCATACATGCACTACACACGCCGCCCAAGCAAGCGCAGACGGAAACTAATCCACAGCTGGTCAAGACTTTAATGCCCAGCAAAAAACCCACACACACTGCACAAAGTTGGTTGGCGCAAATTGATGATGTACTAGCCGAAATCGCCGCACCAGAATATCCGCCTAGCGAAGCATATCGGCTAATTTACGTGCTCTCCCCTGCGCTTTACGGTAGCGGATTAACGGTGCGTTTAATGCGTTCGCGCTTGAAAAAAGATGGTGGCTTTGGCAAAGCCATGCGCTATACGCAGTTTTTAGAAGTCGCATTGGGGCGTGGCGGTAGTGTCGCCAGTGAATTAGACCGTAAGCTCTGCGCACGTATATTCCAAGCCAATCCGCTATCGCAGTCAGACCCTAAAATCATGGGTGCAAACAGCGGCGATCTACTCCAAGACCTCATAGCCAGTGCCCGTGCCTGCTGGCAAGATAGCGAAGCACCTGTATTAACACTGGGTGAAACGCGGGTATGCGAACTAAGCTGGATTGCCGATGAAGACGGTAATCAGCAATTAAGCGTGCCGCTAGATGCTGACGAAATAGTATTACCGACCACCCCGCCTTGGTGGTTAAACACGCAAACGATGCAATGCGGCGCATTAGTGACGGGCATACCTGACCATTTGGCCAGCATCTTAGTCAATTCTCCCGCGATACCTAGCGAAATTATGACTGAGGTTACCGAAACGCTGAAGCAACGTTTACCTGAGGTGAGCTTACCTGAGCCGCAATCGCTAACGACACAGTATTTAGATAGAGTACCGCCTAATCCGATTTTAATACTGCAAGAAATCGCAGTTAATCTCAATGATCACTGGAAACGACGTGACGATGCCAGCGTGAGTTTACTGGCATCGGCTCAAATTGCGTTTGAATATCACGGTATCCGTGTGCTTGATTACGTGACCAACCTGAGCATCAGCCGCCGCAAAGATAATACCCGCTACACCACACAACGTGACTTGCAGCAAGAGGCGGATTTTATCAACACCATCATGACGCATACTGACTTATCCCGCGTTGAATTGCTCTTCCCCGCCCTCGCTTTGACCAAAGATCAATCCACAGCATTGAGTTTACGCCAGCCGTCTGACTGGCTGGATTTTATGATAGAAGACGTGCCGCGCTTACGTGAGCTAGGCTGGACGATAGAGGTCACAGATGAATTTCCTTACAGCGTGGCGGAGGTCGGCGATGAGTTTAGCGCAGATATTGAGGAGTCATCGGGTAATGATTGGTTTAGCCTAGATTTAGGTATAGATGTCGATGGCGAGCGTATCAGCTTGTTACCTATATTGGCGCAAACATTTCAGCAATATAGCCCAGAACAAATACGCGAATTAACTAACCCAAATTGCGATCCTAAGCGTAAATTAGTCTGCATGTTGCCAGATAAGCGCATGTTGGCACTCCCATTACAACGCTTGCAAGGCATATTGTCGGTGTTAGTAGAGCTATTTGACGGTAAGCACGGCTTAACCAACGATGGCAAGCTAGAGCTCAACGCGCTACATGCAACGCGCTTGGCAGAGCTAGAAGCCAATGCGCGCCCACGTTGGCTAGGTGGCGAGCGATTATTAGCCTTAGGTCAAAAACTAAAAGACTTCACTGGCATTACTGCCGTGCCCTTACCAACGGGGCTTAATGCAACTTTGCGCGGCTACCAGCAAGAAGGCTTAAACTGGTTGCAGTTTTTGCGTGAGTACAATCTAGGTGGCGTATTAGCTGACGATATGGGACTAGGCAAAACGCTGCAAACGCTGGCGCATATTCTAGTCGAAAAACAGTCTGGACGTGCTGACCGCCCATGCTTAGTCATCGCACCAACGAGCTTAATGTTTAACTGGCAGGCTGAGGCCGCTAAATTCACCCCTGATTTGAAAGTGCTGTTACTACATGGGCAAGACCGTAAACAGCATTTTGAATCCATTACACAATATGACATTGTACTAACAACTTACCCACTATTAGCGCGTGACAAAGCATTTTTAACCGCACAACCGTTCCATTTACTCATATTAGATGAAGCCCACGCGATTAAAAATCCTAAAGCACTTTCTACTCAAATCGTCCATCAGATTCAAGCGCGGCATCGTCTAGCGCTCACAGGCACGCCTATGGAAAACCACTTAGGTGAGCTATGGTCGCTATTCCACTTTTTACTACCTGGCTTATTAGGTAGCGCAGATACATTCAAACGCCAATTCCGTAATCCAATTGAGAAGCACGAGGATAAGCAACGCAGTATTGCGTTAGCACAACGCGTTAAACCGTTCATGCTCAGACGTACTAAACAGCAAGTAGTGACTGAATTACCACCGAAAACTGACATTATCCGCAGCTGCGAATTAGTCGGTGCGCAACGTGATTTATATGAATCCGTCCGCGCAGTCATGCAAGATAAAATACGCCGCGAAATCGACAGCAAAGGCTTCAAAAAGAGCCAGATTGTTATTCTCGATGCGTTGCTGAAACTACGCCAAGTATGCTGTGATCCTAGGCTATTAAAACTACCCACAGCCCATCGCGTACAGCAATCAGCCAAGCTGGAAATGCTCACTTCATTATTGCCTGACATGGTCGAAGAAGGGCGGCGCATATTGCTATTCTCGCAATTCACCTCCATGCTAGATTTAATCGAACCTGAACTCAACAGCTTAAAAATTCCATTTGTACGCCTGACAGGCGACACCCAAGACCGTGCGACACCCGTACAACAGTTTCAAAATGGTGAAGTACCCGTCTTTCTGATTAGCCTAAAAGCGGGCGGCGTGGGACTCAATTTAACCACCGCAGACACGGTTATTCATTATGACCCTTGGTGGAACCCAGCCGTAGAAGATCAAGCCACAGGTCGTGCCCATCGTATCGGTCAGCTCAATCCTGTGTTTGCTTACAAGCTCACAACGGTGGGTACGGTAGAAGAAAAAATCATCAAAATGCAGGATAAGAAACGCGCCTTAGCACAAGGCATACTCGGTGACGAAGGTATCGGTGTCGGCGCATTCAGCCCCGACGAACTGATTAGCCTGTTTGAACCACTATAATCAACTATTCATTATCGACTAAAACTAACACAGCTTTAGTCGATAATACCCCTGATTTTAGACGAAAAAAAAAGCCGATAAAATCGGCTTTTTTCATGATACAAATGCAAACTTAAGCAGTCGTATCTTCAACTAACTCAGCATCAGGCGCGCGGTCAACCATTTCAATTAACGCCATAGGTGCATTATCACCATTGCGGAAACCAAATTTCATGATACGCAAGTAACCACCATTACGAGTAGCAAAACGTGGACCTAGCTCATCAAATAGCTTCACAACCATTTCACGGTCACGTAAGCGATTGAAGGCTAAACGACGATTAGCTAAACTAGGTTTTTTACCTAAAGTGATAAATGGTTCAGCAAAACGACGTAACTCTTTTGCTTTAGGCAAAGTCGTTTTGATAACTTCATGACGCAATAAAGCATTGGTCAAGTTACGCAACAAAGCAGCACGGTGACTGCTAGTACGATTTAATTTACGATTGGCGAGACGGTGACGCATCGTTATATTCCTTATCCTTAATTATGGCTTCTCAAGCCCAACTGGTGGCCAGTTTTCGAGTTTCATACCCAAGCTGAGACCCTTGGAAGCCAAAACATCTTTAATTTCATTCAAAGATTTACGGCCTAAATTTGGCGTTTTCAACAATTCATTTTCACTACGCTGAATTAAATCACCGATGTAAAAAATATTTTCAGCTTTCAAGCAATTGGCTGAACGAACAGTCAACTCTAAATCATCTACTGGACGCAATAAAGTTGGATCAACCTGCGGTACTTTAGGTGCTTCAGCAGCAACAGGTGTACCTTTCAAGTCAGCAAACAATGCCAATTGCTCAACCAGAATACGCGCTGCATAACGCACGGCTTCTTCTGGATCGATAGTGCCATTGGTTTCAACGTCCAATATCAACTTATCCAAGTCAGTACGCTGTTCTACACGCGCACTCTCAACAGCGTATGCAACACGACGAACTGGACTAAATGAAGAGTCAACTTTAATCGAACCAACTGTTTGACCATCATCAGCATGACGACGAGCAGACACCGGTTGATAACCACGACCTTGCTGAACTTTAATTTCCATCTCCAGCTTGCCACCTTTGGTAAGGTGAGCAATAACATGATCAGGATTCACAATTTCAACATCATGTGGCACTTCGATGTCAGCCGCTGTCACTAAACCTTGCTCAGACTTACTGAGTTTAAGTATAACTTCACTTCTGTCATTTAATTTTAGTGCGATACCTTTCAAATTCAAAAGAATATCGACCACATCTTCTTGCACGCCTTCCAATGTGGAATACTCATGCAAAACACCAGTGATAGCAACTTCAGTTGGTGCTGCACCAGGCATAGACGATAATAAAATACGTCTTAAAGAATTGCCTAAAGTATGACCATAACCACGCTCAAACGGCTCCATAATAACGCGAGCGCGAGTAGGGGTTACAGCTTCCACATCAATAATGCGTGGCTTTAATAAATCCGCAGTACTACTTTGCATAAACGGTTTCCCTCTTCAATGCTTCGGGATTATTTAGAATACAATTCAACAATAAGTTGCTCATTGATAGTTGCAGGTAATTCAGCACGTTGCGGACGCGCTTTATAAGTACCCTTCATATCTTTTGCATTAACTTCTATCCACTCAGGGAAACCACGTTGTTCAGCAGCTGCTAAAGCCGCTTTAATACGCAATTGTTGTTTAGATTTCTCAGCAACTTCTATCACATCACCAGGCTGTACAGCATAGGATGGAATGTTGACACGCTTACCGTTCACCAAAATACTGTTATGGCGAACAACTTGGCGTGATTCAGCACGTGAGCCGCCGAAACCCATACGATAAGTCACTGTATCAAGACGACCTTCTAGCAACTGCAACAGGGTTTCACCTGTTACACCGCGTTGACGATCCGCTTCTTTATACAAATCACGGAATTGACGTTCTAACACACCATATGTGCGACGCAATTTTTGTTTTTCACGCAACTGAACACCATAATCAGATAAACGTGTATTTTTCTTTTGACCGTGCTGACCTGGTGGAAAAGGACGACGCTCAATAGCACATTTATCGGTAAAGCATTTTTCTGCTTTCAAGAACAGTTTTTCGCCTTCACGACGACACTGGCGGCATTTTGGATCTAAATTTCTGGCCACTTTACAACTCCTGCTTAGATACGACGTTTCTTAGGCGGACGGCAACCGTTGTGCGGTACTGGCGTCACGTCAGAGATGCTGGTGATTTTGAAACCAGCGTTATTTAATGCACGAACCGCAGATTCACGGCCAGGGCCAGGACCTTTAATACGCACTTCCAAGTTTTTAACACCACACTCTTGTGCTAATTTACCTGCATTTTCAGCGGCAATCTGTGCAGCAAAAGGCGTGCTCTTACGGGAGCCTTTGAAACCAGCACCACCCGAAGTTGCCCAAGACAAGGCATTGCCTTGACGGTCAGTAATCGTCACGATAGTGTTATTGAAAGAAGCGTGAACGTGTGCGATACCTTCAGCAACGTTCTTCTTAACTTTCTTACGCACTCTTATATTAGCTTTAGCCATTTACTTATCCTTTATTTCGATGCACGAACGGCTTTTTTAGGACCTTTACGTGTACGCGCATTGGTACGAGTGCGCTGACCACGCAATGGCAAGCCACGGCGATGACGCAGACCACGGTAGCAACCCATGTCCATCAGGCGTTTGATGTTCATCGTAACTTCACGACGCAAATCACCTTCTACCGTATGTTTAGCGACACCTTCACGGAGCGTTTCCATCTCAGCATCAGTAAGATCTTTAATCTTAGTCGTTGTATTTACACCCGCATTCGCACAAATCATGCGCGCTGTGGTGCGACCTATACCGTAAATTGCAGTTAATGCAATTTCAGCATGTTGGTGGTTCGGGATGTTTACCCCAGCAATACGGGCCATCTACTTACTCCAGAATCAAAACGTTAAATTTTAACACACAATGCGTCATCAAAACAATTACCCTTGACGTTGCTTGTGACGTGGGTCTTCACAGATCACACGAACAACACCTTTACGGCGAACTACTTTACATTTACGGCAAATTTTCTTTACCGATGCCTGTACTCTCATGACAACTCCTTAACAAAACTGCCTAAACGGGTTGAAACCTTACTTGGCTCGGAATGTAATCCTAGCTTTGGTTAAATCGTAAGGTGTAAGCTCAACCGTTACTTTATCACCTGGCAATATACGTATGTAGTGCATACGCATCTTGCCAGAAATATGACCTAGCACTACGTGCCCATTTTCAAGTTTTACCCTGAAAGTTGCATTGGGCAACGTTTCCAAAATTTCACCCTGCATCTGGATGGTATCTTCTTTTGACATCCTTAAGCCACCATACGATTAACGTGAACCAAAACCATTGCCTTTGAAATTTGCTTTTTTGAGCAAACCTTCATATTGTTGCGACATCACATATGCTTGTACTTGCGCCATGAAATCCATGGTAACAACAACAATAATCAACAGTGATGTACCACCAAAATAAAATGGCACATTAAACTTAACAATCAAAAACTCAGGTAACAAACAAACCAAAGTGATATAAATTGCACCAATCAGCGTTAAACGCGTCATGATTTTATCTATGTATTTCGAGGTTTGCTCACCAGGACGAATACCTGGTACAAACGCGCCACTTTTCTTCAAATTATCAGCAGTTTCTTTTGGATTAAATACCAAAGCGGTATAGAAAAAACAAAAGAATATAATCGCTGTTGCATAAAGCATCACATAAATAGGCTGACCAGGGGACAATGCCGCGCCCACATCTTTCAACCAACTCATGCTTTCATGACTACCGAACCAACCAGCCAACGTCGCAGGAAACAAAATAATACTAGAAGCAAATATTGGTGGTATGACACCAGCCATATTCAGCTTCAATGGCAAATGCGAGCTTTGACCACCGTAAACTTTATTACCTACCTGACGCTTAGCATAATTCACTAGCACTTTACGCTGACCACGCTCAACAAATACAACCAATGCCGTTACCAGTATCACCGCAACAAACAACATCAGTACCAACGGTATTGAGAATGCCCCTGTGCTAGTCAATTCCAAAGTACCGCCTATCGCATGTGGCAAACCCGCAACAATACCCGCAAAAATTATCATCGATATGCCGTTACCAATACCACGCTCAGTAATTTGTTCACCTAGCCACATTAAGAACATGGTGCCAGCAACCAGCGTCATTACCGCTGTAACGCGAAACAACATACCAGGATCTATCACTAAACCCGCTTGAGATTCCAATGCAACCGCAATCCCCAATGCCTGAAACAGTGCCAAAGCAACCGTACCATAGCGCGTATATTGAGTAATTTTCTTACGCCCAGCATCACCTTCTTTTTTCAATGCCTCTAACTGCGGGGATACCACCGTTAGCAACTGCATAATAATAGAAGCTGATATGTACGGCATAATACCTAAAGCAAATACCGTAAATCGAGACAAGGCACCACCCGAGAACATGTTGAACATGCCTAGAATACCACCTTGCTGCGCACGGAAAAGCTGCTCCAATGCAACTGGATCAATACCAGGCACGGGGATATGTGCGCCAATACGATAAACAATCAGCGCACCGATCAAAAACAATAGTCTTTGCTTCAAATCACCGAATTTGTTGGCATTGCCAACTTTTGCTTGATTGGCAGCCAAAATTTATTCCTGAAAACTGCCACCAGCTGCTTCAATAGCAGCACGCGCAGCTTTAGTAGCAGTAATGCCTTGCAGTTTAACTGCACGACTAATAGAACCAGTCATGATAACTTTAGCTGTTTTTGCACGTGCTGAAATCAAACCAGCTTGCTTCAACACTAAAATATCAATTTGATCAACAGGCAATTTAGCGATTACGCTCAATAACACTTCAGCAGTATCACCCGCTGTCAGTGAAACGAAACCACGCTTAGGCAAGCGGCGTTGTATAGGCATTTGACCGCCTTCAAAACCAACTTTATGGAAACCGCCAGTACGTGATTTTTGACCCTTGTGACCACGACCTGCAGTTTTACCAAGACCACTACCGATGCCGCGACCAACACGGCGACATGGTTTATTGCTACCTGGTGCAGGCTGTAAATTATTTAATTCCATATCAACCCTCGCACTTAACGAGATAAAAAACTTTGTTGATCATGCCGCGATTTGAAGGAGTATCCAACACTTCAACGGTATGATTTAAGCGACGCAAACCCAAGCCTTTAACACAAGCACGGTGATCTTGCTTCGTACCAATAACGCTTTTTACTAACGTTACTTTAATTTTTTTAGCAGTAGCAGTCATCACTTACTCCGTAATTTCGGCAACAGATTTGCCACGTTTAGCAGCAATTTCTGATGGTGTATTAACTTGCATCAAGCCATTGATAGTCGCACGAACCACATTATATGGGTTAGTTGAGCCTATACATTTAGCGAGGATGTTATGTACACCCATCACTTCAAATACTGCACGCATAGGACCACCAGCGATAATACCAGTACCTTCAGAAGCAGGCTGCATGTAAACAACTGCCGCGCCATGACGACCGATAACAGCGTGATGCAAAGTACCGTTTTTCAAATTGACTTTAGCCATCTTACGACGCGCTTCGTCCATCGCTTTTTGCACAGCAACAGGCACTTCACGTGACTTGCCTTTGCCCATACCAATACTACCGTCACCATCACCAACTACTGTCAGTGCGGCGAAACCCAAAATACGACCACCTTTAACAACCTTGGTAACGCGATTTACTGCGACCATCTTTTCGCGTAAACCGTCACTACTCTCTTGGTTAGTTTCTATCTTTGCCATTTGTACACCCCAATTAGAAGTTCAGACCGTTTTCACGCGCTGCGTCAGCCAAGGCTTTAACGCGACCATGATAACGGAAACCAGAACGGTCGAAAGCAACTTCAACGATACCAGCTTGTTTAGCTTTTTCAGCAATACGCTTGCCGACTAAAGTTGCCGCAGCAACGTTACCGCCATTCGCCAATTCTTTACGCACCTCAACTTCTACGCTGGACGCACTAGCCAAAACCTTACCACCAGTCGCATCAATAATTTGTGCGTAAATGTTGCAATTCGAACGGTAAACAACCAAACGAGTAGCCTTTTGATCTGCAATGCGGGCACGGGTTTTGCGTGCTCTGCGCAGACGCGCTGTATTCTTATCCATGATTCAACCTTATTTTTTCTTGGTTTCTTTAATCACAACCACTTCATCGGAATAACGCACACCCTTGCCTTTATATGGCTCTGGTTTACGATATGCGCGAACGTCAGCAGCAACTTGACCTACTTTTTGTCTATCCATCCCTTTAATCAGGATTTCTGTCTGGGTAGGCGTTTCAACTTTGATACCTTCAGGCATTTTATGTGCGATAGGATGTGAGTAGCCCAAAGTCAGGTTCAGTGTATCGCCAGCAGCTTGCGCACGATAACCAACACCAACCAACTGGAGCTTACGCTCAAAGCCTTTAGTAACGCCCTGAACCATGTTCGCTAATAAAGCGCGCATCGTACCTGACATCGCATTTGCACGGATAGAATCATCAGCAGGGGCAAATGTTAACGTGTCGCCTTCTTGGGCAATAATCACATTAGCATTAGCAGCTTGCTCAAGCATACCCAATGGACCTTTAACTACCAACATAGCGGCGTTAATTGTTACTTCTACACCAGCAGGCAAAGCTACTGGATTTTTAGCTACACGAGACATTGCATTTCCTCATCAAGCTACGATGCAAAGAACTTCGCCACCCACACCATTGGCGCGAGCTTTGCGGTCTGTCATTAACCCACCAGAGGTGGAAATAATGGCGATACCAAGTCCATTCATCACTTTTGGAAGTTCCTGGCTGCTTTTATAAATACGCAACCCGGGACGGCTCACCCGCTCAATTTTCTCTATGACGGGACGACCTGCATAATACTTCAAACCTAATTGCAACTCAGGCTTGCCATTATTAGCATCTACAGCGAAGTCGTCTATATAACCTTCGTCTTTCAAAACTGCAGCAATAGCCAATTTGACTTTAGAGCTAGGCATTTTAACGGTAGATTTCTCTACACTTTGGGCATTGCGGATACGCGTTAGCATATCTGCAATTGGATCACTCATACTCATTCGATACTCTCCCGCTTACCAGCTGGCCTTAACCATACCTGGCACTTCACCACGCATAGCGTGTTCACGCAATTTAATGCGACCCAGACCAAATTTGCTGAATACGCCACGTGGACGACCCGTCAATTCACAACGGTTACGCAAACGCACAGGACTTGCGTCACGCGGCAGTTTTTGTAATTTCAGACGCGCTTCAAAACGCACATCATCGGATAATTCAGCATTCGCAATAGTAGCCATCAGTTCAGCACGTTTAGCAGCAAATTTTGCTACCGTAGCACGACGCTTTTTATCGCGGTTAATCAGAGCAAGTTTTGCCATGATATCCTCAGTTCTTAAATGGAAACTTAAATGCAGCAAGCAAAGCACGCGCTTCAGCATCCGTTTTCGCAGTTGTAGTAATGGTAATGTTCATACCACGCAAAGCGTCGATTTTGTCATATTCGATTTCAGGGAATATGATTTGCTCGCGCACACCCATGTTGTAGTTACCGCGACCATCAAATGACTTACCAGACAAACCACGGAAGTCACGAATACGCGGAATCGCAACAGTTACCAAACGATCGAGAAACTCGAACATACGCTCACGGCGCAAAGTAACCATACAACCAACAGGATAATCATCACGAATTTTGAAACCCGCGATTGATTTCTTAGATTTGGTCACAACAGGTTTTTGACCAGCAATCTTCTGCATATCACCAACAGCATGATCCATCACTTTTTTATCAGCAACCGCTTCACCCACACCCATATTCAGCGTGATTTTATCAATAGCGGGCACTTCCATCACAGACTTATAACCGAACTGCTTAACCAGCTCAGGCACTACCGTGTTGACATAAAACTCTTGTAAACGAGCCATTATAATTCCTTAAATATCGACGACTTCGTTGGTAGATTTGAAAATACGGACTTTACGACCATCTTCCAAAAACTTAAAACCAACGCGATCAGCACGCTGAGTAGCGGAATTAAATAACGCGATGTTAGAAATTTGGATAGGCATTTCCTTAACCAAAATACCACCCGCATCACCTTTAACTGGATTAGGTTTAACGTGTTTCTTGACTGTATTTACACCCTCAACCATGAGATGAGTAGCACTCTTTACAGCCAATACAGCACCGCGCCTACCTTTATCTTTACCTGCAATAACAATCACGTTATCGCCTTTACGTATTTTGTTCACGCAACCCCCTTATAGCACTTCTGGCGCTAATGAAACGATTTTCATAAACCGTTCAGTACGCAATTCGCGGGTGACTGGTCCAAAAATGCGCGTACCAATTGGCTCTAATTTGTTATTCAACAATACCGCAGCATTGCCATCAAACTTAACTAAAGAACCATCAGGACGACGAACACCTTTAGCCGTACGCACCACAACAGCATTATAAACGTCACCTTTTTTAACGCGCCCGCGAGGAGCAGCGTCTTTAATAGCAACTTTAATAATGTCACCGATGCCTGCATAGCGACGCTTAGAGCCACCCAATACTTTGATGCACATCACAGAACGCGCACCAGTATTGTCAGCCACATCTAATCTAGACTGCATTTGTATCATTTAATAAATCTCCAACTTAACCCGTCGAGCCAGTTTCCTGTCAAGACAGTTAGTTTTGGACCCGTACGGGCAGATGCTGTTTCCAGCAGGACGAAAGCAAAAGAGTATAACAGCACTTATCTAAAAGCGCAACTATTATACGCCAGCAGCTTTAGATATAAGTTTAGTAACCAACCAAGTTTTGGTTTTTGACAACGGTTTACTTTCTTCTATCACCACCATATCGCCTTCATGGTAATCATTGTTTTGATCATGCGCATGATATTTCTTTGAACGACGAATAACTTTACCCAATACTGGGTGTTTTACTTTACGCTCAACCAAAACGGTAACAGTCTTGTCCATTTTGTCACTGACAACACGACCCATCATGCTGCGAACAACTTTATTTTCAGTCATGCTCATTTGCTCACCGCTTTCAGTTCATTTTGGCGCAACACAGTACGGGCACGCGCAATACTTTTACGCAACTTGCCCAATTCACTGGTTTTATTGGTTTGCTGAGTTGCAACTTGCATACGCAAGCCGAACTGAGCACGCAATAATTCAATCAATTCCAATTTAACTTCTGCCGTGGATTTAGCACGCAATTCGCTAGCTTTCATCATTAGCCACCTATCATTCTAGTTACAAAAGTAGTTTGAATTGGCAATTTAGCAGCGGCAAGACGGAAAGCCTCACGTGCAATTACTTCATCAACACCATCCATCTCGTAAAGCATTTTACCAGGCTGAATTTCAGCTACGTAATACTCTGGATTACCTTTACCGTTACCCATACGTACTTCAGCAGGCTTTTCCGAGATAGGTTTATCTGGGAAAATGCGTATCCAAATACGACCACCACGTTTGATATAACGTGTCATCGCACGGCGAGCCGCTTCAATTTGACGCGCTGTCAAACGACCGCGCCCCAAAGCCTTCAAACCGAAATCGCCAAAGCTGACTTTGTTACCACGGGTAGCGATACCCGTGTTACGACCTTTTTGTTCTTTGCGGTATTTTCTTCTAGCTGGCTGTAGCATGTTTTGCTCCTGGCTTTCTTACGCGTTTCTCTGGTTCGCTAGGCGCAACAACAGCTTGTTCGCCATGAGCCAACATATCACCTTTATAAACCCAAACTTTAACGCCAATAATGCCGTAAGTAGTAAGTGCTTCATAAAACCCATAATCAATATCAGCACGCAATGTATGCAAAGGCACACGACCTTCACGATACCATTCTGTACGCGCGATTTCAGCACCATTCAAACGACCAGAGCTCATGATTTTGATACCTTGAGCACCAAGACGCATTGCGTTTTGCATAGCACGTTTCATCGCACGACGGAACATGATGCGCTTTTCTAACTGACCAGCAATGTTAGCTGCGATCAATTGCGCATCAATTTCAGGCTTACGCACTTCTTCAATGTTGACGTGCACAGGCACGGCCATCATTTTTTGCAACTGCGCTTTTAAGATTTCGATATCTTCGCCTTTTTTACCAATCACGATGCCTGGACGGGCACTGTGTATGGTAATACGTGCGTTCTTAGCTGGACGCTCAATCACAATTTTGCTGACTGATGCGTTAGCCAATTTCTTTTTCAGAAATGTGCGAACTTTAATGTCTTCGTTTAACGTAGCTGCAAAGTCGTGGCTATTAGCAAACCATTTGGAACTCCAGTTACGCGTAACGCAAAGACGAAAACCTATTGGATGTATCTTCTGTCCCATTACCGTTCCTTATTCGTCGCCGACTGTCACAGCAATATGACAAGTCTGTTTAATAATACGATTACCACGACCCTTAGCACGAGCCATGAAACGCTTCATAGAAGGACCTTCATCCACTGTGATAGTCGCGACTTTTAATTCGTCAATATCAGCACCTTCATTATGCTCAGCATTCGCAATAGCAGAATTCAAGACTTTCTTGATAACAACCGCACCTTTTTTAGGGCTAAAAGCCAAAAGATTTAGTGCTTGATCAACAGGCAAGCCACGAATTTGATCAGCCACTAAGCGTGCTTTTTGTGCTGATAAATGCGTGCCGCGTAAAATAGCAGAAACTTTCATCATAGGCTCCTATTTTTTCGCTTTCTTATCAGCCACATGGCCTCTAAAAGTACGGGTCAAAGAAAACTCACCTAATTTATGACCTACCATGTTTTCAGAAACAAAAACAGGTATGTGCATCTTACCGTTATGAACTGCAATGGTAAGACCAATAAAGTCAGGTAAAACTGTTGAACGACGTGACCAAGTTTTAATTGGACGCTTGTCGTTGATTGCGCGTGCAGCCTCAACCTTTTTTTGCAGGTGCGCGTCAACAAACGGACCTTTTTTAATCGAACGTGGCATAGCTTATGACCTTTTAACGTTTATGACGACTACGCACAATCATACCGCTAGTGCGTTTGTTGTTACGGGTACGGTAGCCCTTAGCAGGCACACCCCATGGACTAACAGGATGACGACCCGCTGCGGTTTTACCTTCACCACCACCGTGTGGGTGATCAACTGGGTTCATAACCACACCACGAACGGTAGGTCTGATACCACGCCAACGATTTGCACCCGCTTTACCGATAGAACGCAATGAATGCTCTTCATTACCCACTTCACCGATAGTTGCGCGGCAATCCACGTGCACCTTGCGAATTTCACCAGAGCGTAAACGCAGTTGCGCGTAGATGCCTTCACGCGCTAATAATTGCGCTGAAGTACCTGCAGAACGCGCAATTTGCGCACCCTTGCCAGGCATCATCTCGATGCAGTGCACCGTGCTACCGACTGGAATGTTACGCAACGGCAAAGCATTACCTGCTTTAATCGGCGCGTCAGAACCATTCATCACTTGCATACCAGCCACTATGCCTTTAGGGGCAATAATGTAAGCACGCTCACCATCGGCATAGCACAACAACGCTAAGTTTGCAGAACGGTTAGGATCATATTCCAGACGCTCAACTTTAGCAGGCACGCCGTCTTTATTGCGACGGAAATCTACTAAGCGATAATGCTGTTTATGTCCACCACCCATATGACGGGTAGTGATATGACCATTGTTATTACGACCAGCCGTTTTGGTTTTACGTGCAAGTAATGAAGCAACTGGCTTGCCTTTATGCAAACCTGGTGTCACTACTTTCACTAACGAACGGCGGCCAGGGGATGTTGGTTTTACTTTAATAAGTGCCATGTTTTACTCCTACTGACCCGCCGCAAAGTTAATCTCTTGCCCAGGTTTCAGGCACACAAATGCTTTTTTCCAATCGCTACGACGACCCATGAAACGACCGAAACGCTTTTGTTTACCTTTAACAACAAGCATGTTTACGCTACTAACTTCGACCTTGAAAAGCATTTCTACAGCAGCTTTAACTTCAGGCTTAGTTGCATCTGGGCAAACGCGAAATATCACTTGCTCGTGCTTGTCAGCAACGTAGGTGCTTTTTTCGGAAATTTGCGGCGCAAGGATGACTTGCAATAAACGCGCATCGCTAAACTTTAATGTACTCATGCCAACATCTCCTCTACTGCTTTTACAGCCGCACTAGTCATCAAAACACGACCAAAGCGAACCATGCTAACAGGATCTATATGACGCGGCTCAACTATCATTACGTTAGGTAAATTGCGTGAAGCCATCCACAAATCGTCACTTAAGTCATCTGTCACTATCAGAACACGCTTATCAAAACCCATGGCTTTTAATTTAGCAGCCAGCAATTTTGTTTTAGGTGCTTCAACAGTTAAAGACTCAATCACGCTCAAACTACCTTCACTAACTAGCTTGGAGAAAATCGAAGCCAAACCAGCGCGGTACATTTTACGGTTTACTTTTTGTGAGAAATTCTCATCAGGACTATTAGGGAAAGCACGACCACCCCCACGCCAGATAGGACTAGAAGTCATACCAGAACGGGCACGACCTGTACCTTTTTGGTTCCAAGGCTTCTTAGTACTATGATGCACAGTACGACGATCTTTTTGTGCACGATCACCACTGCGGGCATTTGCCATATACGCAGTAACAACCTGATGCACCAAAGCCTCATTATATTCACGACCGAACAAAGCATCCGAAGCAACCAATGCAGCTGCGTCTTGACCTTTATCGTTAATCATTTTAAGTTCCATTACGCACCTACCTTCACGCTAGGGCGAACAACTACGTGACCGCCTTTAGAACCAGGAACAGCACCTTTCACCAATATCAATTGGCGTTCGGTATCAATACGCACCACTTCCAGCTTTTGCACAGTACGTTGCACCGCACCCAACTGACCCGCCATGCGCTTACCTGGGAAAACACGACCAGGATCTTGTGCTTGACCGATAGAGCCAGGCGTATTATGTGAACGTGAGTTACCATGACTGGCACGGTTAGAAGAGAAGTGATGACGTTTAATTACGCCTGCGAAACCTTTACCCAAGGTCGTACCAGTTACATCAACTAACTGACCAGCTTGGAAAATTTCTACGCTCACTACGTTACCAGCCACTAGCGCAGGTGCTTCAGTTGCAGGCAAACGAAATTCTTTTAACAAACGACCCGCTTCAACACCCGCTTTCGCTAAATGCCCAGCAGCCGCTTTAGTAACACGACTTGCGCGACGCACACCAAAAGCAACCTGAACTGCGTTATAACCATCAGTTTCAGTTGTTTTGATTTGGGTCACGCGGTTATTCGACACGTCCAGCACCGTCACAGGGATAGTAGTACCATCCTCTGCAAACAGGCGAGTCATGCCAATCTTACGACCGACGAGTCCTAAACTCATTTTTCTATCCTTAACAAAAAGGCGCTGATTACAATTGACCAGCTTATATCACCAAGAAAACCGTCTTGGCGCGGAATTACTAAACCGAATACTAAACTTTAATTTCCACTTCAACACCAGCTGGCAAATCCAGCTTCATCAACGCATCCACTGTTTTATCAGTAGGGTCGATAATATCCATCAAACGCAAATGCGTGCGGATTTCAAACTGATCGCGAGATGTTTTGTTAACGTGAGGTGAACGCAATACGTCAAAACGTTCAATTGATGTAGGTAAAGGTACTGGACCTTTAACAACCGCGCCAGTGCGCTTTGCTGTTTCGACTATCTCTAACGCTGACTGATCGATCAAACGATAGTCAAAAGCCTTGAGACGAATGCGAATTTTTTGATTTTTCATAACTACACCTTAAAGAGCAGAACATCAAATACGAAAGGGCGGAATTATACCGCCCTTTATCAATTACGGCAACACTATTTATTCAATAACTTTAGCGACCACACCTGCACCGACAGTACGACCACCTTCACGGATAGCGAAGCGTAAGCCTTCTTCCATCGCGATTGGAGCGATTAGGGCAACTGATACGGATACGTTGTCGCCTGGCATGACCATTTCTGTGCCTTCTGGCAAGTCAACTGCACCCGTTACGTCGGTGGTGCGGAAGTAGAATTGTGGACGGTAGCCATTGAAGAATGGGGTATGACGACCACCTTCGTCTTTTGATAAGACGTAGATTTCTGCGCTGAATTTGGTGTGTGGTTTGATTGAACCTGGCTTTGCCAAGACTTGACCACGCTCTACGTCTTCACGTTTGGTACCGCGTAGCAGTAAGCCGACGTTGTCGCCTGCTTGACCTTGGTCTAGCAGTTTGCGGAACATTTCTACGCCTGTGCAGGTGGTTTTGACGGTTGCTTTTAAGCCGATGATTTCAACTTCTTCACCTACTTTGACGATGCCGCGTTCAATACGTCCTGTTACGACGGTGCCACGACCTGAGATGGAGAATACGTCTTCTACTGGCATGAGGAATGCGCCGTCTATTGCGCGTTCTGGTTCTGGGATGTAGCTGTCGAGTGCATCGGCTAAGCGGAAGATGGAGGCTTCGCCGATTTCGGTTTGGTCGCCTTCCAAGGCTTTTAGTGCTGAGCCTGTGATGACTGGGGTGTCGTCACCCGGGAAGTCGTATTTGACTAGCAGTTCGCGTATTTCCATTTCTACTAGTTCTAGCAGTTCTGCGTCGTCAACCATGTCGGCTTTGTTCATGTAAACGATGATGTAGGGTACGCCTACTTGACGCGCTAACAGGATGTGTTCGCGTGTCTGTGGCATAGGACCATCAGCGGCGGATACAACTAAAATTGCGCCGTCCATTTGCGCCGCACCAGTAATCATGTTTTTGATGTAATCAGCATGGCCTGGGCAGTCTACGTGGGCGTAGTGGCGCTTTTCTGTTTCGTATTCGACGTGCGAGGTGTTGATGGTGATACCACGTGCTTTTTCTTCTGGCGCTGAGTCAATATCTGCGTAGTTCTTGGCTTCTCCACCGAATTTCTTCGATAAGATGGTCGCAATCGCCGCCGTTAATGTGGTTTTACCGTGATCAACGTGACCTATCGTGCCTACGTTGACGTGTGGCTTGGTACGCTCAAACTTGCCTTTTGCCATGATCTAATTCCTTTAATAAATAAGTTTATTTCTTGTTAATAATTGATTCGGTAACGTTTTTAGGTGCTTCAGCGTAATGCTTGAATTCCATGCTGTAAGTTGCACGACCTTGGCTCATAGAGCGCACTGTCGTTGAGTAACCAAACATCTCTGCCAATGGCACTTCTGCTTTAATTACTTTACCGCTAGGCGTATCGTCCATACCTTGAATGATACCGCGACGAGATGACAAATCACCCATCACATCACCCATGTAGTCTTCAGGCGTTTCTACTTCAACTGCCATCATAGGCTCTAACAACACTGGATTTGCTTTACGCATACCATCTTTGAAACCCATAGAAGCCGCCATTTTGAAAGCGTTTTCATTGGAGTCAACGTCATGATATGAACCATCAAACAGCGTAACTTTAACGTCAACAACAGGGAAACCTGCCAACACGCCATTAGGCAATGTTTCACGCAAACCTTTTTCAACTGCAGGGATAAATTCACGCGGCACTGTACCACCTTTAATCGCGTCAACGAATTCAAAGCCTTTACCTTGTTCGTTTGGTTCCATTTTCAACCAAACATGACCGTATTGACCTTTACCACCAGACTGCTTAACGAACTTACCTTCAACTTCAACCGCTTTACGTATCGCTTCACGGTAAGCTACTTGAGGCGCACCCACGTTAGCCTCAACGTTAAATTCACGACGCATACGATCAACCAGAATTTCTAAGTGCAACTCGCCCATACCAGAAATAATAGTTTGACCTGTTTCTTCGTCAGTACGGACACGGAAAGATGGGTCTTCTTGCGCCAAACGATTCAACGCCATACCCATTTTTTCTTGGTCAGCTTTAGTTTTTGGCTCAACAGCAACGTGAATAACTGGCTCTGGGAATATCATACGTTCCAAGATAATCGTTTTATTCAAGTCACACAATGTATCGCCTGTGGTTGCCTCTTTCAGACCAACCGCAGCAGCAATATCACCTGCCAATACCTCTTTAATTTCAGCACGTTGATTCGCGTGCATTTGCAAAATACGACCGATGCGTTCTTTTTTGCCCTTAATTGGGTTATATACAGACTCACCCGAATTAAGCTTGCCCGAATACACGCGGAAGAATATCAATTGACCCACAAATGGATCGGTCATGATTTTGAACGCCAACGCCGCAAATGGCTCATTGTCGTCAGCCTTACGCAAACCTTGCGTACCATCTTCCAATTCACCTGAAACAGGTGGGATGTCGATAGGCGAAGGCAAGTAATCGATAACAGCATCCAACATAGCCTGCACGCCTTTATTCTTAAAGGCTGAACCACACATCATCGGCATGATTTCGCTAGCAATGGTACGTGTGCGCAGTGCCGATTTAATTTCAGCTTCTGACAAATCACCTTCTTCTAGGTATTTATCCATCAACTCTTCAGTTGCTTCAGCCGCCGCTTCAACCATTTTTTCGCGCCATGAAACACATTCATCCAACAAGTCTGCTGGAATTGGGCGCTCTTCAAATTTCATACCCTGAGTACTGTCGTCCCAGAAAATGGCTTTCATTTTCACCAAATCAACCACACCTGCGAAATTCTCTTCAGCGCCGATAGGGATTTGTATAGGAATCACATTTGCCTTCAAACGGGTACGCATTTGCTCGTACACCTTCATGAAGTTCGCACCAGTCCGGTCCATTTTATTAACAAACGCCAAACGCGGAACGCCGTACTTGTTAGCTTGACGCCATACGGTTTCAGACTGAGGCTGTACACCACCTACCGCGCAGTAAACCATACATGCGCCATCCAACACACGCATAGAACGCTCAACTTCAATGGTGAAGTCAACGTGCCCTGGGGTATCAATAATGTTGATATGGTGCTCTGGGTAGTTATTATCCATGCCTTTCCAGAAACAAGTTGTTGCCGCTGAGGTGATAGTGATACCACGCTCCTGCTCTTGTTCCATCCAGTCCATGGTTGCCGCACCATCATGCACCTCACCAATTTTGTGAGATACACCTGTGTAATACAGGATGCGTTCAGTAGTCGTTGTTTTACCAGCGTCAATATGTGCGCTGATACCAATGTTACGATAACGTTCTATAGGAGTTTTACGTGCCACTTTTTTGCTACCCAGTTAATACTGCCAGCATCAAGCTGGCAGTGATATTAAAAACGGAAATGTGAGAATGCTTTGTTAGCTTCAGCCATACGGTGAACTTCATCACGCTTCTTCATTGCGCCGCCACGACCTTCTGAGGCATCCATCAACTCGCCAGCTAAACGCATACCCATGGATTTTTCACCACGTTTACGTGCCGCTTCTTTAAGCCAACGCATAGCCAATGCTGAACGGCGTGCTGGACGCACTTCCACAGGAACTTGATAGTTAGCACCACCCACACGGCGGCTCTTAACCTCAACCACAGGACGGACGTTATTCAACGCCAACAAAAACATTTCAACTGGATCTTTGCCGCTCTTGGTGCTCATTTGTTCAAAAGCACCATAAATAATGCGTTCTGCAACTGATTTTTTACCACTAGACATCAACACATTTACAAATTTTGCAACATCTTGGCTACCGAATTTAGGATCTGGCAACACATCGCGCTTGGGAACTTCTCTACGTCTTGGCATAACTACCTCTCAAATACTATCAATGCTGGATTATGGCGGGCGTCGCGCTCACCGCAACCCTACACCTATTAAAACGGATTAAGCCTTCTTAGGACGCTTAGTACCGTATTTAGAACGACTTTGTTTACGGTCTTTAACACCTGCCGTGTCCAAGCTACCGCGCACGGTATGGTAACGCACACCTGGCAAATCCTTAACACGACCACCACGAATCAAGACCACTGAGTGTTCTTGCAAGTTGTGGCCTTCACCACCGATATAACTACTGACTTCAAAGCCATTCGTTAAACGCACACGCGCTACTTTACGCAACGCTGAGTTAGGTTTTTTAGGTGTAGTAGTGTAAACACGTGTACAAACACCACGTTTTTGTGGACAAGCCTCTAGGGCTGGCACTTTGCTCTTGACGCGCTTAGCAGCACGCGGCTTGCGCACTAACTGATTAACTGTAGGCATACTATCTCGATTCCAAAATAATTACGCAAACCCATAAATTACGGGGTGCGGGATAGCGCATTGGCTCCCGCCGATACGCAAATTTATTAAATATTTACCTATAAAATTCATAATCGGTAAAAAAGACGATGAATTTTATAGACTTACTTCGTTAGTGTCAAGCTGACTGCTCGCTATCCACTGTTTCAACAGATACAAAAACATCGGATTCGGTCACTACATCCAGCCCCAGTTTTTGCATACGACGTGCGGTGTGGTAAGCCAAGCCCGTACCAGCTGGGATTAAACGACCCACAATCACGTTTTCTTTCAAACCACGTAGTTCATCACGTTTGCCCATAATGGCAGCTTCGGTTAGAACACGTGTTGTTTCTTGGAACGATGCCGCCGAGATAAATGAATCTGTTGACAAGGATGCTTTGGTAATCCCCAACAACACGTAATCAAATGTGGCAGGCTCTTTACCCGCCGCTATCATACGTTCATTTTCTATCAGCAATTCTGCACGTTCAACTTGCTCACCTTGTATGAATTTGGTGTTACCCGCATCCGATACGCTGACACGACGCAACATCTGACGCACGATGACTTCGATATGCTTATCGTTAATTTTAACGCCTTGCAAACGATATACATCTTGCACTTCGTCAGTAATATAACGCGCTAATTCAGCAACGCCTTTGAGTGCCAAAATATCATGCGGATCAGCTGGACCATCAACAATGGTTTCGCCTTTATTCACCACTTGACCATCATGCGCAGTAACGTGTTTTTCTTTAGGTATCAAGTATTCATGCGCTTGACCATCCATATCGGTAATCACCAGACGCTGTTTGCCTTTGGTATCCTTGCCGAATGAAACCGTTCCTGTCACAGGGGCTAATACGCCTGCATCTTTAGGTGAACGCGCCTCGAACAACTCAGCTACGCGTGGCAGACCACCAGTAATATCACGCGTTTTAGATGATTCCTGTGGAATACGCGCAAGCACTTCACCCACACCGACATCTTGACCATCTTTCACGGTAATAATCGCGCCGATTTGGAAAGTGATATTCACTGGCGTTTCACCGCCTGCCATTTTTACTTCTATACCTTGCTCATCCAACAGCTTAACTTGCGGACGCAAGCCTTTACTGGTCGCACCTGCCCGACGTTTAGGATCGATAACCACCAAGGTGGACAAACCCGTCACATCATCAATCTGCTTAGCAACAGTAGAACCTTCTTCTACGTTTTCAAAACGGATACGACCCGCGTATTCAGTAATAATAGGACGTGTATGCGGATCCCACATCGCCATTATTTGACCTGCTTTTATTTTATCGCCGTTTTTCACGGTCAAAGTCGAACCATATGGCACTTTATGACGCTCACGCTCTTTGCCGTTATCGCCCATAATGACGATTTCGCCACTACGCACAATCGCAATATCTTCGCCCTTGGCACTGGTCACAAAACGCATCGCAGGGCTGAATACCAACTCACCTGCTGATTTTGATTCCAGCTGACTAACCGCCGCAGAACGAGATGCCGCACCACCGATGTGGAATGTCCGCATCGTCAACTGCGTACCTGGTTCACCAATAGACTGCGCCGCAATCACACCCACCGCTTCACCCGTGTTGACCAAATAACCGCGACCTAAATCACGACCATAACATTTGGCACACAAACCATAACGCGTTTCACACGTCAGCGCAGTACGTACTTTTACTTCATCTATATCCAGCGCAGCAATTTGCTCAACTAGACTTTCATCCAGCATGATGCCTGCTTCTATCACTGTCTCACCCGTTTCTGGATGAATAATATCTTGCGCCGTGACACGACCCAATACGCGATCGCTCAACGGCTCTATCACATCGCCGCCTTCAACCAAGGCTTTGATAATTGCGCCGTCTTTAGTACCACAATCATCTTCGATAATGACCAAATCTTGCGTTACGTCAACCAAACGGCGCGTCAAATAACCTGAGTTCGCTGTTTTCAAAGCCGTATCAGCCAAACCTTTACGCGCACCGTGAGTGGAAATAAAGTATTGCAGAACGTTCAAGCCTTCACGGAAGTTCGCGGTAATTGGCGTTTCGATAATCGAACCATCTGGTTTCGCCATCAAACCACGCATACCAGCCAACTGACGAATCTGCGCCGCAGAACCCCGCGCACCTGAATCCGCCATCATGTAAATCGCATTAAATGATTCTTGCGTGGTCACCACACCTTCACGCGTAGTCACAGGCTCGCTACCCAGTTGCGTCATCATCGCCTTAGCAATTTGATCACCCGCACGACCCCAAATATCAACCACTTTGTTATAGCGTTCGCCTTGCGTTACCAAACCTGAGGTATATTGATTTTGGATTTCTTGCACTTCTTTTTCAGAAGCACTGATGATTTCCTGTTTTTGTGTTGGGATTAACATATCGTCAACACAAATCGACATACCGCCACGCGTTGCGTAAGTGAAACCGGTGTACATCAATTTGTCAGCGAAGATAACCGTATCACGCAAACCACAACGACGGAAACTCGCATTGATTAGTTTGGAGATTTCTTTTTTCTTCAATATTTTATTGATATGCGCGAAATCCAAGCCTATAGGCAAGATTTCGGACAGCAACGCACGACCCACTGTTGTTTCATAACGCGTTGTTTTTTCAGCACGCTCGCCTTGCTCATCGTAATAAGCCTCGGTAATACGCACCGTGATTTTCGCATTCAATTCAGCTTGGCGCGATTCGTATGCACGAGACACTTCATCCACGTCAGCGAACATCATGCCTTCACCCATACCATTCACGCGCTCACGCGTCATGTAGTACAGACCCAACACGATATCCTGTGACGGCACAATGATAGGCTCGCCGTTGGCAGGTGACAGTACGTTGTTAGAAGCCAGCATCAATGTACGTGCTTCCATTTGCGCTTCTAATGACAATGGTACGTGTACCGCCATTTGATCGCCGTCGAAGTCGGCGTTGAAGGCCGCACAAACCAAAGGATGCAATTGAATTGCCTTACCTTCAATCAATTGTGGTTCAAACGCTTGGATACCTAAACGGTGCAAAGTTGGCGCACGGTTCAACATCACTGGATGCTCGCGAATCACGTCTTCCAGAATATCCCAAACCACAGGTTCTTCGGTTTCCACCATGCGTTTAGCGGCTTTAATTGTTGTCGCCAGACCCAATACTTCCAATTTATGGAAGATGAATGGCTTGAACAATTCCAAAGCCATTTTCTTAGGCAAACCGCACTGGTGTAAACGTAACTGCGGACCGACCACAATAACCGAACGACCTGAGTAATCCACACGTTTACCCAACAAGTTCTGACGGAAACGACCGCCCTTACCTTTAATCATGTCAGCCAGTGATTTCAACGGACGCTTGTTTGCGCCTGTCATGGCTTTACCACGACGACCGTTATCCAGCAGCGAATCAACCGCTTCTTGCAACATACGTTTTTCGTTACGCACGATGATTTCTGGTGCTTTTAATTCCAGCAAACGCTTCAAACGATTGTTACGGTTAATCACGCGACGGTATAAGTCGTTCAAATCTGAAGTCGCAAAACGACCGCCATCCAGCGGCACTAATGGGCGCAATTCAGGTGGTAATACTGGCAATACTTCCAGCACCATCCATTCAGGTTTGATACCTGATTTTTGGAATGCTTCGATGACTTTCAGACGTTTAGCCAATTTTTTAATTTTGGTGTCGGAGCCAGTTTTTTCCATATCCGCACGGATAGAAGCGATTTCAGCAGGGATGTCTATGCTTTTCAGCAATTCGCGCACGCCTTCAGCACCCATGCTGGCACGGAATTCATCGCCGTATTCGTCGAACTTAGCCAGATAATCATCTTCAGTCAGCAACTGATAACGATTAAGCGGGGTCATGCCAGGATCAGTCACGACATACGCTTCAAAGTACAGTACACGTTCTATATCACGCAAAGTCATGTCCAGCACCATACCCAAACGGGATGGCAATGATTTCAAGAACCAGATATGCGCAACAGGGCTGGCTAACTCAATATGCCCCATGCGGTCGCGACGAACTTTGGACAAAGTGACTTCAACGCCACATTTTTCACAAATAACGCCACGATGTTTTAAGCGTTTGTATTTACCGCACAAACATTCGTAATCCTTAACTGGACCGAAAATTTTCGCGCAGAACAAACCATCACGTTCAGGTTTGAAGGTGCGGTAGTTAATAGTCTCAGGCTTTTTTACTTCGCCATATGACCATGAACGGATTTTTTCAGGTGACGCGAGTCCAATTTTAATCGCGTCAAATTCTTCTTCTTGCGTGGTTTGCTTAAATAAGTCGAGCAATGCTTTCATAGTTCTCTCCAATGAGGCGCGTACAACAGAGGGGCGCGCCCATCACCCCTCATTGCATCAATAACGCTCGAGATCAATATCAATTGCCAAGGAACGGATTTCTTTCACTAGCACGTTGAAAGATTCAGGCATACCTGCATCTATCTTGTGTTCACCTTTAACGATGTTTTCGTACACTTTAGTACGACCATTCACGTCATCGGATTTGACTGTCAACATCTCTTGCAAGATATATGACGCGCCGTAGGCTTCTAGTGCCCACACTTCCATCTCACCAAAACGCTGACCACCAAATTGCGCTTTACCGCCCAGAGGCTGTTGCGTAACCAAGCTGTAAGGTCCTGTTGAACGTGCGTGCATTTTGTCATCGACCAAGTGATGCAGTTTCAGTACGTGCATGTAACCCACAGTCACTTTACGGTCAAAGGCTTCGCCAGTACGACCGTCAAACAAAGTAATCTGACCACTACGTGGCAAATCGGCCAACTCCAGCATGTTTTTGATTTCTTCTTCCGAAGCACCATCAAACACTGGCGTTGCAAACGGCACACCTGCACGCAGGTTTTTCGCCAATTCTACGATTTCGCCGTCACTAAAGCTGGCGATGTCTTCTTGCTGACCTGTAGAGTTGTAGATTTTGCCTATAAATTCACGCAACTCAGATACCGCTTTTTGCGCTTCCAACATGTCGGCAATTTTCTTGCCCAAGCCTTTAGCAGCCCAACCCAAATGCGTTTCCAGAATCTGTCCAACGTTCATCCGTGAAGGCACGCCCAGCGGGTTCAACACGATATCCATCGGCGTACCATCGGCAGTAAACGGCATATCTTCGATAGGCACTATCTTGGAAACCACACCCTTGTTACCGTGACGACCCGCCATTTTGTCACCAGGCTGCAAACGACGTTTAACCGCAACGTAAACCTTAACCATTTTCTGCACACCCGCTTGCAATTCATCACCAGCGGTTAATTTCTTTTTCTTCTCTTCAAACATCGCATCAAATTCTATGCGTTTTTGATCGAGACTGTCTTTCAATGATTCCATTTGACGACTGGCTTCGTCATCCGCCAAGCGAATATCAAACCAATCATAACGGCTGATACTTTCTAAATAAGCCGCATCAACTACAGTATCCTTAGCCAGTTTTTTCGGGCCACCTTTAGCTACTTTACCGTTAATGAGTCGTTGCAAACGCGCAAAGGTATCGTTTTCCACAATACGCATACGGTCGGCCATATCTTTCTTATATCCAGCCAAATGGTCGTCAATAATCTGCTTGGCACGCGCGTCACGCTCTATACCTTCACGCGTAAACACTTGCACGTCTATCACCGTACCTGCCATACCTGAAGGCACGCGCAACGAGGTGTCTTTTACGTCAGACGCTTTTTCACCGAAAATAGCACGTAATAATTTTTCTTCAGGCGTAAGCTGGGTTTCACCTTTAGGGGTTACTTTACCAACCAGCACATCACCCGCTTCGACTTCAGCACCGATAAAGCAAATACCCGAATCGTCCAGACGATTCAACATACGCTCTGACAGATTAGAAATATCACGCGTAATTTCTTCAGGTCCGAGCTTGGTATCACGGGCAACGACGGTCAATTCTTCGATATGAATAGAGGTATAGCGATCATCCGCTACCACTTTTTCAGAAATCAAGATTGAATCTTCGTAGTTAAAACCGTTCCATGGCATAAATGCCACCAGCAGGTTTTGACCTAATGCCAACTCGCCCATATCGGTCGAAGCACCATCGGCTATCACATCGCCACGGGCTAATTTATCGCCGATATTGACCAACGGACGTTGGTTGATATTAGTATTTTGGTTAGAACGCGTGTATTTAATCAGTGTGTAAATATCCACACCGACTTCACCCGCCTTGGTTTCATCATCATTCACACGCACAACGATACGACCCGCATCGACGTAATCAACGATACCGCCACGCTTCGCTTGCACTGTTGTGCCTGAATCGACTGCGGCAGTACGTTCTATCCCTGTACCCACTAATGATTTTTCAGCACGCACGCACGGCACTGCCTGACGCTGCATGTTAGAACCCATCAACGCACGGTTCGCATCATCGTGTTCTAAGAACGGAATCAACGAAGCCGCAACCGACACAATTTGAGACGGCGCAACGTCCATGTATTCAATGGTGTCAGGTGTCGCTAATTCAAATTCATTCTTAGAGCGGCATGAAACGATTTCACTGGTAAAGCGACCTTCAGCATCCATTTCCGCGTTCGCCTGAGCGATAACGAATTTACCTTCTTCGATAGCTGATAAATAATCAATTTGATCGGTTACTTGCGAATTGATCACTTTGCGATATGGCGTTTCTAAGAAGCCGTACTCATTGGTCTTGGCATACAAAGCCAAGGAGTTAATCAAACCAATGTTTGGACCTTCAGGCGTTTCAATCGGGCAAACACGACCATAATGCGTAGGATGCACATCTCGCACTTCAAAACCAGCGCGTTCACGCGTCAAACCACCAGGTCCTAATGCAGATACGCGACGTTTATGCGTAATTTCAGACAATGGATTGGTTTGATCCATAAACTGAGATAATTGGCTAGAGCCGAAAAACTCTTTAATCGCTGCTGAAACAGGCTTGGCGTTAATCAAATCATGCGGCATCAAATTATCAGATTCAGCTTGAGACAAACGTTCTTTAACAGCACGTTCAACGCGCACCAAACCAGCGCGGAATTGATTTTCAGCCAATTCACCTACGCTACGAATACGACGATTACCTAAGTGATCAATATCATCAATCTCACCGCGACCATTGCGCAATTCAACTAAAATTTTGATAACCGCAACAATATCTTCAGTTGATAATACGCCACTGCCTTCGCGCTCTTCACGACCAATACGGCTATTAAACTTCATACGACCGACAGCCGATAAATCGTACCTGTCTTCGCTAAAGAATAATGAATTAAACAAGGCTTCAACAGAATCTTCAGTTGGCGGTTCACCAGGACGCATCATGCGATAAATTGCCACACGTGCGGCATACTGATCAGGCGTTTCATCCGTGCGTAATGTCGCAGAAATATATGCACCTTGATCAAGCTCGTTCACGTACAGCGTTTTAATCGCGGCGATATTCGCTTCTTGCAATTTAGCCAACAACGCATCGGTAATTTCATCGTTCGCATTTGCGACCACTTCACCTGTGGCAGTATCAATCACATTATTAGCAATAATGCGCCCTAATACAAAATCAACAGGTACGGCAATTTGCTTCAAACCCGCTTCTTCCATTATGCGGATATGCTTAACGGTGATGCGCTTATCTTTAGCAACGATCACTGCACCGTCTTTAGCAACGATGTCAAAACGTGCGATTTCGCCACGCAGACGATCAGGCACTAATTCAAAACGGATAACTTGCTCGCCCAATTGGAAACCGTCTGTCGTAAAGAACTCAGACAAAATTTGCTCATTGTTATAACCCAAAGATTTTAACAATGTCGTCACTGGCATTTTACGGCGACGATCAATACGGAAATAGAGATAGTCTTTAGCGTCAAACTCAAAATCCAACCATGAACCACGGTAAGGAATGATACGCGCTGAGAACAGCAATTTACCCGAGCTATGCGTTTTACCACGATCATGCTCAAAGAATACGCCTGGCGAACGATGTAATTGCGAAACAATCACCCGTTCAGTACCATTGATAATAAAGGAGCCAGTCGGTGTCATCAAAGGCATTTCGCCCATATACACTTCCTGCTCTTTAACTTCTTTAATGGTAGGTTTAGACGCTTCCCTGTCCATGATCGTCAAACGCACTTTAGCGCGCAATGGCGACGCATAAGTCAAGCCGCGTTGTTGACATTCAACCATGTCAAAAGCAGGCTCGCCCAAGACATAGCTGACGAAGTCTAATTTAGCGTTGCCAGAATGGCTGACGATAGGGAAAATAGAGGTAAATGCTGCTTGTAAACCATCATTAGCGCGTATTGCTGGATCTATATCCTCTTGCAAAAAAGCACGGAATGATTCTAGTTGTGTTGCCAACAAGAAAGGTACCTGTAATATGTTTGCACGTTTAGCAAAACTTTTACGGATACGTTTTTTCTCGGTGAAAGAGTAGCTCATGGAATCTCCTAGAGAGGCTTGCGCAGAAGACAAAAGACAACAGACAGCACTATGCTGTCTTGCTGTCTTATGTTTTCTGCATCACTCAAGACGCGCTTAAGTGACGCAAAAAAATGGTATTACTTAACTTCGCAAGTTGCGCCAGCTTCAATCAGTTGTTTTGCAACTGCATCAGCATCAGCTTTTGACACGCCTTCTTTAACAGCTTTAGGTGCGCCATCAACTAAGTCTTTAGCTTCTTTCAAGCCCAAACCAGTGATAGTACGAACTACTTTAATTGTGTTAACTTTGTTTTCGCCTGCGCCAGTCAAGATCACATCGAATTCAGTTTTTTCTTCAACTGCAGCAGCACCAGCCGCAGCAGGAGCAGCAACTGCAACAGCAGCAGCAGCAGAAACGCCAAATTTTTCTTCCATTTCTTTGATCAGATCTGAAAGATCTAAAACAGTCATGTTAGCAATTGCATCTAAAATATCAGCCTTGGATAAAGCCATGGTAAATCTCCTGATTAAAAGGGTAAATCTTAAATAATGTTGTATTAAGCCGCTTGCTTATCGCGTACTGCAGCCAAACCACGAACAAACTTAGTCGGTACTTCATTAAGGGTACGAACAAATTTGGCAATCGGTGCTTGCATAGTGCCCAACAGTTTCGCCAACAATTCATCACGGCTAGGCATATTAGCCAAGTTCGCAACGTCTGCAGCAGACATAACGAAATTAGGCATAGCACCCGCTTTAATGATCAATTTGTCATTGGTTTTAGCGAAATCAGCCAGCACTTTAGCGGCCGCCACAGGATCTTTGGATACTGCATAAAGCAAAGGACCTACCATTGCATCAGACAGACCTTCAAACGCAGTACCAGCAACCGCACGACGCACCAATGTGTTTTTCAACACGCGCAGGAACACGCCATTTTGACGCGCTTTAGCACGTAAAACGGTCATCCCTACCACACCCATGCCGCGATATTCTGCAACAACGATGGTTTGTGCACCAACCAGTTCATCACCTAATTCGGCAACAACGGCTTTCTTTTCCTCTAGATTCAGACTCAAGGTCTTACCTCCTTCTTAAAAACACCGATAATCATCAGGGGAGAAACCCTGACAAACATCGAGAGTCGGCGACCTATCATCAGGAGTTACCATTGCACTGCAAAAGTGTATCCTGTTTCAGGGAGCGCCATCTACGTTGGGAGCAGTCATACTGCATATTAAATGATTAAACTAATCAACCCTACGGTCTTTGACAACCTGCCAGCGAAATCACCAGCAGCCCAAAGTACTTATTATTCGTTACAACCGAATAAATATTTATTGTGCGATGCTATTAGCGTCAACACGTACACCCACACCCATCGTGCTGGATACGGATACTTTTTTCATGTACACGCCTTTAGCTGACGCAGGACGCGCTTTAACCAACGCATCTACCAACGCAGCTAAGTTTTCAGCCAATGCAGCCACTTCAAACGAAGCGCGACCGATAGTGCACTGCACGATACCGCCTTTGTCAGTACGATACTGAACTTGACCAGCACGTGCATTACGTACCGCGCCAGCAACGTCAGGGGTAACTGTACCTACCTTAGGGTTAGGCATTAAACCACGCGGGCCCAATACTTGACCTAATTGACCAACCACACGCATCGCGTCTGGGCTTGCAATTACCACGTCAAAATCCATACGACCCGCTTTAATTTCAGCCGCTAAATCATCGAAACCGACAATATCAGCACCCGCTTCAATAGCCGCTTTAGCCGCATCACCTTGTGCAAACACAGCAACGCGAACTGTCTTACCAGTACCACGTGGCAACACAACTGAACCACGAACTAATTGGTCAGATTTACGTGCGTCAATACCTAGATTAACAGCGATATCAACAGACTCATCAAATTTTGCAGTCGCTGTTTCTTTAATCAAAGTCAACGCATCTGTTACCGCATAACTTTTAGTGCGATCAATTTTTGCAGCTATCGCTTGTTGGCGCTTAGACATTTTAGCCATTTTATGCACCCTCCACTTCTATACCCATACTACGTGCACTACCTGCGATTGTTTTAACTGCAGCATCCATATCCGCTGCTGTTAAATCAGGCATTTTAGCTTTAGCAATTTCTTCAGCTTGTGCACGTGTTAATTTACCCACTTTGTCTGTGTGTGGCTTAGGACTGCCCTTAGTAATACCAGCCGCTTTCTTAATCAAGATAGTCGCAGGCGGTGTCTTCATCACAAAAGTGAAGCTCTTATCCGCGTAAGCTGTAATTACAACAGGAATAGGTAAACCAGGCTCCAGACCTTGAGTCTGTGCGTTGAATGCCTTACAGAACTCCATAATGTTCAAACCGCGTTGACCTAACGCTGGTCCAATAGGAGGACTAGGATTTGCTTTACCCGCAGGTACTTGCAGCTTAACGTAGCCAACGATTTTTTTTGCCACTTTGACGACTCCTAAAAATGGGTCTAACGATTGATTAAAACCAATCTCCCCAACTTCACAAACGAACAGCGATTAGCTATTCTTTACTATCAGGCTTTTTCTACCTGATCAAAATCCAATTCCACAGGGGTTGCACGACCGAATATCAATACAGATACGCGCAACTTGTTTTTCTCGTAATTAACCTCTTCAACGTTACCGTTAAAGTCATTAAACGGACCATCAATAACACGTACCGATTCACCAATTTCAAACAGCGTTTTCGGTCTAGGCTTCTCAACCCCTTCTTGCACTTGGTGCAAGATAATATCCACTTCTTTTTGGCTAATAGGCGTAGGCTTCATCGCCGTACCACCCACGAAACCAGTTACTTTAGGCGTGTCTTTAATCAAATGCCAAGTTTCGTCATTCATTTCCATTTCGACTAACACATAGCCAGGAAAGAACTTACGCTCGCTAATAGATTTTTGACCCGCCTTCATTTCGATGACTTCTTCTACAGGCACCAAAATCTGACCAAACATATCTTGCATACCTGTACGCTCTATACGCTCTAAAAAAGAACGTTGTACAGTTTTTTCAAAGCCAGAATAGGCGTGTACTACATACCAACGTTTACTCATGTATCACTCCGCCCCATCAGCATTTTTACAGCCCACATCAACCCAGCATCAACCAGCCACAAAAAAATCGCCATGACGATTACAAACAGGAAAACTATCCCTGTTGTTTGCACTGTTTCCTTACGACTAGGCCAGACAACTTTTTTAGCCTCTTGCACAGAATCTTGTGCGAACACAAAAAAATGCTTGCCAGGTTGCGTCTGCCACATTACCGCAACAGCAGCAATGACACCCGCCAACACAGACAGTATGCGCACAATGGCCGCACCCTCTGATAAATAGTAATAGCCAGCTATACCTGCAATCAAAAGAATTGCAGCAGCTAGCATTTTAATTTTGTCGGTCATCTGAAACTTGTGAGCCTGCGTTAGGCGTTCACACTCCCGTTAAATTTGGCAGGCCAGGAGGGCCTCGAACCCCCAACCCTCGGTTTTGGAGACCGATACTCTGCCAATTGAGCTACTGGCCTATAAAAACAAAATGGGTTTAGTCCTTTTGACAAAAATCAAAAGCACCAAACCCTTTTAAGAGATTTACTCTATAACTTTAGCGACCACACCTGCACCGACAGTACGACCACCTTCACGGATAGCGAAGCGTAAGCCTTCTTCCATCGCGATTGGAGCGATTAGGGCAACTGATACGGATACGTTGTCGCCTGGCATGACCATTTCTGTGCCTTCTGGCAAGTCAACTGCACCCGTTACGTCGGTGGTGCGGAAGTAGAATTGTGGACGGTAGCCATTGAAGAATGGGGTATGACGACCACCTTCGTCTTTTGATAAGACGTAGATTTCTGCGCTGAATTTGGTGTGTGGTTTGATTGAACCTGGCTTTGCCAAGACTTGACCACGCTCTACGTCTTCACGTTTGGTACCGCGTAGCAGTAAGCCGACGTTGTCGCCTGCTTGACCTTGGTCTAGCAGTTTGCGGAACATTTCTACGCCTGTGCAGGTGGTTTTGACGGTTGCTTTTAAGCCGATGATTTCAACTTCTTCACCTACTTTGACGATGCCGCGTTCAATACGTCCTGTTACGACGGTGCCACGACCTGAGATGGAGAATACGTCTTCTACTGGCATGAGGAATGCGCCGTCTATTGCGCGTTCTGGTTCTGGGATGTAGCTGTCGAGTGCATCGGCTAAGCGGAAGATGGAGGCTTCGCCGATTTCGGTTTGGTCGCCTTCCAAGGCTTTTAGTGCTGAGCCTGTGATGACTGGGGTGTCGTCACCCGGGAAGTCGTATTTGACTAGCAGTTCGCGTATTTCCATTTCTACTAGTTCTAGCAGTTCTGCGTCGTCAACCATGTCGGCTTTGTTCATGTAAACGATGATGTAGGGTACGCCTACTTGACGCGCTAACAGGATGTGTTCGCGTGTCTGTGGCATAGGACCATCAGCGGCGGATACAACTAAAATTGCGCCGTCCATTTGTGCCGCACCAGTAATCATGTTTTTGATGTAATCAGCATGGCCTGGGCAGTCTACGTGGGCGTAGTGGCGCTTTTCTGTTTCGTATTCGACGTGCGAGGTGTTAATGGTGATACCACGTGCTTTTTCTTCTGGCGCTGAGTCAATATCTGCGTAGTTCTTGGCTTCTCCACCGAATTTCTTCGATAAGATGGTCGCAATCGCTGCCGTTAATGTGGTTTTACCGTGATCAACGTGACCTATCGTGCCTACGTTGACGTGCGGCTTGGTACGTTCAAACTTGCCTTTTGCCATGATTTAATTCCTCTTAATCTAACAATGACTACAACATTAATGTGGTGCCCATGACGTGGATTGAACACGTGGCCTCTCCCTTACCAAGGGAGTGCTCTACCACTGAGCTACATGGGCTTTAATCCATACCAAACTACATTACTTAACCCATACAAGCACAACGATTGGAGCGGGTGAAGGGAATCGAACCCTCGTCATAAGTTTGGAAAACTTCTGCTCTGCCATTGAGCTACACCCGCGCACTGGTGATATACCATAATTGCGATATACCGCTGAAATACTGCGCGACTTGACGCATGGCTTGCAATACTTACTAATTACTGCGAAATCTGGTGGAGAGGGAAGGATTCGAACCTTCGTACTCTGAGAGAACGGATTTACAGTCCGTCGCCTTTAACCACTCGGCCACCTCTCCAAATTAAGCCAACTATTATCTAACAGCTATCTAACTTTGTCAAACATTAAATCTAAAATGCATCACATCGCCGTCTTTGACGATGTACTCCTTGCCTTCTAGGCGCATTTTTCCCACTTCTTTCGCGCCAGCCTCGCCTTTATAAGTGATGAAATCCTGATAAGAAATCACTTCAGCACGGATAAAGCCACGCTCAAAATCAGTATGTATCACACCTGCCGCCTGCGGTGCGGTGCTACCCTTATGCACAGTCCAAGCACGCACTTCTTTTACGCCCGCTGTAAAATAAGTTTCCAAACCCAGCAAACTATAACCAGCATGAATCAAACGGTTTAAGCCTGGCTCGGTTTGTCCGAGGTCAGCCAGAAAAGCCGCCTTATCTTCCTCTTCCATATCGACTATTTCAGCCTCCAGTGCCGCACAAACCACCACGACTGGCGCACCTTCTTGAGCCGCAAACGCACGCACTTTGTCCAGCAAGGGGTTATTCTCAAATCCCGCATCATCAACGTTAGCCGCATAAAGCACAGGTTTAGCGGTCAACAAACATAAAGGCTTAATTAAGGCTTGCTGGTCAGCATCCAAGCCCATTGCATACACAGGCTTGCCTTGATCCAGATGCGCACGCACCAAATCCAGCAGTGCCGTCATCACAATGGCATCTTTATCACCTGAACGCGCTGTTTTTTGGTAGCGCACAGCGGTTTTTTCTAATGTTGCCAAATCAGCCAAAGCCAATTCAGTTTGTATTGTTTCTATATCAGAAATAGGGTCAACCTTACCTGCTACGTGGATAACATTATCGTCCTGAAAGCAACGCACCACGTGGGTAATCGCATCGGTTTCACGGATATTGGCTAAAAATTGATTACCCAAGCCTTCGCCTTTAGACGCACCTGCCACAATACCCGCAATATCAACAAACTCGACTATCGCAGGCTGCATACGTTCAGGCTTGACGATAGCCGCCAACGCCGTCATCCGCGCATCGGGCACTTCCACTATGCCTGTATTGGGTTCTATAGTGCAAAACGGATAGTTTTCAGCCGCGATACCTGCTCGCGTCAATGCGTTAAATAAGGTAGATTTGCCGACGTTGGGCAAGCCAACTATGCCACATTTAAGACTCATGATATTTACACTTTAGTATGAAGTTTTAACATTGCGGCAGATAAATCGCCGCGCAGAATTTCGGGCAATACATGCAAACTACGCATAATTGCCGACTCAATCTCACCCATTTCATCTGATTTGGGTGCATTTAATACATAATTAGATACCTCGCTTTTGTGCCCAGGATGCCCCACCCCTAGACGCAAACGCCAAAAATCTAATGTACCCAACTGTGCAGCAATGTCTTTTAGGCCATTATGCCCGCCATGACCGCCGCCTTTTTTTAAGCGTGCATCACCTGGCGACAAATCCAGCTCATCGTGCACCACCAAAATAGCCTCTACAGGTATTTTGTAGAATCGCATCAATGCCGCGACTGACTTACCACTCAAGTTCATAAAAGTTTGCGGCAATAATAGATGTAGCCCATCATCACCCGTTATACGCCCTGCAATTGCAAAAAAGCGGGGCTCTGGTTTCAGCGCAACATGCCTAATATCCGCACATTGCACCACCCACCAGAACCCCGCATTATGGCGCGTATTTGCATACTCACGCCCAGGATTACCCAAACCTACGATAAGTTGTATCGCTTGCATGGCTAACCTGTTTAAGCTGCGCTAATTAAGCAGCACTTTCTTCGGTTGCCGCACCGCGTGGCACAGTAATCGTTGCCACAACAGGATTATCACCTTTGTGCAAAACAGCTTCTACGCCTGCTGGCAATGCGATATCAGCCACGTGGATAGAATGACCTGCTTCTAGTTTAGCCAAATCCACTACTATGAATTCAGGTAAGCTATCTGCCAAACAAGCAACATTCAATTCCGTCATAATGTGGCTAACTTTACCGCCGCCCAATTTTACGCCTGGTGCAACATCAGCATTGATGAAATGCAAAGGCACACAAACATGTAATTTATGGGTTTTATCAACGCGTTGGAAATCAACGTGCTGAACTTCCATACGGAAAGGGTGCATAACGTAAGCACGCAACAACACAGATTCTTTAACGCCATCAATATCCAAGCTCAACACTGACGCATGAAATGCTTCACGCTTTAACGCGTAGAACAAAGCATTATGATCCAGCTCTATGCTAACAGCGGCCTGATCGCCACCGTAAACAACACCTGGGGTTTTACCACTACGACGCAGGCGGCGGCTCGCACCCTTACCCTGTACGTCACGTTTATTAGCAATTACTTCCATTTTCAACTCCAAAATTAAAGATAAGCGCAAATGCCCTTATCCAAGGTTAGTTCATCCCCGCGACCAAGCGATGAACACATAGCAGGTCACCCTGCCAACACGTCACTCCATAAATAATGAACTGACTGAATCTTCATTACTAATACGGCGCATCGTTTCTGCCAACAACTCAGCCACCGATAATTGCCGTATGCGCTTACTGGCTTTAGCTTCGTCACGCAACGGTATCGTATCCGTCACCACTAATTCATCTAAAGCCGATTGTTCTATACGCTGCACCGCTGTGCCTGACAATACAGGATGGGTACAATACGCAACGACTTTTTTAGCACCGCGTTCTTTCAGCGCACGCGCCGCTTCGCACAAGGTGTTAGCGGTATCGACCATATCATCCATGATGATACAGGTACGACCTTCTACATCACCAATGATATTCATCACTTTAGCCACATTAGGCTTAGGGCGACGCTTATCTATAATAGCCAAATCTGATTCCAGCCGCTTCGCCAACGCCCGTGCACGCACCACACCACCTACGTCAGGCGATACCACTACTAAATTTTCGTAATTTTGCTTCCATACATCGCCCAATAAAATAGGCGACGCGTAGATATTATCAACAGGAATATCAAAAAATCCTTGAATTTGGTCAGCATGTAAATCCATAGTCAACACGCGATCCACGCCCACGCCTGCCAACATGTTAGCGACGACTTTAGCGGTAATCGCCACCCGCGCAGAACGCGGGCGGCGATCTTGTCGCGCATAACCAAAATAAGGAATAGCGGCTGTAATACGACCTGCAGATGCGCGACGTAACGCGTCCACCATGACCATGACTTCCATCAAGCTGTCATTAGTCGGCACACAAGTTGATTGCAACACGAACACATCTTTACCACGCACATGCTCGAGAAGCTCAACCATCACTTCACCGTCAGCAAATTTTGCGACAGTTGCTCGTCCTAAATGGATATTAAGATGCCGCACGACATCCTCAGCTAAACGAGGATTCGCATTCCCAGTAAACACCATCAAGCTATCGTAGGCCACAACTCACCCCGCAAAACCTATCACTACAACAAATTTAGGCACAAAAAACAAAAGCGTGTAAAAGACATTACACGCTTTTGTTTTAGCCATACTGGCAGGGGTGGTAGGGATCGAACCTACGAATGCTGGAATCAAAATCCAGTGCCTTACCACTTGGCGACACCCCTGTTGTTACGTTTGCCGCGTAGCCTAGCTACACAGCGAAATTTTTTAATGGATGACTATCTAAACCTTGAGCAACAAATCCACGGATATGAGCGGGTATTTTACTAAGCACTGACAACGCATCAGCCTCGCACCCAAACACCGAAAACACACACGCACCCGATCCTGTCATCCGCGCTAACCCATATTGGCTTAACAACGTTACTGCCTCTGCTACGGCTGGGTACATTTCGCACACCACACTTTGCAAATCATTTTTTGTTAAGTCTGAAAAAATTTCAGCCCTAGAAAAGTCCGCTATTCTGACGCTTTTAGTGTTTCTTGTCAATTGTTCTGATGCAAAAATCTTGGGCGTGGCGACATGGGCATCGGGCATAAGCACTAAATACCAAGCCGTATCCAGTACCACAGACTGCAATACCTCGCCTACGCCTTGCGCAAATGCACTGCGCCCAAAGATAAAAACGGGCACATCCGCGCCCAACTGCAAGGCTAAATCCTGCAATACCTGCCGTGGAATATGCAAATGCCAGAGCTGATTCAACCCCAGCAACACACTCGCTGCATCCGAACTACCGCCACCTAAACCGCCGCCCATAGGCAAACGTTTGTCCAACGCTATACTCACGCCGTAATCCACACCGCTCACTTGCTGCAACAATCGCGCCGCACGTAAACACAAATCCTGCTTCTCAGGCACATCGGGCAAATCGTATTCACGCACAACCAAACCATCATCGCGCAATGTCAGTGTCACCGTATCGCCGTAAGCTATGAAACGAAAAACGGTTTCTAATAAATGATAGCCATCTTCACGTCGTCCAACGACATGCAGAAATAAATTCAACTTCGCAGGTGCGGCACAAATTAAGGTTGCCATACACCCGCCTGCTCAATCTGCCAATGTGTAACCACCATGCGCAATTCGCTATCCTCGCCAACCACGGTGAATTTATTGGGTATATTCATACCCGCCAATGTTTGCCAGCGTTGATAATTTATCGCCCATCCAGCCTGTTGCAACTGCGCCAAATTCGCATCACCATCCAAACTCGTCTGATGCGGCAAGTCAGGCACTGCTTGCCCTAGCATCCAATAGGTCAAATACTCCAATGGCAACCGTACACCCAGCAATTGCTGAGTTAGTTCGCGACTATCTTGGGCTTGATGGATATGTTGCTGGCTATCAACTAATTGCACACCACTCGCTGTGCGTGTCAGTACCGCCAAGGTTGAGCCTAACGGTGACGATATCGTCACGACATCCTGTGCAATACGATGCGACCAATGCAAATTAGCCGTAGATGATTGCGCTTGATAACGCAAAGCCACTCGCCCATCGGCTTCAAAAGCAACGCTTGCAACAGGATTCAAACTTTGTACCTGAACCGCAGGCGGCGCAGTGGCACACCCTACCAAACTGAATAACAGCGATACCGCAACCAGCCTAAGCATCACTTATACTTAGCCATCACTGCCACCAAACTGGTATTAGCAGGCGCATCTTTCAGGGCGTTTCCCCACACGCTACGCGCCGCATCATGCTTACCTTGCGCCCATAGCACCTCACCCAGATGCGCGGCGATTTCGGGGTCGGCGCGTTGTTGATAAGCACGTTGCAAATAGCTCACCGCCTCCGCTAAATGCCCCAAACGATATTGCAACCAACCCATACTATCGAGCACAAAAAAATCATCAGGTGCGAGTTTGACAGCCTGTTGCAACAGTACCAAGGCCTCAGGTAAACGTATATTATGATCTGCCCACGTATAACCCAACGCATTTAAGGCCTGAACATGCTGTGGTTGCAACTTGAGTAATTGACGCAAATCTTTTTCTAGCACATCCAAGCGTTGCATCTTTTCGGCCGCCATGGCATGGTCGTAGAGTAAATCAACCGAATTTGGGTAGCTCGCCAACGCTTTACTTAGCAACGCATAGACACCCGCATCATCAGACACACCACGCAACAAATCCGCCTCCGCCTGAATAAGCTGTATGCGCTCCGCCTCGCCGCTTACTTTTACCTGCTGTAAGTAAGTACGCGCTTTCGCCATCCCCACCTGTTTTACTAATATCGCCGCATACCGCGCTTGTGCAGCCACATAATGCTCGCCTACGGGCACACTCAAATACCAAGTTTTGGCTTCATCCCACTTACGCTGCGCATCCGCAATTTTCCCTAAATACAAACGCACCATCGCTGCATCAGGATAATTGAGTTTTAATGCCGACTCAAACGCAGCTTTGGCCAGTTCAGCCTCATTTAATTGTAACGATATTAAACCGATTGCCACTTGCATTTCAGCACTATTAGGCACTGCTGTCGCTAACAACTGAAATTGCTCACGCGATGCTCTTAACTGCCCTTGCTTAAGCAACATCCGCGCATAACCCAAGCGCAATTCCCGTGCATCAGGCTGTTGTTTTAGATAAGCCTGCGCATAATTTAATCCATCAGCCTGTCCATCCCGTCCTAGCACCTCCATGCGCAACAACGCCGCTGGCTCCCAATTTGCCTGCAATTTATCCAGCTTATCTAATGCTTGCAATGCCGCATCAAATTGCCCTGTACGCGCCGCCGCCTGTGCCAATACTAATTGTGCTTCAGGTATATCAGCATAGTTTTGCGTGAGGTTTTGCAATAAAGCATAAACAGCCGCCTTATCTTTTTGCTGATCCAGCATCGCACTGATGCGAATCAACTCCCTACCTGCACTCGTCTTATTCGCACTTAATACTTGTTGTAAATACGGTTGCGCATCGCTTAATTTGCCGCCATTCAACAATACTCCAGCCGCCGCTTGGCGTGCGCGTGCCGATTCGGGGTCTAAATCTAACCACAATTTAGAAGCCGACTCAGCCGCTTGCGCTTGTTGTGCGTAAATAGCTATTTCCGTTGCCCGTTTCGCCAAACGCGGATCGCGGGTTTTTTGCGCCAAATCCAAATACGCATCACTCGCCAACTTCAAATCACCGCGTTGCCCTGCGATTTCGGCTACTAGATACTCATACAACACTTGGTTGGTAAGCACTAACTTAGGCAAATTCGCTTCAACAGCGGGATCTTTCAGCGCAGGCGTTGCCGCCAAAGCGGGCAATGACGACACTAACATTGCTCCAATTACAGTACGAGACCACATAGACACACGCATTATTTTTCCTTTAAGTGACTCAGTATTCCATTGTTAGAAATCATCGGTCACACTTAGTTCAGCTACCATCTGATGATAAACATGCCCTTGCTCGCGCAAATATCGATGCGGTTGCTGATAAACGGGGTACAACTCAGCAACTCGCCGCCAAAATTGTGGCGAATGATTCATATACGTCAAATGTGCCAACTCATGCGCCAACACATAGTCAATCTCACTCACACTTGCCTGCACCAACCGCCAATGCAAGCGCACCACACCCGCACTCGTGCAACTCCCCCAGCGAGTACGCGCATTGGTCAAACGTAACACGGGCAAGCGCGTCAGTTGCGTTGCAAATACTGCTAAACGCTGTTGAAATACAGCCATCGCCGCCCGCTGATACCAACGCATAATTTTAGCCACAGATAATTCAGGCACATGCAAAATACCATCTATCAAGGTAATTTCACGATAGTGTGCGCTCACATTTAAGCGTATTTCAGTACCCAAATAACGCAATGGCATACCATCATACCAAGACCAAACCGAGGCCGCACGCGATGTCTGCGCTTGCAGTTTTGCCCATATCCACGTTGATTTATCCAGCATAAACTGCTCGATTTGCGTCAACGGCAGCGACCACGGCGCATGAACGACCAAGCCTTGCTTACTCACACTTAACGCCAATGTATGCCGCGCATTGCTACGTTTTAATTCATAATCGCACGTAATTTGCGCTAACACTATCGAACGCGACTCGCTATTTTGTTGTCGCTTGCGCATCTGCCAACCGCGTCATTTCAGCTTCTATCCAAGTCTGCACCGCTTTATTTAACGCATCCGCTTTCATACCTTGCGGGTTAATCGCAGGACCAATACTCACGGTAATCACACCCGCACGTTTCAAAAAAGCACCCTTAGGCCAACACTGTCCCGCATTATGCGCAACAGGCACAACCAAACTATCCGCGTGCGTTGCCAGCCAAGCACCACCTATATTGTATTTACCCATTTCACCAACAGCCACGCGCGTTCCCTCGGGGAATATCAACACGCCCATCCCATCAGCCAAACGTTGTTTACCCTGCTCGGTAATCTGCTTCAACGCCGCTCGCCCATCGCCCCTATCTATCGCAATCGGCTTGAGCATCGCCATGCCCCAGCCAAAAAAAGGGATGCGTAACAACTCTCTTTTCAGCACTATCGCCATCGGCGGCAAAATCACAGGTAGCGCAATTGTCTCCCAAGCGGATTGATGTTTCGCCATAATAATGCTCGGCGCAGTCGGCAAATTGGCTAATCCTATCACTTCATAACGAATACCACACACCCAACGCGCTAACCACACAATAAGCCGATTCCAAGTTGTAATTACGCGATAACGCACCCAAATCGAAAAAGGGAAAGTCAACAAAGCCAACAACGCAAACACCACTGTCAACACTAATTGCAACATCAAAAATACCGCTGAACGCACCATCATGCCAATACCTGCGCTACCGCACTTGCCAAATCAGCAAACACCGTCGTTCCTGCTGGCAAATCGCCCGCTACGTGTGTTTTCTCGCCCTTACCAGTCAACACCAACATAGGTTTCGCTCCCACCGCCTCTGCCGCCTGCAAATCACGCAAACTATCGCCCACCACGCACACATTCGCCAAGCTCACATCATAGCGTTCAGCAATTTCCAAATACATACCTGGCAAAGGCTTGCGACAAGCACATTGCGCATCTGCCGCGTGCGGGCAATAAAACACCGCATCAATACGCCCACCCGCATTTGCCACCGCTTTATACATTTTGGCATGGATAGCGTTGAGCATCGCCATATCAAACAACCCGCGCCCCACGCCTGATTGATTCGTTGCCACCACCACGCGATAGCCCGCCTGATTCAACTGCGCAATCGCCTCCAAGCTACCAGGGATAGGCTTCCACTCTTCAGGGCGTTTAATAAACTGATCGGAATCAAAGTTAATCACGCCATCGCGATCCAAGATAATGAGCTTCATTTATTCATCCATTCTGTTAATGCACGGACTCTCGCCGCTGTCACCTGCTCGCCGATTTTTGCAGGATTAGTGGTTATCGCGACAATAGCCGCCACATCTATCGCAGTAGCGACTTGCAACGCCGCCTGCAAATAAGCCATTTGCGGATAATCCACCTGTTCAAAGCCCAGCCGCCCCCGCGCATCCGCCAAACATGCTTGTAACAATTGCACAAATCGCTCAGGACGGCGATACGCATCGACCGCGCCCAGCAACTTCACCACCGTATCCGCCCGCAACTGCTGGGCACGATGGATGTCACCATGATAGCGTGTCGCCAACACCGCTAAATCGGCACTGTCCTTAGGCACACGTAAACGCGTACATATCGCCTTGACCAACACCACCCCGCTACCTTCATGCCCATGATGTTTAGGCCATAATTCACACGGCGTTAAGCCCTTACCGACATCATGCAACAACGCCGCAAAACGCACAGGCAAATCAAAACCTGCGTGCGCAGCGTAATCTACCACCATCATCACGTGCACACCCGTATCTATTTCGGGGTGATGTTGCGCGGGCTGCGTCACGCCAAACAACGCATCCAGCTCAGGCAATATCCGTGCTAACGCCCCGCACTCACGTAGCGTCATAAACATCCGCGATGGTTGCGCCTCCATCAAGCCCCGCGCCAGCTCTTGCCACACACGCTCGGGCACTAGCGCATCAACCTCGCCCGCCGCCACCATCTCGCGCATCAGCGTCATCGTTTCAGGTGCGATACTAAAATCCGCAAACCGCGCCATAAACCGCGCCGCCCGCAATATGCGCACAGGGTCCTCACTAAACGCCGCACTAACATGGCGAAACAGTCGCACCGCCAAATCTGCCTGACCGTGATAAGGGTCGATGAGCGTACCATCATCCGCTTGCGCAATCGCATTCACGGTAAAATCACGCCGCGCTAAATCTTGCTCCAAGCTCACGTCAGGGTCAGCGTGAATGACGAAGCCCTTATAACCTGGCGCAGTTTTACGCTCAGTTCGCGCCAGCGCATACTCCTCATGCGTGCGCGGGTGCAAAAACACAGGGAAATCTTTACCCACAGGCTGATAACCCTGCGCCACCATCATCTCCGCTGTCGCACCCACCACCACAAAATCGCGGTCCTTAACAGGCAATCCCAGCAGCTTATCGCGCACTGCACCGCCTACTGCATAAATCTGCACGAGCTATCTACCTGCGTGATAACGGAATTTATCATAACGCGCACGTGGATTATCACCACTCAAATAATCAGGCGCAATCGCCGCCAACGCACTCGGCTGCCAGTTCTGCGGTGCAGGATATTCACCGCCGCACACATTGTCCACCAACATCGCATAAAAATTATCCCGCGTCATCAGCTTTTTACCAGGCATCAACTCCATCGCCCATGCCTGCATATAAGACAAATTTTTACACAACGGGATAATACGCGGATGCTTATTGATAGCCTGCGCCGTCACCTCAACTAATTCTTGTAAAGTATAAACTTGCGGTCCGCATAAATCATAAGTCGCACCGAAGCTCGCCGTATTATCCAGCGCATCGACAAACGCCCGCGCCACATCTTCCACCCAAACAGGCTGAAACTTAGCACCTGCATTCGCCAACGGTATCACTGGCAACATCTTCACCAGCCCCGCAAACATAGACAAAAAGCTATCACCACGCCCAAAAATCACCGATGGCCGAAATATCGTCGTGTACATCCCATAGCCATGCACAAACTTAGGACCATCCAAATACCAACGTTCATTATCCGAGCTCGGCATCCCTGACTCACGCACCAAAGCCTCACCCACGCCCTTAGAACGCTGATAAGCACTACGCGAAGTCGGCTCCGCGCCCAACGCACTCATATGCAACACCCGTTGCACCCCATTCGTAGCACAAGCATGTAACATCTTACGTGGCAATTCCACATGATTTTCATGGTAATCACCGCGCCGCGCAGACGGCTTATCAACACGACTAGGGTTACGTTCATGCAGCACACCCACCAAGTTAATCACCGCATCCATACCCTCAAAATGATGATTCAACTCAACCTGATTATGAATATCCGCATCTATCACCTCCACCGTCGGCAATACCGTCAACGCCTTAGCGCGATCACGATTCCGCGTCAACACACGCACCTCACGCCCCTGCGCCGCCAGCATTTGTATAATCGCAGACCCGACAAAACCACTACCACCCAAAACACAAATACGTTGAAATTTCATACACAACCCCAATCAAATAAACCAACGACCCCAAAACCCCAGAGCCCACGTAATTCAATCTTAGATTCTAACACGCAAAAATGGCTAAACCTGCAGTAAAGCAAGCGCAAAATAATGATAACAACCGACAAATATAGCAATGTTAGAACTGACCCCCAACAAGTAGACTGATAAAAATCAGCTTATCGATACACCTCGCGTCGATTACCGATTTTAACAACGAGAATACGCAAAGCACCGTCTTCAATGCTGGCAATAATCCGATAGTCACCCACGCGATATTCCCAAAACTCGCCGAGTTTAGCCCCTTTAAGGGCTTCACCTATATTACGCGGGTTATCTAGGCTGGCAACACGCTGATTAGGTTTTTTGTCCCCAATTAAACAACCAGCAAGCCCGTATCTTCGTAAATATCATCCAGCGTCAGCACTACGCGCAAATCAGCGCAATCTATCGCTAACGCATCTTCAGCGGATAAAGTTTGCTCATACCAGACATCCCCCTCGCCACGCGAATAGACTTTTGCCCACAGTCGTTCGGCATCGACCAGCAAATAATAATGCAGGCTAGGTAAACTACGATAAGCCAGCCATTTTTCGCGTAAATCCACGTTCGCAGTGGCGGGAGAAAGTACTTCGGCAATCAAACACGGCACACGTTTATATAGGTAATGATCATCTTCCACGTCACACACCATCATCACATCAGGGTAATAATAAGTCGTGCCCGCATCGACCCGCAACTTCATATCCGCCATAAACGCACGGCAAGGCTTACCGCGCGTGGCGGCACGTAAATGAAAAGCAATGTTAAGCGAAATACGATTATGTCGCTCACTAGCACCCGCCATCGCATAAACGTCACCCCCCACCAGCTCATGCTTTACGCTGGCTTGCGCTTCCATCTGCAAATAATCGTCTTCATTGATAAAGTCATGAACATGCGCATGTGCCATATTTTTCTCCGATTCAACCAGCGTATCTAAAAAGCCTTGCCCTCATCAAGCCGCCAATGTTGCCAACCAGTCCGCACCTTTCAAAATATGAATAGGGCTATGGTATTCCTCCTGTCGCAACTCACGCACTAATTGTAATGCCTGCGCTTCTGGATATATTTGCGCGAACTTACGCAGCGCAGTGGCTGGGCGATTATCTGCATGTTTACACTCAATTAAATGGCTGGGCATGTCGGCTTCACACAAAACAAAATCAACCTCAGCCCCTTCCTTAGTCCGCACATAGTGTAAGCTGGTCGACAGCCCCAACACATCCCGCTGAAACTGAACATGCTTCAACAACATCGCCGCGCACGCATTTTCCCATTTCACCCCGTCATCACCACGCACATATCCAGTATCAAAAAAATATATCTTAGGCTCTTTCAAAATAGCGCGTGCGATATTACGGTGAAAAGGCCGTATCAAAAAAATAATATACAACGCCTCCAAAATATCCAAATACTTTGCAATCGTATTCGAGGAAACCTGTAAATCGCGTGCCAACGATGCAATGGATAATGGTGACCCGACACGACCACGCAGCATCTCAACCAATAAGCGCATCACTTTAATTTCATGAATCCGCGAAAATTCCAGCACATCTTCTCGGATCAAATCAGTAAAATACTGTTGCCGCCAGCGCTCACTATGCACCGTATCATTCGCCAAAAAAGGCTCGGGCATACCAGAGTGTGCAATCAACCTATCTAGCGCATCATCGGGCTTCGCATCGGTTAAATCCACCCATTCCTTCACTGAAAACGGATGCAGTCGCAATTGAAAATAACGCCCTGCCAATGACTCACCTGACTGGCGAAAAGTATCCATGCGCGCACTGCCTGTCACCAAGATAGCCTGCCCAGCCTCACGCCCATCAAATACGCCTTTCAGATAGGATTTCCAGTCAGACATCTTGTGGACTTCATCCAGCACCAGCATATCAGCACGTGGTGACCAGCTTTGCGCTAACAATATACGTCGATGATCAGCCACATCCCAATTCAAATATTGAGGACGCGAATAACCCGCCATCAACTCCTTGGCAAGCGTAGTCTTACCCACCTGACGCGGCCCTGTAAGCACAACCATCTTCGCATCTAGGTCAGATACTATTTTTGAGTATAAATAACGCTTCATACCGACTATTATTACAAGCAATGAAAAATAGTCAAGACTATGCGCCAATTTAGTGAAAAAAAGTCAGAAAATATCTAGCGACTGCCCAAATAACTATATACGCATAATTACCAATCGCCCACGACCCTCAATCCAGCGGCACCACGCGCTCATAAAACGCCAGCACCTCACCCGTTACATAAGCCTGCGAAAAATCCCGCTGTGCACGCTGCATGCCCTGCTCACCCAAACGCTTACGTAAATCGGCATCATCTGCCAGCAACCGCATCTTTGCCACAATCTCATCCACCGCACGCGGCGCGTGTAACAAGCCTGTTTCACCCTCAACCACCGCATCGGTAATGCCGTAGATACGTGAGGCCAGTACGGGGATGGACATGGCAGCGGCTTCCATCACCGTGTTGTTGAAACCCTCCCTATAACTAGGTAAACAAAGCACATCGGCGGCGGCCATTTCATTTTCTGGATGTTTACTCGCTCCTAAATAATGAACCATCTCCTTAACTGACTCACAAATACGCATGATTTCAGGCATTAGCTTTTCTTCGTCGGGTCCTACAATTAACCAGCTCCAATTAGGCCTCGCTGCTTGAGTAAAAGCTGCCGCTAAATCCAATACACCTTTATCTGGATTTAACCGCCCAAGGTAAATGAAAACCACATCGCCCAACCCAAGATTTAGCTTCTGTCGCATAACCTTACGAACTTCAGGCTTGAATGCAAATTGACTTATATCAACCCCGTGCAAAGACCCATGTCCCAACACGCTTGCACGCACTGCCGTGGTCACTTGTTCATCAATCAAAAAATCACGTTGCTTAAACCCATCCACCAACAAATGCGTCGTCAATCGCGCGGTCACTGTATCCAGCAGTTTCAACAGCCGCCGCGCACTCCCCTTACGCGTTGCCCACACCTGACCAGTAAAAGTATGTATCCGTACTGGCACACGACATATCCCCGCCGCCAGCATCGCCAACAACCCTGCTTTAGGCGTAACCGAATGCACCGCCGCAAACTTTTCCCGCCGCATAATCCACATCAGATGCAACAACGCCAAACCATCTCGCCACAGACTGATTTTCCGCTCAATCCTCACGGGCAACACACGCACCGCCACACCCGTATCTACTAAAAAATCAGCATTATCAGTATTCACTATCAGCGTAACGTCATAATGCTGACCCAGTGCGTTAAGCTGGTCAAGCAGAAACCAGCGAACGGTAAGCTCGCTGGCGGTGATAAAGCAGATTTTGGGTTTTACAGACATCACAACAGATGCTCCATCCACTCCCAAGTCTTGCGCAACCCCGCATCCAGACTAACCTGTGGCACCCACTTCAGTTGCCGCTGAATTTGAGCAATATCCAACACTATTGTTTGTGCATCAATCTTACGTGCGGGTAAATAACGAACATCGGGCGCAATCCCCGTAATCTCGGATGCCAGATACAAAATATGATTCAAACTCGCACCGTGCCCAGAACCCACATTAAATACCCGATAAGCTTCCTGTCCTGGGAAATAATTTATCCCGGCCACCAAAGCACTAATCACATCATCAATATACAAATAATCACGAGTGACTGTACCATCACCCCAAATTTCGATAGGCTGATTGTGCCGCATTTTCCCCAGAAAAACAGCAATAGCACCCTGCGCAGCACTTGGATCCTGCCCTTCCCCATAAGGATTACCAGGGCGAAATATCAGGTAATCTAAACCATGCACATGGTGATATACATGCAAGTAATGTTCAAAACTCAACTTGCTTACGCCATATGCGTTAATAGGATTAGCGCTGTGTGTTTCGGCTATTGGTAACTGATTTGGCACGCCATATAGCGCACCACCTGTGGAAACAAATATCAAGCGTGGTGGGTTCGCTAATTTAACTAAAGCATCTAGCAAAGCCAAACCCGCCACTACATTCGTCATCACATCGGCAATCGGGTCTTGGTTTGCAGAGGCGGGCTTAGTACTCCAAGCTAAATGATAAATTAACGCATAATCCGCCAACGTGACCAACTTGGTTAAATCAGGCATATCACCGAGGATATAATGCACCCCCTCTATTTTAGGGACAGAGCGACTAAAAATAACAGGCTCATAGCCCAAACTCAATAGCCGTTTAACCAGATGCAAACCGATGAAACCGCTACCACCAGTAACCAGAACTTTATTAGATACATTCATGTTCATAAATTACCATAAGCCTGCCACACCGCTTGCCACTGACGCAGAGCATCAGCATCCATCTCACGGGTGCGCAATTCGCGCAGGCGATCGTGACTGCCAAACTTTAACGCACCAAACTCTATGACCAGCTTGAGCAATATCCCCGCCACACTCATCACCGCATAGCCATAACGCCCACGCGCAAAGTGCGCACGCCAAAACCATGGCAATAAATTAAGCCGACCAGAGCGCGTTTTACGCCATGAAATCTCATCCAGACGATAAGCCAACAACACATCAGGCAAACACGCAAATTCGCTTTGATCATAGGTACGCAGCAACAACTCTTGATCTTCACCACGTACAACTTCTGGGATACGATAATGGTGTTGTTTAAACCATGCCAATCGCCCCATCCAGGTAGGATGTGGCATATAAAACCCAGACCAGGGGCGCGCGCAAATCTCAGCATGTGTTGCATGATAGGGCAACAACCCCAACGCCTCGCCCGCACTGGTAAAAATCACTGCGCGCGCCGCAACCAAGTCGGTTGTCGGATGCGCTTGTAAATACGCCACCTGCTTTGCCAAACGATCGGGAAAAGCCAGGTCATCCTGATCCATGCGCGCAAAAAACTGCCCATTACTCAAATCGATACCTTGATTTAGTTTAGCTGCCAGACCTTCATTTTTAACATTCTCAATCACACGAATACGTGGATCATTAAATCGCTTAGCAATCGCAACAGAATCGTCAGTGGAGGCATCATCAATCACCAACAATTCCCAATCGGGAAAGCTTTGCGTAACAATAGACTGCATCGCCGCAGCTAAAGTTTTAGCGCCGTTGTAAACGGGCATGGTGATACTGACAAGAGGTGAATTATTCAAAAAGGCTCAATTCAAAAATAATAAAATTCAACAAAAAACTACCTGACCGAATTTAAAGTAGATTGCAGCTTAAGCGCAATCTTCTTCCAATTATATTGCATCGTTACTTGCTCTATACCCAGTTGGGAATATTTCGCATACTGACCTCTATCACTCAATAGCGTAGTGATCGCTTGTGCCATTTCACTTTCGTTATAAACTATCGTGCCTCCCACAAAAGTTTTAACGACGCCCACATCAGTACAAACAAATGGTGTGCCAGTCGCCATAGCCTCAAGAACAACTATTGAAAAAGACTCAAGTTTGCTACCATGCAAAAATAGCGTTGCCCCTTTTAAATAATCCTCAGTTTCATCGCGCGATAATCCATAAAGAAACTCAACATCTCGCCAACCGTATTCATGATCAAGTAACTGCTTAAGCGCTTTTAATTGTGTTAAATAGCCATGAAGCTCGGCTGCGCCGATAAAAATCATTTTTACTGTCGCACCCGACTGATAATAAGCCCGCAATACAAATTCCTGATTTTTCATCGGAAAATAATTGGATATAGACAATAAATAAAGCGTATCACCAATCGTTTTAGGCGCACTCGCAATAAGTTGCTCAGGCACCCCATTCGGCAATATTTCGTAATTTGTGAATTGATGTTTCTCAAAATAAGGTAACTCAGACCCATTATTACTCAAGATCAAAACACGATTATATTTTTTTAAATATTTCTTAAGTGAACGGTAATAAAACTTCGCTTTTAGATTCGCCCATGGATTCCGACTCCTGAAATTCAAAAGTGAAAATCCGTGAGAATGCAAAATTTTTGCCGCACGAATCTGATCAAGATAAGGGAAAAGCAGGTCAGAATTCCACGTTTGCACACACTCATTGATGATGACATCAGCATCGGAATTTAATACAAAATCGATATACTCTTCAGTCTCACCACGGTAATAAGAACCAAAATTACCCTGAATATCGAATTCTACAATCTTGATATCGGGGTAAGCGGACAGATCACGGCCTTGTATCTTCTTTGTTACAATAGTGACTACATGACCTTGTTTTGATAATGCATTGGCAAGTTCAAACACCACTGTCGCAACACCCGATAAAATCGGCGGATATTGCTCAGCAGTGATAAGTATATTCAGCTGATTCCCGCGTTCCATATAATTAACGCACACGCAACTTGCGGACCCAGGATCGAAGACTACGCAGCAAAGGTTTAGCCCACAGCGTATGGGTACGATACATTAAAAATTTAAACCGCAGCATAGCAGCACGCTTTTCTGCCAACGCTATCACATAAGGCGCATTGTTATTTTGGGCAATATTTTTACCTGCCAAAATCACCGTCTCGCAAATTTGATTAATACTCGACTGCCCCGATAATCGATGAAAAGCTGAATGATCAATTGCAGCAACGTCAATGCATACCACGTTCGGTTGATTCAAACCAATTACATACGCTAAATTTTCAGCCGCGATGGTTACTACATTTTCCAAGATACTGCTAGGCTGCATCCGTGACATGCTTTGCGCAACCTCACGGTAAATAAGCAAATGGTCAGATAAATTCGCCACTTTATAACGTCGGATTAACCGCGACCATAATTCATAATCCTCTGGCGGTTGACGCACTGAATCAGTGCTATAGCCACCAACCGCCTCCACTGCATCTCGCCGCATCATTACCGAGCTATGTACAAATGGATTATCAAAAAGCATATCAAAAAGAATATGTGCATGCTCTGTCGGATGATTATGCATCCTGTCCGACCGCGTATCACCCACCCAAATTTCTGCACGCGTACCCAGTAACGCACAATCAGGGTTGCTCTCCAAATATGTCCATTGTTTTTCCAATCGGGTAGGAAGCGACAGATCATCCTGATCCTGTCGGGCAATATAACGCCCCCGAGCTAAAGCAATACCGCGATTTAATGTCGCGGCCAGTCCCATATTCTCTTGATGCACTAACCTAATTCGAGGATCATGCAATCGGGCTAGAATCTCTGCCGAATTATCCTTAGAACCATCATTGATAATCAGCAACTCAAAATCCGTATAGGTCTGCGCCAGAATAGATAACACGGCTTGCTCAACATCTGCCGCGCCATTATATACAGGCAAAAGCACCGTAATTTGAGGCGAAATCACAGCTTAACCCAACTATCAGGCAACAAATCGCGAGTATCATTTGAAGATTGATTAAACCATCGTTCAGGTGCAATCACGATCTTCTCTGGCGATTGATTCAACCAAGCTCCCCACCAACTAAATGAGCTATTCGCAATAATATGATGCTGACACAAACTCATCAACCGCATATCGTTATAACTTTCAGCCTCACGATTGTGATCCACATACTGGCAAGGAAAGTTCATCTTAAGGTTTTCTTTCACCCACACCACATCATCTGAAAATATAAAAAAAACAGGTTGTTCAACACGTTCTGCAATATATTGGATAGCACCCTGGTAATACGCTAACGAGCATAATCCATGCGTTGCCGTTGTATTAGGATTGTTAGCGTAATCACCGCGCCGTACATGCAAGCTAATTGCACTCACTTGACTCATTTGTTCTGCGATATCAGCATTGCGACTTATCAATGGAGATTTAAAAGTAAAATCCGCTCGAATAACTGGAGCCACATCTTGAAAATATTTCTCTGATTGCCAATAGCCGACAAGATAGCAATCCCGTGGAGTTTTCCCGATACCCGACCAGTAACGGTAATGAGGTTCAACGACAAATCCTGTTCGGCGAAGCGGCGCTACACTTGGTCGCAACATTATTCGCCGTAATCCTGATGAAAACTGCCAACCCAAAATTTTGCGCACATCCGCCTCAGTAGCAATTTCTGTCTTGCAATTAAAAACCCGTTCAAGTTCAAACCCTTGATGCAGTTCATAGTTCGCAAACTCCGAAATGTCTAACCGCAAATCAACCCCATGCTCCAGCGATAAGGCTTTGCCTGCTGCATATTGGAACATCTGATTGCCAAGGCCGCCGATAAGATTGGAAATGACCATTTTTAATTCTTCTTCAATTGCACGTTAAGTAAACGAAGCGTAGCAGGATTCTTCCAAAGCAAACTCATAATGACAATACCTACTAGTATTACTATCAACATCAATATCGTAATCATTGCTCCCAAACTGCTTACACGGGGCATCTGAATGGCAAGCACACTCATAGCCAACATCGCCGCCCCCCCCCATAACCATCGCGCATAATCAACCGTAAATCGCACCTGCTTACGCATACCAATCCACATTATCACAAGCGTCACCAGTGCTCCGATTAGTAGCGCGGCAACAGCCCAAACAATTTCCATTTGCCATATCCCAGCTAAATAAATTAAAACCAATGTAGTTATAGCGCCTCCCGCATAAGGCAAAGTCAACGATTTCGTCTTGCGTCTGACATGCGCGGCTTTGCTTAATAAGTTGCCCAATACACGACACAACTCAATACCCGCCCCTAGCATGACAAAAACCACCGCATCTTGAAATTGACGCGCAACCAGCACCTTAAGCAAATAAGGCGCACTTAAAACAACCAAACCCGTAAGCACAAAATAAACAGGAACCAATGTATTTAAGATATCCGAAAATGCCAATTCAATCTCAATCTCATTTTCAAGAGAACTAACCCGCCGGTAAAACAATGGATATAGAAATTGCATGGACAATGATTCAACGAGCGACCAAATTTGCCCAGCCAACGACAAGCCAACCACCAAGAAACCCAACTGCGCCAAGCCCCAATAGTTTTCAATCACGAAGCGATAACCACTTAATTGTAACCACATCAAGCCAGTCGCGAGCGCAAGCGGTAAGCAATATGTCAACACAGTGTTCCTATTTAATAAAGGCGCGCCACCTTCAACAGACTTTGTCTTTAGCGCATGTTGTTGCAACACATATTTCGCACCCAACGCACCGACCGCCATCCCTATCGACTGCCCAGCAAACCAAGCAGTGGCGGATGGCGACCACAACACTAACAGAACAGAGCTTGCCAAACTTATTGCTACCGTAATAATGGACCACAAGACTGACGCCGCTCGAAAACCGAGCATATTCAACATCGACACCAATGTAGCATTCCATATCCCAGCAACAACCATGGCAAACATAACAACCATAGACCAAAGTATTTGCTCAACAGAATGGTGATTATCTATGACAAGCACAGCGACACTGCCCACAAATGAAACCACTAATATATAACGCCGATATGGCTTAAGTCTCACCATTAGCGAGCCATCATCCCACCAAGCATGGGTATGCAAGTTAATGTGTTGACCAACAGGATTAACCAGAAACAATCCGCAAAACATCTGCACAGTAACTAATAGAGCCAGCTCACCATACTGCTCGGGCGTAAGAAAAGTAGTGACCGCACGTATGGATATCAATGCCATGAGAGCAGCGGTTAAACGGCCCCCACTTACCAACATGAGATCACGCTTAAGCGCCAATGTCCTGCACTATCGTCGTGACGATAGTCTCCGCAAAAAATTCCGAACCAAACGGATACGCTGCATCGCTTTGCAAAAATGCGGCGATGCGCTGCTGATAACCGATAAACTCTTGCTCTGTCATGGCCTTAAGAAAGTTATAAACCTCACACGTGTCACGGAACTGGCGACGGTCAATGAAACAGTCTGCTGGAATATGATCCGTGATGTTACTGGCTCCCCAATACACAGGAACGCAACCGGAAAAAAAACAATCGAATATCTTTTCTGTAATATACCCTGGCAAGTCACGCACATTCTCGTAGCAAATTGCAAAACGGGTTTTCATCAGCACATCACGCTTATGTGCAACTTTACCTCGAAAACTTGGGAACGGATGCAACTTCACCATGCGCCCAAGCGCTCGCCAGAAGCGACGCTCTAGTTTCCCCAGCAAATTGCCACGCACCATCGGCACATCCCAACCCACCCCATATAAATCAAAATCATTTGGTGCATGCATCTCAAACCAGCGTATTACTTTGACCCGCTCTGGATACAGATCTCGATCATCTCGCACATAGAGCGCCTTGTTGCTGGAAATCAGGCAACAAAACTGGTTACGATTCGCAAAGCCATCAATGGGATGAACCTGAATAGGATTAGGGAAATTAATTTTTACGAAACGATCACCATCAATCAGATCGTCATTCCAAGTAAATATTTTCCTATATTTACTCCACTCAGCAGCATCTCCATTTTCAATTTTCACAAACTCAGTTTCAAACATGAGCAAATAGCTGATAATGGTTTTTGTTCCGTGTTGAACGTCCTGATGAAGTTCAAATGCCAAAGTTCTCCCTTGTGACTCATCAACAGTGTCAATTTGTATGTCAGACACATGAAATTTTTCTTTCAACAAGGCGTATGGTGCAAAGCAATTATCACGATTTTCTGGGCTGGCAGTATCAAAGATACTATTCTTGATCAGCCCATTGCCACACAACGCAGCAAATCTCATAGCGACTCCAATTCTTCTTCAAGTTGGTGTATTACTGCCGCCGCTTCCTCATACTCCTTTTCCCACCAACGAGATGCCAAAATGACCTTTTGTTTTTCTTCTGAAAAGCGGAATCGAATCAAGCGCGAAGGAACTCCTCCTACAACAGCGAATGCTGGAACATCTTTAGTTACTACCGCATTAGCAGCAACAACAGCACCAATACCGACTCTAACTCCTCTTAAAACTACCGCGTCGACACCAATCCACACATCGTTTTCTATGATACATTCGCCTTGCGTCAACTCCTCGTATGGCTGTCTATAAAACAGCGATGATGTTGAAAGACGAGTCAGAATATGCTCCCCAGGCCCAATAGAAACATTATTTGCAATAGAAACGTACCGTCCAATTTTGGCACGACTTATTACACAGTTATCACCCACATAACTATAGCTTCCAATAGATGAATCAGCATCAATCTTTGCGGCATTACCAATGCTAACATTGGAACCTAATGAAGCGTGCGGGGAAACTCCGAGCGATGCAATATAATTACTCTTTAATTCATTAGCTTTAAAAAATTGTTCAGCCTTATAACGAAGCCAAAGAAATCTTAAAAATTTTTTAAACATTTTGAATTACCAAATGAACTTCGGAGCCATGTCTTGCAATCATGCATTTTGCTGAATATTTTAATAAATAAGGTATTTCAAACCCTTTATTTTCGTATGATTGCAAGACCTGACCCAGAAGTGTTAACAAAGCGTTAAGAAGCATTAAAATCAAAGCTTTCATAATCGCTCCAGCATTACAATTGGCTCAAAGAGCGGATCGCTTCCGAAATTTCATAATGATGATTACCAACAAATAAACCGTTGCTATCAATATGCGTTGCATTATTCAATGGAAATGGTGTTTCCGAATCAAAATATTTCACCACTTCATTTTTGGCAAAATTACCGGCAACAATCGGGCGGCATTCAAACCCCAGATCATTCAGTTTTTTCACCAAAACAGGTCGAGTTAGTGTGGAGTCGGGACGAATTACCAAACTAAAGCCGAACCAACTGCTCACGCCGATTTCCTGCTGAATAAGAACATCAGGATGATCCACCATTGCTGCCTGGAAAAGCTTGCCATTAGCTTGGCGTGCACTGATAAAACCAGGTAGTTTTTTAACTTGCTCTATACCAATCGCGCCTTCCATTTCCAACGGGCGCACATTATAGCCAGGCAACACAAAGCGGAAAGATTCTTCAAACGGATCGTCACTTTTCTCGCCGCACACCAGATTATGTTTAGGCAAATTGCGTGTCCAGCCATGTGCTCTGAGCGATAGCAGGATTTGATACAACTCTTCATCATCGGTAACGATCATGCCGCCTTCCATGGTGGATATGTGGTGGCTAAAGAACGTACTAAAACTGCCCATCACCCCGAAGGTACCGGCTTTTTTACCTTGATAACTGGCACCCATCGACTCGCAGTTATCCTCGATCAGCACGATATCGCGCCCGGCCATGATTGCATGGATGCGATCGAAATCATTCGGATTACCCAGCAGGTTGACCGCCATGATAGCTTTGGTCTTATCGGTGACAGCTTTTTCCAGTTGATCAAGATCGTAGTTCAAGGTGTGTAAATCAATATCCACAAACTTGATTTTCAGCCCATATTGATAAAGCGGATAGTAGGTAGTGCTCCACGATACCGCCGGGACTATAACCTCATCACCCCGATTCAATTTCAATTTGGGATTTAGCGTATAAAACAGCGCAGCCACTATCAGCAGATTAGCAGATGAACCCGAGTTCACCATAACGCAGTAACGGCTACCAGCATACTCGGCAAACCGCTTTTCAAACTCAGCCACATTGGCTCCCATGGTAAACATCCCGGACGCGATAACGCGCTGCATAGCGTCATGTTCTTCCGTTGCCCAAGTGGATGTTGCCAAAGGAAATTTGATACTCATTGTTGATAGTCCTTCAAATAGTATTGATATGTTTCTGCAAGGCCATCCTGCAGACTGGTCTTGGCCTGCCATCCCCATGCACGGGATTTATCGACGGAGACCAGCTTTCTCTTCATCCCGACAGGTTTGCTTAAATCATGCACAAACTTACCGCTATAGCCGATGACCTCTGCTGCAATGTTGTAATACTCGTTGATTGTCACATCATTACCCAAGCCCACATTCATGACTGGCGGTAATGTATCAAAATGCCGCACCGCATGGACCAGACAATCTGCCAAATCCCCGGCATACATAAATTCACGTCTTGCCGTGCCGTCACCCCATATCTCAACTTCATTCAATCCGGCCCGCTTGGCCTGATAAATTTTGTGAATAATCGCAGGCACCATGTGGGAGTGCGCCGGGTCAAATTTATCATGCCGGCCATAAATATTGCACGGGATAAGCGTTTTGTATTGGTAACTGGCATCCTCGCGCATGATGTATTCGCATAATCGTGCCGTCACTACCTTGGCCAGCGCATAACCTTCATTGGTCGGTTCCAGTTCGCCCTTGAGCACCATTTCTTCGCGTAGCGGCTCAGAGTGGTCACGTGGATACATGCAGGAACTGCCTAAATTCAGCAGTTGCTTGATACCTGCTTCATGAGCCGCCCAAACTATATTGCGTCCTATATCCAGATTATCCAGCAGGAAGTGAACAGGCTCACGCATATTCGCCTGAATACCGCCAACTTTACCCGCGGCATGTATCACCATATCAGGCTTCTGCTCACGCAAATAGCTTAATACCGCTGCATAATCCAGCAAGTTAAGCTCACTACTGCGCGGCGCCAGCACTTCAAACTCACCGATAGCTGGATGCTCCAGAAAATTACGGCCAACCATACCGCCGCTGCCTGTCAGCAAAATTCGTAATTTCATGCGACCATGTGTCCTGCAATGTGCGCAACCATCATGTTATTCCTGCCTCTTGAAGGTCTTGTATCCTTCGGTGTGACAAAGGTGATCGCGCTCTGCCAGTGCCAGGTCTTCGCGCACCATTTCCACCACCAGCTCCTTGAATGTAATCTTCGGCACCCACCCCAGTTTGTTCTTGGCCTTGCTCGGATCGCCCAGCAGGGTTTCCACTTCGGTTGGCCTGAAATAGCGCGGATCTACACATACAACTGTCTTGCCCGTCAAACCAGTTTGTCCGGTTGCCTCGGCAGTATCGTGCTCAACGATGCCGACCTCGTTAATGCCTTCACCGTCCCAGCGCATCCGCATACCCAGTTCTTCAGCTGCGGCATTTACAAAATCACGTACACTATATTGCACACCAGTGGCGATCACAAAATCTTCCGGATTATCCTGCTGTAGCATCATCCATTGCATTTCTACATAGTCACGGGCATGCCCCCAGTCACGTAAGGAATTCATATTACCCAAATACAGGGTGCCCTGTAATCCCAGCCGGATGCGGGCTAACGCACGCGTGATTTTACGTGTAACAAATGTCTCACCGCGTATAGGCGACTCATGATTAAATAGAATGCCGTTACAGGCATAGATGCCATATGCCTCGCGGTAATTGATGGTAATCCAGTATGCATAAAGCTTGGCTACCGCATAGGGTGATCGCGGATAAAATGGCGTAGTTTCCTTTTGTGGCGTTTCCTGCACCAGCCCGTAGAGCTCCGAAGTGGATGCCTGGTAAAAGCGGGTTTTTTTCTCTAAACCCAGAATGCGTATCGCCTCAAGAATGCGCAAAGCACCTAATGCATCTGAATCTGCCGTATATTCCGGTTCCTCAAATGACACTGCCACATGGCTCTGTGCAGCCAGATTATAGATTTCATCCGGCTGAACTTGCTGAATGATACGGATCAAGCTGCTGCTATCCGTCATATCGCCATGATGCAGAAAAAAGCGCCGATTTTCTTCATGCGGATCCTGGAATAGGTGATCAATCCGATCCGTATTGAAAAGCGAAGTACGGCGTTTGATGCCATGCACCTCATACCCTTTATCCAACAAAAATTCAGCCAGATAGGCGCCGTCCTGCCCGGTTACACCGGTGATAAGTGCTTTTTTCATTTTGTTCTCACGTTGGATTCAATATCGTTCTGCAATTGTTGTATTTCAGCTTTTATCGCTTCATATTCCGCCAGCTTGTATTTCAGAAACTGCACGGTTATTTTCGCTTTTTCCTCGACGCCACTAGGGGTAAGTAAATAGATATAACCTTTTTTATTTTCACTCTGGCGAAAATTATTGACCTTGACCAGCCCTTTTTCTATCAATGCATTCAGACAGAAATTCGCCTTACCCAAGCTAATCCCCAGCTCACGGGCTAATTCGCGCTGACTGACTTCAGGCTCGGCATCTAATTTCCTGAGTATTTTGTAGCGATATTCGTCTGTTAGCATTTAGATTACTAAGCCATAAAAATATTCGTTCAACATCTGAACATTTAATCATTTATCTGCCATAATTTCAAGCCTTGGCAAGCAGCACGTCACAAATAGTGATTTAGGCAACACGTATTTTAGAAGTTCACACCGAGGAATGCTTCAATTTTCTCAGCCACAAAATTTAGCATTTCTTCATCCAAACCTGGATAAACACCGATCCAGAAAGTATTGTTCATCACTTCATCAGTACGTTCAAGTTCACCACTGACGCGATAAGTCCGACCTTCAAAATACGGCTGGCGCGTCAAGTTACCCGCAAAAAGCAAGCGTGTACCAATCTTGTTTTGATCAAGGTATTTCAGCAAATCCACACGGTTAATACCAGCTTTATCTCGAATAGTAATGGGAAAACCAAACCAGGATGGCTCGCTATTAGGCGTTGCCTCACAAACGGGGTCAGTTCTAACATTACAACATCGTGCCATACATAACCCTTTCTTACTCACTAAATAACAGAGGCGGCAATTCGGCAGGCAACCCCGCATCAGTAAAGCCCATCCTCATTATAGCATCTAGTCGGATGCGGTTGTAGGTGGTGATGAGGGTTGCACTGTATTCACGCGCTAAATTCAGGTCTTCCATAAACTTTCCCGCATCTGTCATATATTCATGCACGAGGCGATTACGCAAGCTACGCATTGCTAACCACTGTTCGGTGCTGATGAGTACGCCTAGACGTTCGGCACGGTTTAGTGTTTCTATTTGACTGCCTGGCGTTTCAGCCAAGGCTTGCAACCAGCGCGGGAATAGCTTATCCGCCATGGTGTCTTGCATACGCCCAAAACGCGATATAAATGCTTCAAGCTGCTCGGCAAGCGCAGGGGTGTGCGTTAGGTTATTGACCCAATTCAAGTCGATAACTTGGGTAAATAGCCGATGCCAACTATAAGATAAATGTTGCCCTTCTTTCGCAACGATCGCGAGCGTGTCTATAAAACGCGTTCTGTTTAACGTTAAGCTATCATTCATAATCGCTCAATGCCTGCGCATGTAAATTGTATGATGCGTATTCACTTGCTACCTATTAGTCGAGTTTGCAATTCTGCATAATCAGGGAAAACCGAATCTATGCTTGCCAGTTTTGCATCATGCACAATTGCAGTCGCGATAATTATTCGATCTGCTGGATCACGATGGATATCTGTTATAGCCACTGACTGGCTGGCAATCTCACAAGTAATAGGCAACGACTCAACACCCGAATTAACGGTTGCCTCAATCAGCCATTCGGCAAGAGGTAGTGGAAGTGTTAGTCGACCTCGCTTGACTAAAAGTGCCACTTCAAAACAGGATATAGCTGAAATAGCCAAGTGGCTTTCAGCACTCATAGCATTGACGACAGACTGTGGCAACGCGCCATTTCCACCCACTATCCAATTTACCCAAATGTGGGTATCAAGCACTATCATTTCAGACAATTCCAATCCGTTTCTAGCGAAACAGGTGCGACAATGTCACCTAGCACTTTTCCTTTTCCTGCAATGCGGGATGATGGCTGATGTGGCATTTTCACAGTTAATCCATCCGTTTGTTTTGGCAGAATGGTGACGATCACACGCATTTCTTCTTCCACGGGCTGGTCACCTAACCATCGCACCACACCATGATCATAAATGGCTTCATAGCTTCGCAACATTTTAATTCCTTCCTAATAATACTAACGTTAAGCTATCATTCATACTCTCACGCCTTCCCGCAACGCCTGCTCATAGATACCGTGCAGAGGTGTGCTAGGGTCGCATACTAGCACATCAATAGGCTGGTCACCCAGGCGCAATTGCAGCCTCGCGATCAATTGCAGGGTTTTGCGCTCAACGTCTGCGATGGCTACGGGTAGCTCTACCAGCAAGTCAATATCACCGCCGCGTTTGTTGTCGTCCATACGCGAACCGAACAAACGTACATTAGCCTCTGCGCCAAAAATTTCGCGCACGGTATCGCGGATAATTTGTCGATTGTCGTTACTTAGGCGCATGTTTTACCATTCACATTCACTCAATCCATTTTCAAATGCGTACAACTCAAACCGCACCCGCCATAAATCGTTGTAAATTCGCATAAATGGTTTTAAGTGTGCTATACGCATCCATTGCCAAATGTATATTTTCTATTCGCTCCGTAATATCAAATGGATATTCGTGCGCGAGTGCATTCCTGATTTCTCTTAGCCTTTCCCAATCATCTGCACTATTGAGAAGTTTCAATTTTTCCAGCACATTCAGGACATCCCGCATAGGCATGGATTCGTCTTCTATTTCTTGTTGCGCATAAAGCACGGCTCTAAATAGTTTAGCCCCTATTTTGTCTTGTATCTTACCGAAATTAAACAAAAAACTATTGATAATCCGTTGATTTTCATAATGCGCAAAAAAAGATTCGTCTATCGTTTTAGCACGCATATCGACCAAATCCATTTCACAACTAGCGAATAGCATATCTATGGTTTTGAAAGTTGCCATTACAATTGACATATCAATTCACCTTGTTGTTTAGCGATGGTGTCTATTAGCCGATTACCACCCCTGTCCACAACTACGTCTATTTTTTGCTCACCTAAACCTTGTTTGAGTTTGACCAAGAAATCTATCCTCGTAGCACTCAAATTTTGCATTTGTGCTGGTACGACATAAAGATCAATATCGCCACCACGCTTGCTATCGTCCACACGACTGCCAAACAGATACAGCTCACCTTGATGAAAAGTGGCGCGGAATGCTGCTTGTATAATGTCAACTTCTGCTGGGTTCAGTCTCATGCTGGTTTCACTCGATAAACGCGAATGGGGTCAGCGCGAACGGGGTCAGTTCTAACATTACAACATTTAGCCATACACAACCCTTTCTTACTCACTAAATAACAGAGGCAGCAATGCTGACATTCGTGACTTAGGCGCATGTTTCATTCTTCATCGTCGTTACACTTCGGCGGTAATCGCCACAAACTCTGCCGTAAAGTCGGCATCTAAAAAATACACACAACGCTGCACGGCTTCTAATAAATTAGACAGGTGCTTTTTTTCATCAGCTAACAAATCCATTTTCAAATGCGTACTCCTTGCCTGTGCGCGATTGCCTGGAATGGTGTGCGAGGGGCGGACAACTGTGCCGCAACCAGCGCGGGGTTGCTAACAAGCCACGGTGTCCTGCGATGTAGATTTTGCTATTTATATTCATTTGGTCTCTATTTAATCAGTTAAGTTAAGCGCAAAAACGCAAATTGTCATCATGGTCTTATTTTGTATAATAGCCACCCGTTTTCGCGGCTCCACGAAATTCAATTTTATCGTTTTCTTTGAGTTGCTTGATCCACCGCTCGATGGTTCGTAGTGAAAAATTGAATACAGTAGCCATTTCATGTGCACGTTGCCCTGGGTGTGACTGAATATAAGCGAGCAAATCATTTACTCCGCCATTTACTCCGCCATTTACTCCGCCATTTACTCCGCCATTTACTCCGCTATTTACTCCGCCATTTACGCCATTAGCTTTCTCAGCTTTGTGTATGGTTACGCTAAAACCATGTTGAAATTCTGCAAATACGGGCTCTGCAATGCCATGTTGTACACAGGCGTTTTTGATGCGTTTAATCCCCGAACCATAACGCTCTATCAACCCACACTCTTTGAGCATATTCGCTATGGCTCTGTTTCGGGTACGTGAGGCATAGTGACCGCTATTCAGTTGCGCTATGGTTAAGTCGTCATAAAGCTTGCCAGGGTTAAAAAATTCGATGCGGTCATCATAAATTTTGATGATGGAGTTGCCGCTATCCCTATAGTCACGATGGATTACCATATTAATGACAATCTCACGAATAGCTTCTATCGGATAATCATAGCGTTCCTGGCGTTGCGCTTCACCTGTAATGATATATTCAACCATGAGGTGCTTACGAATAAAGCCGAGCGCACCGTCAATTTGACTCAGCAAATCGGTATTCAGATCGATATTGTCAATGATATCGGTTTCGGTTTTGAACCTGCCGATTTGTAAGGAGGTAATGGCGGAAACATTATCAACAAACAGCAGGTAAGCCGCAAAGGTGAGCTTGCCCTCTTTAACCAATTCGTATTTTTGCAAAACGGCATAAGGATCATCATCAAAAGGGCGGTCTTTATGCTTTTCTATTTTTTGAATTAAGTTCAGCACTTTCCCCATCGCAATATCATCGTAATCATGGCGCGTATCAATATGATAGTCCCAGCTTGAGTTGATGGATTTCAAGTGCTCATTGGCAATCTCATCCAAAGTCATGACATGATTGGCGTTTTGTATGCGCTTGAAATACCGATTTTTGTAAGCAATAGGCTTAAGCGGCTGCTCTGTTACGCTTATCTGCACAATGATTTTTCCATCAAGCTGATGCGCTTCAATGTCTGGCAATACACTGGGGTGCGTATTGTTTTTGATCTGATTAAGCCAGTCTTTTAAGGTTTCATGATTGATAACAACACCGTTGATGTGCCGTGCATCTGTCACACCCACCAATATCTGCCCGCCCTTAACGTTGGCGAACGCGACCACGGTTTCTATCACCTCTTTTTGAAAAGTGGTTTTGAATTCCGTGGTGCTGTTTTCGCCAGTATTGATGATGCTTAGCAGCGTATCGGTCATGACTTTATCCAACTTAAATGCGACTAAATAATTTATTCGTTGTAATCGTAAGCCAAATACCCGTGTTGCTTAACCAACTCATCGCGCTTGGCACTCTGTAATCAATGCTTTTTTCATTTTATACTCACATTTGATTCAACATCATGTTGCAACTGCGTTATTTCAGCTTTTATGGCTTCGTATTCTGCCAGTTTGTGTTTCAAAAACTGTACGGTGATTTTTGCTTTTGCTTCCACGCCACTCGGGGTCAGCAAGTAGATATAGCCTTTTTTATTATCGCTTTGGCGGAAATTATTGACTTTTACCAAGCCTTTTTCTATTAACGCATTCAGGCAAAAATTAGTTTTTCCCAAGCTCACGCCTAATTCTCGCGCTAATTCGCGTTGGCTGATTTCGGGTTCTGCGGCTAGTTTCTTCAGTATTTTGTAGCGATATTCGTCTGTTAGCATGGCATATTCATTCGTTCAGCAATTGAACAAGCTACATTTAAGCATGGATTCAGCACAGTTTCAAGCATGATCTAATGACAGCCAGCCTAATCGCACCTGCGCCAATGCCGCCATCACTTGAGCGCGGGGGCTGGCGAGGTTAATGCGCATGTAGCCACTGCCGCCTTGCCCAAAGCTCACGCCCGCATTCAAGCCTACGCCGCACTGACGAATGAAAAAATCCTGTAATGCCGTATCGGACATGGCTAACGCTCGACAATCCAGCCACATTAGGTAAGTACCCTCAGGCTTAATGGGGCGTATCACGGGCAAATGTTGGGCGCAATACGCCATCACCGCATCACACGTATCCGCCACGTACACCATCAACGCATCACGCCAGGCACCACCATGCTGATACGCAGCTGTCCAAGCGGTCAGGCTAAATGGGTTTAACGCTGTTATATGCAATTGCGCAAATGCGTCTGCCATCTGCTGGCGGATATGGGCATTAGGGATAATGAGTGCGGATAAGCCCAAACCCGCCAGATTGAACGTTTTACTCGGCGCAACAGCGGTAATCACTGTGTCGCCCGCATCGGCTAACGTTGCCAACGGTATGTGCTTGAATTGAGGATAAATTAAATCGGCATGGATTTCGTCACTGAACACAATCAGCTGGTAACGACGTACAATATCGAGCACGCCAGCCAGCTCATCACGCAACCACACCCGCCCCACGGGGTTATGCGGCGAGCACAGCAATAGCAGCTTTGCGCCTTGTTGCGCGATCGTTTCCAGCTGTGCCAAGTCCATCTTGTAATGCCCGTTTTCCAGCACTAAAGGGTTAGCAAACACAGTGCGCTGATGCGTGGTTACCGCGCTAACAAAAGGCGGGTAAACAGGCGGTTGTACAATCACGCCCTGCGTTGGCAACGTCAACGCCTGCACTGCCGCATAAATCGACGGCACGACACCTGGCATTAGCACTATCCACTCACGCTTAACATGCCAACCATGTTGCTGATATAACCAAGTAATCAGGCTGTCATACACACCATCTTCAGCCAGCGTATAACCATAAATCGGATGCCGCGCCCGCGCTAATAGCGCATCACTGACCGCTGTCGGTACGGCAAAATCCATATCCGCCACCCACAATGGCGCAACATCAGCACTGCCAAATTTAGCTAAACGTCCATCCCATTTTTCACTGGCTGTCGCTGTGCGGGGGATAATTTGGTCGAAATCGAAATGCTCGAGGTCAATAGGCATGTCAATCTGGCACGGTATGTCGCAATACAACTATTTGCCTATGCAACGTAAATAAATCCCGATGTATGGTTTGCCAGACAATTCCAAAATCAACCTTAAAATAACCATGCGCTAATGCCTTGCGCATCTGATATGCGGATGTCAAAGGTAGCTCTGGATGAGCGGCAAAAAATTCAGGAAAGTACACCTCGATATTGCGACTAGCCTCCCCAACCACCTCTAAATTACGAATAACCGCATCTTGTGCCATCTCATTTTGCAAAAAAGCCACTTCATCCATATCGTTTGTATAACGGTCTATGCGTTCAATCGCCTGCAAAATATGCGCCAAATAGTCCAGCAATCGTTGCTTATCACGGCTCATACTGATACAGCCTCGGCCAATACAGCCATGCGAAACTTTTCAGGCAAAGCTTTAGGTGTCAGCACATCGACGGGTACACCTAACAGCTGCAACAATTCATGCCGTATCGCACCAATATCAAATAAGGTTGTTTCTGCGGTAGGATCAATCAAAATATCAAGATCACTACCTTCAACATCAGTACCCCGAATAACCGAACCGAATACGCGGGGATTACATGCTCGGTGCGCCATCACCACCTGCCGAATGCTATCTCGATTACGTTGCAACGCCTCTGATGGTCTCATCACCACTCCTAAATTTTTTATTGAATTCGTCACCTATTATCCCACCCGCTCCCACAGCGTCACCTCTGCCAACGTATGCTGGAACTTACGTCGGGTCTCGCGAATGACGAATGGTACATCTTGTGGTGCGGTGATTAAGCGGAAATGTTTGCCTAATTGCGCTTTCAAACCGTCTAACGTGGTGAAATTCTCGCCGTCTTTTTTATAACCACCCACCCAATCCTGACGTGGCGTGTGCTCTTCCAGCCAAGTGTAGGGTGAGGTTATCATCAGCACGCCACCAACGTTCAAGCGTTCATGCACACAGCTTAAAAATTGTGCTGGATTGTATAAACGGTCTATCAAATTTGCCGCCAATATCAAATCATAGCCTGACAATATCGGTTTGAGATTACACGCATCACCCTGTTCAAAATGCACTTTTGACTGCGTACCGTCCAGCCCCAAGCTCACCAAATCACGTGTCTTATACGAGACTAGCTCGCCCTCATCGACCAAGGTGTAACGTATATTGCCCGTTTGCGCCAACTGCACACCAAGGTTAATAAAACGCGCTGAAAAATCCACGCCCGTCACCGCATCAAACGCCCGCGCCAATTCAAATGTTGCCCGCCCTGTCGCACAACCTAAGTCTAACGCCTTAGCGCGAGGTTTGTTCGCCGTTGCCGCAGTAGCAATTTCTGCCAAAGTTTTAGGGAAATTCGCCACACCGTAATAGCTATCGCCGTAATGAAACTCAGCGTATTCAGACAGCTGTTTATCGCTCTCGTAATACACATTCGGCGCAATCACTTCCGCGTCACTCACCACATAACGGAAACCCGCGTGTTGAAAGAAATGACGGCGGAAAGCATAACGCGCATCACGCCGTGACTCATTGCCGCACGCGATAAACGAGCCGCCTTTAAGCAAATTATGCCGCCCGTCAAATGTCGGCGTAGTGAAATCATCGTAAAGCGGATGCACTTCAAAGCCTGCAAATGGGTAAATTGGTGTAGTCGTCCATTGCCAAACATTACCCACCACATCGTAAAAATCCCCCTGTGCGAACTGCGTCACAGGGCAGGCTGAAGCCCAATAATCCAAATGCAAATTTGCTTGCGCCGCCTTATCTGCGGGCACTTCGGCAACGCCGCTGACATCATATAAACGATACCACTCATCTTCAGTCGGCAAACGCATAATTTGCCCTGTCTGTGCCGTTTTCCATCGGCAAAACGCATTCGCCTCATGGCAATTCACTTCCGCAGGCCAATCCCACGGCATCGCGACCACCTCAGTCATCAGCCGTAATTGCCAATCCCCCGCACCATCACGCACCCAAAACGTCGGCTGTTGCACCTGCGTAAATTGCCGCCAAGCCCAGCCTTCTTCATCCCAATACGCCGCCGTGGCATATCCGCCTGCTTCCAAAAACGCCAAAAATTCATAATTAGACACTAAGTAACGGCTCGCCATAAACGCCGTCACCTCAGCCTCGTGCTCGCCATATTCGTTATCCCAGCCATAGACATTATCATCACGACGCTTACCCAGCACGACCGTACCCGCCGCCACCGCCACCAATTCGTTACTAGGCGGCTCACTGGTTAAAGCACACACCGCAAACGAGGGATGCGGGCGCACCCAATCCAAGCGTTGCTGACGTATCAATACCGAAGACGTTTCCAGATGAATACGCTCATGCTCAACACCCATAATAATCGTCCACCAAGGGTGCGCCCAATCTATCGGCAACGTCAGCGACGCGGTCGCAATCACCGTATCCACCACCCCCCGCACTTGATCGCGATAGGCTTGCACCTCGGCAACTGTCGGCCACGCATAATGTTTATCGTTGAGATCATCCCAACTCATTTCATCTACGCCCACCGCAAACATAGATTCAAATTGCGGATTGATACGCTCGCTTACCAAACCTGCCAATAATAATTTATTGATAAAGAATGTGGCCGTATGCCCAAAATAAAAAATCAGCGGATGGCGTAGGCTAATCGGCTTTTCAAAATACGCCGCATCACACGCCAAAGTCGAAAACAATTGCTCATAACGATCAAACGTCGCATGAAAATAATCCCGCAACGTTGACCGCATCGCATCGGCATCACCGCCTTGCAAATCAGGGCTACGCGAAAATAAAGCAGTATGGGTTAAATCCACAGGCAAACTCACTTAAAATTGATTAGTCGAAAGGCTAGGCTAAAGCTGACAACTGATGGGCGATTTAATTCCATTAAACGCCACACAACATCAACATGTTGCCTGAGCCAATACCTTAGCCACCGCGAGGCTAGTATCCCGCATATCGACCAAACTCAAGGTGGGGTGCACTAAAAACATAATACTGGTATCCCCTAGTTTTTGCGCAACTGACAAAGGCTGGGCTAATTCCATACCTGCATTTACAAATGCCAATTCACGATAAATCTCACTGGAGCTACCCGTATAACAAGGAACGCCTTCAGCATTGATAGCTGCCACAACACGTGCTTGATCCCAGTCTGGCTTCAACATGTCTATGCGCAAAAACGCATAGTATTTATAATAAGCGTGCCCTATATCTTCGTCTGGTACGGTTAATCGCAGTGCTTTATGTTTGCCAAATTCCGTCGTCAAATAATGTGCAAAAGATAATCGTATTTGCAGCCTATCATTTAGCTTAGCTAATTGCTGCAAGCCTATTGCCGCCTGCATTTCCGTCATTCGCCAATTGGTGCCAAACGACTCATGCAACCAACGAAAACCTGGTGGATGTTCGCGTAAATGCACCGCATCCCAACTTTTACCATGGTCTTTATAAGCCCATGCTTTTTTCCACAATAGCTCATCGTTGAGCACCAGCATACCGCCCTCGCCCCCCGTTGTTATAATTTTATCCTGACAGAATGAGAACGCCGCCATATCACCCAAACTACCGACAGGCTTACCTTTATAAGTTGCGCCATGCGCCTGTGCACAATCCTCAATCACTTTCAAACCATGCTCACGTGCAAACGCCATAATCGCATCCATATCGCATGGCCAGCCTGCCAAATGTACAGCGATAATCGCTTTCGTTCTGGGCGTAATAGCAACACGTATAGTTTCGACTGTTAAATTTTGCGTGGTCGCATCCACATCAACAATCACAGGTGTAGCACCACGCGCAACCACACAACTGGCTGACGCAATAAAAGTTCGGCTAGGCACGATCACCTCATCGCCAACACCAATATCTAGCGCATACAAGGCTAATTCCAGAGCCAGCGTACCGTTCGCCAAGGCAATCGCATAACGTGTCTGCGTATAATCAGCGTAAGCCTGTTCAAAACGTTTGCACGCGTCACCCGTCCAATAATTGACACGCCCACTGCGCAATACCTGCGTCACCGCGTCGATTTCATCCTCGGCAAAATACGGCCACGGCGCAAACGGTTCACAACGAACCGCCTGCCCACCCGCTATCGCTAATTGTTCATTATCCAAATCAGTTACTCTCAATTAAATCAGGCGACATGGCGAGCCTGCCACACGTAAATTATCAGCTACATCAGTTAATACTGTCGTACCTGCGCCTACTACCACATGACTACCCACGGTCACACTAGGAATAAGCACCGACCCTGCACCGATAAAACTAGATTCGCCCACGGTGACATGCCCGCACAAATGACAACCAGGTGCAATATGCACGGCATTCGCAATCACATTATCATGATCTATCGTTGCGCCAGTATTGATAATCACCTCATCGCCTATCACTGTATCCGCATTCACAATCACGCCTGCCATCAACACGCTACCAACGCCTATCGTTACCCCACGCCCAAGTTGGGCACTAGGATGCACGGCACTCACGCGTGCCATACCTTGCTGTACTAACCAATTGGCAACGTTAGCGCGAATTGCATTATTCCCAATAGCGACTATCGTCGCTGATATTTCCCCTTGCCGATAAGCTGTCAACAACACATCGCGCCCACCCAATACAGGATACCCAAAAAAATCATGTCCATGCAAAGCCACATTATCATCAAATAATGCAAACAACTGATAATGTCCCTCGCGCTCCACAATATCAATAATCACTTTAGCGTGACCACTAGCACCAAAAATACCTATCACTGGTTTACTCATCATGCTTAACCTGATTCCCCATAAATTTTGGCATGGTAACGTGTCCTGTTTGGCTAACGCCTTGTGGTCGCACAACACGCAATATAGTCAACCATAAAATACGCATATCTAACCAAAATGATAAATTATCGACATACCACACATCTAATTTGAATTTTTCATCCCAACTCAACGCATTACGCCCATTAACTTGCGCCCAACCTGAAATACCGGGCTTAACATCATGACGACGAGCTTGTTCAAAGCTATATAACGGCAAATACTCAACTAATAATGGACGCGGACCGATAAAACTCATCTCTCCTTTTAACACATTCCACAGTTGTGGTAATTCATCCAAACTTAACTTGCGAATTAGCCGTCCCGCGCCATGCAAACGTAGCTCGTCCGCCAATAAATTGCCATCCACATCACACACGCTCGTCATGGTGCGAAATTTGTAAATAGCGAAAATTTGCCCACCCAAACCTGGACGTAACTGACGAAATAACACAGGTCGCCCCATCTGCACCAAAATTGCCAACATAGTCATCAGCACCACAGGCCACAATAGCAACAACAGAATCAACGCCAGCAATCTATCCAATAAAGGCTTAAATGCTTTTATATACGCATCCCTCATCATTTTTGCACAGGTGCAACCAACACATCCACGCCTTTAGGCAACGCAAATAATTCCGCCCGCAAAGGTACAGTGCTATCGGATTGATACTGGCGGCTACGTCCATTGGTAGTCACGTCACTTAAAGGCAGGCCGGCTTGAAACACGTAGGGAATGTTAGATACATAACGAGCTAATTCACATGGATCTCGCATATCGGCAGGTGTGCGTTGCCAAGTTTGCCATTGATTGGCGGCGAGGGCTTGCCAGTATTGTTGTAATGCTAATGCGGTATCGGGTTGTAGTTTGGTGGTGGCAGTGATTTGACCGCATAATTTACCGTTGACTGACCAATCAAATTGACGCGTATTGGTGCTAATTTGTGTAGATTGCTGGGTGATTTTCCACGGTTTAATAGGCTTAATAACGAGTTTTTTTGTGTCGTAACGATAGGCTTTGTGTTCGTCGCGCATGACGTTATAAAGCTGTCCAGTGGCGCGATTGAGCAAAGCAAAATTATCATCATCCACGCCCACGTCCATGCGCAGATACTCAGGCGTGACCAGTATGCGGGTACGATATGCGGGCGTGCCTGCGTCGCTGTCTTGATAATTCAGCTCGCTCATGGTCGCCGACCATGCTGTTGTTGACAGCAACATGCAGGCACATAAAAGTTTATAACGCATCTAACCCCCGCGCTAAATCGTTTTTAATGTCGCGTAAGGATTCTAAGCCGACCGCCACACGCAATAAACCATCGCTAATCCCCGCCGCCGCACGCTGTTCAGGCGTAATACGGCTATGGGTGGTGGTGGTTGGGTGGGTGATGGTTGTTTTCGCGTCACCGAGATTCGCCGTAATTGAAATCATTTGAGTCGCATCAACCACTTGCCATGCCGCCGCTTGACCGCCTTTGACCTCAAACGCGACAATACCACCGCCTGTGCGTTGTTGGTGCATAGCGAGTGCGTGTTGCGGATGCGACGGCAAGCCTGGGTAATACACACGCGCCACGTTGGGATGTGCTTCTAGCCAAGTTGCCAGCCCCAATGCAGATGCGGAATGTGCATCCATGCGCAGTTTCAGCGTTTCCAAACCTTTGAGGAATATCCACGCATTAAACGCGCTCATGGTAGGGCCTGCAGTACGTAAAAACCCATGCACGCCATCGAGCAATTGATGATTGCCCAGCACCGCACCACCTAGCACCCGCCCTTGTCCGTCTAGATATTTAGTCGCTGAATGCACCACAATATCCGCGCCTAATTTTAACGGCTGTTGCACAGCGGGTGAACAAAAACAATTATCCACCACCAATAGCGCATCGACTGACTTTGCCAAACGCGACAACGCGCCGATGTCGCTAATTTCAGTCAATGGATTAGACGGTGATTCGACAAAAAACAGCTTGGTATTGGGGCGGATTGCGGCTTGCCATTCGCTGATGTCGGTTGCTGAAACGTAAGTGGTTTCTACGCCAAAGCGCCCAATAATGTTACTGAATAATTGCACGGTAGAGCCAAAAATAGAGCGCGACGCAATAATATGATCGCCTGCTTTCAGCAAGCCCATCACTGCCGCCAAAATAGCCGACATGCCCGAAGCCGTCGCCACGCAACGCTCTGCGCCCTCTAATGCTGCCAACCGCTGTTCAAACATGGTGACAGTAGGGTTGGTAAATCGCGCATAAATGTTACCAGGCTGTGCGCCACTAAACCGCGCCTGCGCTTCCGCTGCACTGTTAAATATATAGCTAGACGTTAAAAACAAGGCCTCGCTATGCTCACCAAACTGGCTACGCACAATCCCCGCACGCACTGCTAAGGTTTCTATATCGTAATCTTCGTTGTTCACTATACTACTCCTAATAAAAAACCCGTTTTGCTGACAATAGCTAAAACGGGTTGTGGTTTTAGCTGAATTTATTAAGCGCCCGCAAGTTGGAAATCAGCGCATGAGTGATGGTAACAGAATTTTTATCCACAAAAAACACGGAAATAGCCATTACACGCTTCGTGTCATTTGCGGCTAAGTTTTCACGTACCACGCGCCAGATTCAAATCCAGTTGCAATGAAGATGATTTTGCAGTGCCGGTACTACCACAACGCATCGCCTCCATGATATTTAAGTATTCAGGCGTAATATCACCTGTAACATATTCGCCATTAAAGCATGATGTATCAAAATGCTGTAGTGCTGGGTTGATTTCGCGCACTGCTTCTATCAGCGCATCTATGTCTTGATAGACCAAGGCATCCGCGCCGATTTCTTGCGCAATTTGTACGTCGGTGCGGTTAGTTGCCAACAGCTCCTGGCGTGTAGGCATATCTATGCCATAGACGTTAGGGAAGCGCACGGGTGGCGCGGCTGAGGCAAAATAGACATTACGCGCCCCAGCGTCTCGTGCCATTTGCACGATTTCACGGCTAGTCGTGCCGCGCACGATGGAGTCATCAACCAGTAGTACGTTTTTATCTTTGAATTCCATGGCAATCGCGTTGAGTTTTTGACGCACTGATTTTTTACGCATTGCCTGCCCAGGCATGATGAAGGTGCGCCCGATATAGCGGTTTTTAATAAAGCCTTCGCGGTACGGCAAGCCTAGTGCGTTCGCTAGTTGCAACGCGCTCGGACGGCTGGTGTCAGGGATAGGAATCACCACATCTATATGCAGATGTGCCCATTGTTGGCGAATTTTTTCAGCCAATTGCTCGCCCATGCGTAAGCGGGTTTCATACACAGATACGCCGTCTATCACCGAATCAGGTCGCGCTAGATAAACGTATTCAAATATACAAGGGAAATACTGCGGATTTTCAGCGCATTGCTGGCTGTGCATTTGCCCTGCTATGTCGATATAAATCGCTTCACCTGGGGCAACGTCGCGCAACACTTTGAAATCTAGGCTATCTATTGCCACGCTTTCGGATGCCAGCATGTACTCAACACCGTGCGCAGACTGACGCGTACCAATAATCAACGGGCGTATGCCGTAAGGATCGCGAAACGCCAACAAACCCTGACCCGCTATCATTGCCACCACAGCGTAAGCACCACGGCAACGCCTATGCACGCCACTCACCGCTTTGAACACGCGATCCACGCTTAATTGCTGGGTGCTACCGACTTCAACCAGCTCATGCGCTAATACGTTAAGCAATACTTCCGAATCTGAGCTGGTATTGACGTGACGTAAATCCAGACGGAACAAGTCTTCTTTAAGCTGATCGGTATTGGTTAAATTACCGTTATGCGCCAACACAATGCCGTAGGGTGAATTAACATAAAACGGCTGCGCTTCAGCGGTCGAGGCGGCATTACCTGCGGTAGGGTAACGCACATGCCCAATGCCAGAATTACCCAGCAAATTACGCATATCACGGGTGCGAAACACGTCGCGCACCAAGCCATTAGCCTTGTGCATATGGAATACATTGCCTTCAGCAGTGACGATGCCTGCCGCATCCTGCCCACGATGTTGCAAAACCAGTAAACCGTCGTAAAGCAATTGATTAACAGGCGCGTGTGAAACTAGACCGATTATGCCGCACATATAAGGAGTTCCTAAAAGTGTATGTGTTGAATCAAACTATCAGGCAACCAAGGCATAACGATGGTTGCCAACTTAATAAATACAGGTATCAATAAAGATTGTTGCCATAGCAGTATTTTGGGCAAGGCAGTCAATCCCGCTAACAGCACTAACGTGGTCACAACCAAAACCCCGCGTATCGCACCAAACAGCAGACCCAGCAAGCGGTCAAACAGCCCTAGCCCCATGGCTTTGAGCGACTCTGCAAGCAACATGGTCAACAACATCATAAACGCCATCACCACAATAAAAACCAGTACCAAACCCGCTAAATAACGAATAGCAGGGGTAGTAATAAATGCGGGCATAAATACAGCCGCCGTATCGGCAAAGGTTTTAGCCGCCATAAACGCTAATACCCAGGCCGCTAAAGACAAAATTTCCTTAACGCCACCGCGCATTAAACCCAACAAAACGGACAGCAACAATACCGCGACAATGGCAAAATCCAAACTACTCATGAACTATTTCAACGCCACTATTTGCGCTTGCACACCTGCTGCGTTAATTTTCGCCAAGGTTTTTTCGGCTTGTGTTTTATCGATATACGGTCCAACCCGCACCCGCGTTGCGCCACTAGGCAGTTTTTCGGTATAAGTTACAACCCCCACCGCACTCAGGCGATCACGCAATTGCTGTACGTTATCCGCATTACTAAACGCACCTAATTGCACCACAAAATGTTGATTACTATGCTCGTGGGTATCAGCAAGCACGGGCTTAAGTTCAATTTTCTTAGGCTCAACTTTAACAATGGGCTTAGGTTCAGTTACCTGCGTAGGTTTAGGCTCTGGTTTTTTTGGTTCTGGTTTTTTAAGTTCGGCTTTTTTCGGCTCGGGATCTAGCACGGCTGGCTTGGTCTTAGGTTTTTCTGGTAGCTGTTCAACCGCTTTAGCAGGCACTTTAACCACGGCAGGAGCCGCTTGTGGGACAACAGATGCTGTGGGCAGATTAGGTACTTCTGCAACCCGCACAGGGGTGGTATCAGGCGTTGCTGGTGGAGTGCTCGCTACAGCTGGGGCAGCAACAGGTGCTACAAAGCTGGGTGCGCCCACCATGTCTATATGCACGGGGGTGTCAGACACACGAGGGGAGTTATCTAACATTAACGGCAACACGATAGCCGCTGTCAATAATAATGCACCCGCACCTACTAAACGCTGGCGTGCCCGTTTTTTCAGTCTTAGCTGTTCTTCTGATGTGGCTTGTATGGCCATATATGTTTCCTATTTGACCGCATCTAAAATCGCGGCGACAGTGTAGAAGGAACCAAAGACGCATATTCTATCATTTTCTGTCGCCTGTTCACAGGCATAATGCCAAGCAGTCGGCACATCATCTTGCACACTGATAGACCTTACTCCCACCGCTTGCAATATCGTCATTAACACCTCCGCAGTCGCACCGCGTGGCACGTTTAATCCAGCAATCACCCACACGTCAATTTCATCATGCAACGCCGCGACCACACCTGCGATGTCTTTATCGGCCAGCATAGCGAATACCGCATAGCGTATCCCCGCAACAGGCATAGCCGCCAAATTGTTCGCCAATGCCCGTGCACCGTGTGGGTTGTGGGCTACGTCAACGATGCGCATAGGTGCTTGCCCCAATAACTGAAACCGTCCCGTCACCGTAGCCGTCTGCAAACCCTGCTTAATCGCTGCCTCATCAACAGGGCAACGCATCTGCAAACAGCTTAGTGCCGCAATCGCCGTCGCCGCATTATTCAACTGGTATGCGCCGCGTAAGACAGGCAGGGGCAAAGCGATGTAATTTGACGCACCCTGAAAATCCCACACTGCGCCGCGTTGCTGATAATTAAAATCCTGCCCCAGCGCTATCCAATCCGCCGCCGCCGCTAGTGCCACCGCCTGTAAAGTCGAGGGTGGCGAGGCATCACCACACACGGCTGGGCGATGTGCGCGGAAAATACCTGCTTTTTCTATCGCTATCAATTCACGGCTATCGCCTAAATAATCAACATGATCAATGTCGATATTGGTAACGACAGCGACATCCGCATCAAACACGTTGACAGCGTCTAAACGCCCGCCCAACCCCACTTCGAGAATAATAATATCCACACTGGCTTGGGCGAATAACCACACCGCAGCCAATGTCGCAAATTCAAAATAACTTAAACTAATCTCGCCACGCGCTACTTCTATCGCGCTGAATGCTTGGCAAATAGCGGCATCGTCAAGCTCAGTTAGCTGTATGCGAATACGCTCATTAAAGCGCAATAAATGCGGTGAAGTATAAAGCCCGACGCGGTATCCTGCCGCACTGAGCATCGCCTCCAGATAAGCACAGGTAGAGCCCTTACCATTCGTGCCTGCCACGGTGATGATGGGGATATTCAGCGCGGGCAACAGCAATTTACGCACAGCACCCACTCGCGCCAAGCCCATGTCTATCGCTTGTGGATGTGCACTTTCTAAATGTGTCAGCCAGTCGGCTAGATTCATCAAGCCGCCGCTGGTATCCGTTGCATCACCGCCAATAAGCTGGCGAGCCGATCACGCATCTCGCGGCGGTCTATAATCAAATCCACTGCGCCGTGTTCTTGCAAAAACTCTGAGCGTTGAAAACCTTCGGGCAAGGTTTCGCGGACGGTTTGCTCTATCACACGCGGCCCTGCAAAACCGATTAAGGCTTTAGGTTCAGCGATAATCACGTCGCCTAACATGGCAAAACTCGCGGACACGCCACCCATAGTGGGATCGGTCAACACGGAAATAAAAGGCAATTTTGCCTCAGCCAGTTTCGTCAACGCCGCACTGGTTTTAGCCATTTGCATTAACGAAAACAAGCCTTCCTGCATACGCGCGCCACCGCTGGCGGCGTAACAGACAAACGGGATTTTATCCTTGAGACAAACTTCAACTCCACGCACAAAACGTTCGCCAACGACCGCGCCCATAGAGCCGCCCATGAATTTGAATTCAAACGCAGCCACCACTAACGGCACATTGCACACCCGACCTTTCATCACGATGAGCGCATCTTTTTCGCTGGTTGCGCGTTGCGCTTCGAGTATGCGGTCGCTGTATTTTTTGCTGTCTTTGAATTTCAACGTATCCACAGGCACAACACCCGCTGCAACTTCAAACCGACCTTCCGTATCCAACAGCATATCCAAACGCGCACGCGCATTGATGCGATGATGGTGTCCGCACTTAGGACAAACTTCAGCATTACGTTCTAAATCAGCGCGATACAACACCGTTTCACACGACGGGCATTTGCTCCACAAGCCTTCAGGCATGGCTTTTTTAGGGTCATCCGCTAAACGGCGATTGATTTTTGGACGTAGTATTTTTTGAAACCAGCTCATAATGTTTCCTCTTAACGCACAACCGCGTTCATTGCAATGCGCACTTCTGTTACAAATTGGGTTAAATTAGCCACCACACTATCGCGTGGCGAATTTTCTATTTCTTCTACAATACGACTACCGATAACCACCGCATCGGCAAATTGCGCGATTTTTGCCGCCGTTACCGCGTCACGTATGCCAAAACCTACGCCCACAGGTAAGCCACAACGCGAACGAATAACGGGAATGTGGCTGGCCACTTCTGCCAAATCCAGATTAGCCGACCCAGTCACGCCTTTAAGCGAAACATAGTAAACAAAACCGCTGGCTTTACTGGCAACCAAGTTAATACGCACGTCAGGCGTGGTAGGCGATAGCAAAAAGATAGTATCTACGCCCGCCGCACTAAATATCTCAGCCACACTTTCTTCAGGCGGAATATCCACAGTCAACACGCCATCCACACCCGCTTGCGCCGCCGCTGTTGCAAAATCGCGATAACCCATGCACTCTATAGGATTGGCATAGCCCATCAACACCACAGGCGTAGCGGTATTAGTCTGACGAAATTCAGCCACCATAGTCAGCACATCACGCAAGCCCACGCCATGCTTCAACGCCCGTTCGGATGCGCGTTGTATGGTAGGACCATCCGCCATCGGGTCAGAAAACGGCACGCCCAGCTCGATAATATCCGCACCTGCCGCCGCCAAACCGTGCATGATTGCGACGGTTAATTGCGGGTCAGGGTCACCTGCGGTAATAAATGGAATCAGCGCGGCTTTGTTATCGGCTTTGAGTTGCGCAAAAGTGGATTGAATACGGCTCATAATAACTTTCTGGTAATTTTTTATCGCTAGTCTTACAGCGTGATGCCTGCTATTTTGGCAACGGTATTGATGTCTTTATCGCCACGTCCTGACAGATTCACCAACAATACTTGATCTTTGCTCATCGTCGGTGCGATTTTCACTGCGTGGGCAATGGCGTGACTGGATTCCAGCGCAGGGATTATCCCCTCAAAACGACACAAATCATGGAACGCCGCCATCGCCTCGTCATCGTTAATCGCCACATATTCAGCCCGTCCCGTGTCTTTCAACCAAGCATGTTCAGGCCCTACACCAGGATAATCCAAGCCTGCTGAAACGGAGTGTGTTTCGGCAATTTGTCCATTATCATCCTGCATCAAATAACTACGGAAACCATGCAAAACACCAGGCGTACCTGCAGACAACGGCGCGGCATGGCGACCCGTAGATACACCATCACCGCCCGCCTCCACACCTATCAAGCGCACATTTTTTTCATGTAAATAAGGATGGAATATACCTATGGCATTACTACCGCCGCCAACACAGGCGATGATTGCATCAGGTTGACGACCCAGCATTTCAGGCATCTGGGTTAAGCATTCTTCGCCGATGACCGACTGGAAATCACGCACTAACATGGGGTAAGGATGTGGACCTGCCGCCGTACCTAAGATGTAAAAGGTGGAGGCAACGTTAGTCACCCAATCGCGCATGGCTTCGTTCAGCGCATCCTTGAGTGTTTTAGAACCCGATGACACAGGCACGACCGTTGCGCCTAACAGCTTCATCCGATAAACGTTAGGCGATTGCCGCACCACGTCATCAGCACCCATATATACCACGCATTCCATGCCGTAACGCGCCGCCACGGTTGCCGAAGCTACGCCATGTTGCCCCGCGCCTGTTTCTGCAATCACGCGTTTTTTACCCATACGCCGCGCCAGCAAAGCCTGACCGATAGTGTTGTTGATTTTGTGCGCACCCGTGTGGTTTAGGTCTTCGCGCTTCAAATAAATCTGTGCGCCACCTAAGTGTTCCGACCAACGTTTGGCGTGATAAATAGGGCTCGGGCGACCCACATAATGTTTTAATTCATGGCGAAACTCTGACATAAAAGCAGGATCTTTACGCGCTACGTCGTATTCCTGACGCAATTCATCCAATGCCGCGATTAAGGTTTCCGCAACAAAAATACCGCCATATTGACCAAAATGCCCATGTGCATCGGGGAACTCACTAATACGCATTATTTACCTCTAATATAAATTGCGCGACTTTCGCCGCATCTTTGATGCCTTTGCTCGCCTCTACGCCGCTGGACACATCAACTGCCCAAGGCTGCGTTTGGCGTATTGCCGCGCCCACATTGAGCGCATCCAAGCCACCCGACAATATCAATGGCAACGGCAAATCAGCGGGAATTAAATCCCAGTCAAACCCGTGCCCTGTACCGCCTGCCGCGCCCGCAATATATGCGTCCAACAATAGCCCTTGCGCGTCATTAAATTGCAGGGCGTATTGTACCAAATCTAAGCCTTGCCTGACGCGCACTGCTTTAATATAAGGCAGATTGAATTGCCGACAATAAGCAGGCGATTCATCACCATGAAACTGCAGAACATTAGGTTTAACCTCTGAAATCACCGCATTCACCATAGCCACATCGGCATCGACAAACAAGGCAACGCTACTCACAAACGCAGGCAAGGCACGCGCTATCCGTGTCGCCTGGGTTAAATCAACATGGCGCGGACTAGGTGGGTAAAACACCAAACCTATCGCATCCGCACCCGCGTGCGCGGCATCGACGGCCGACGCTACGTCCTTAAACCCACAAATTTTAATCCGTGTACGCAAGCTATTCCTCACTCACAAACATAACGCCCCTGTGGCAACTGCCATACCGTATCATATTCTACATGGCATAAGTGCAAACCTGCGGCTGCAAATGTCGGCGCGGATTGCGTGCGATCACGCTGTTGTAATAAATATGCGATCCAGTCTGGCGACTGCTTGCCTTGCCCCACATAAACCAACGCGCCCACTATGTTGCGCACCATATGGTGCAAAAACGCATTGGCAGTCAAGTTAAATACAATATCATTGTTATGCCGCGTCACTCGCAAATCAGTTAATACACGGATAGGCGTATGCGCTTGACATTCCGCCGCACGAAACGCGCTAAAGTCATGCTCACCGATTAAATGTTGCGCAGCTTCCTGCATCAACGCCACATCCAGCGGTGCATGATACCAACCGACTTGCCCCGCATTCAGCGCGGGACGGATAGGATGATTCAATAACACATAACGATAACTGCGCGACAAAGCACTAAAACGCGCATGAAATTGCGCATCAACGACATGCGCCCACAATACTGCCACACCCGCAGGCAAAAAAGCATTCACCCCGCGCACCCAAGCCGACAACGGACGCACAATATCGACATCAAAATGCACGATTTGCGCAGTTGCATGGACACCCGTATCTGTTCGCCCAGCCGCCACCACGGCTACCGCATGACCTGCAATTTGCGCTAACGCACACTCCAGCGCATCCTGCACGCCGCAACCCTGCGGCTGATGTTGCCAGCCACAAAATAATGCACCATTGTATTCCACACCCAAAGCAATTCGCGTCACGGGATTAACCACCACAATAAAACAGCCGTTAACAAGCACACATAATCAAAAGGCACTAACGACCGTTGTTTAATCTCTATTATCGACATATTGTTCTCTAATATCACGGGGGGCTGACGCAGTAATTGCAAACGCTGTTGCCAACTCATCTGCTGCGACGCAGTCATCAATTCATCCGCATAGCCCAAGGTCAAAGCGATACGCGCCGCAATCCGTTCGGATGAACAACCTAACCAACAAACATATCGCGTTAAGCTATAAATACCTAATAATAGCGATGCCCGCGTCAATCTCGTCATCAATACTGCCAACAATGCCAACACCAACATTAACCGCCAAGACTGCATTAACCCAGCCTCCACGCCAACCACGCTAGGGCTGTATGCCGCCCACGTCGCTAACAATGGCGAACCAGGCAAGCTGTAAGCATGAGCAACGCACATTATCACTAACAGCCAACGACTACGCCGCACATAACGCACAAATAGCACCCACGTCACTCGATTAAACCCTGCGGCGACCAGTACGCTTGCACCGATTAGCACCGCACTCGGCTTATCCATCAACCACACCATAAAAAACAGCCACAGCAGAACTGCTGTGGCTGGATGGCAGACCAAATGCAGACGTAATTTAGTCAACATGTGGATTTAATAAACACCATGGACATTAACCCACTTGTTTCATCAAAACATGCGCGTGCGCTTGTTGCTCGACATTACCTTCTTGTATCACTTCTTGTAAAATTTCACGTGCGTTTTCAGCGTCGCCCATTTCTAAATAAACCTGCGCCAAGTCTAACTTAGTTTTTACCTCTTGCTCGGCTTCACTTAGCTCTGACTCTACATGTTCGACCTCAACAACAGGCGTTATCGCAACCACCGACTCAACCGTCGCTTCGGTCAACGCCACATCAATAGGCGCAAGTGTAGGCTCGATCGCTAAAGCTGGTTCTGGTTCAACTTCTTCTGGCTTATCAAAATCAAAATCTATACCCGAGAAATCTAAACTCATGGCAGGCATGTCAACATCAACTACGGGTTCAACTGTCTCTAGTTTGGCGAATTCCAGTGCAGGCACTTCCACCTCAGGCACAACAACCTCAGTCAATTCATCAGCCAAGCTAAAATCAAAGCTCAACGTATTATCATCTGTAATCACGATTTCTGGTGCGTTGTCAGTAGTTGAAATAGCATGAACAGCCGTAGGCACTTCAAAATCCAAGCTGTGTTCTGCGTGCATATCTGGTAGCGTAAAATCAGCAATATCAAATGTGTCATGCGTAACATCAGCCACGGGTGGCATTACATCCTCAATCGCCAATGAGTCAGATGCCACATCTAAAGCACTAGACATAGCCAACTCAGTATCTGCAGATACATCCAGCACAGGTGTCGCCAACGCGGCTACTACAGGTGTGGTATTAGCGACGTTGCTACCGCCATACAATGGATTATGCGGATCCAAACCACGACCTAATTCAGCCGCTTTTTCCCACACAGGCGAATGCTCACCTGCCAACGCGGAATACAACTCAGTGGCGATGGATTCAAACGCAGGCAAGTTTTTACGTCCAGCATAAATCTCTAACAGCTTCAGCTTAATTTCATGACGCGCAGGGTCTTTCACCATCGCTTCTTTCAAAATCTCTTCTGCTTGCGCATCACGACCATATGCCATATACACTTCGGCTTCAGCAATAGGATCAACATCATGCGTATCGAGATTACCCAGACCCGATTGGCTAAAGTCAGTTAAAAACGAAGTATTATTCGTATTAACCACCGCGCCACCTTGCGTACCATAAACGGTATTAGGTTTCGCTTCTACATTAGTCATGATGCTGTTTTCAAACTTGGACAAACCCGCACGGCGACCACGACTCTTAGACATAAAACCAAACAAAGCCAGCAATAACCCAGCGACAGCCCCACCACCTAAATACAATGGATTGATGTTTTCATACCAAGCTGGCTCAACCACAGGTGCGGGGGTAATAGGCTTAATAACGACCTTTTTAGGCACGGGCACGACTTCTGGTTTAACTTCTGGTTTAACTTCCTGCTTAACTTCAGGTTTAACAGGTACAACCGCAACAGGCTTAACCACGGGTGTCAAAACCAGCTCAGGTTTAGCAGGTGGCACGGGCACAGGTTTCGCGGCCTCTTTTTGCAGCTTGGCTAGATTTTGGTTCTTCAACTCGACCAAACGCTGCATGTCTTTGATGTTTTTTTCTAATGCGGCGGCGCGATCATTAGCTTCTTGTAAGGCTTTTTGTTTTGCGACGGCCTCATCTTGCGCGGCTTGTTTTTGCTGGGCGGCAGTTGGTTTAACTGCATTGCTTTTACTACCTGCAACAGGGGCTTCACCCTTAGACAGCTTCAATACATCTTGACCTGCTTTAACAGGAGCGGCCTTATCTTCCACCTTAGGTGTGATTTTCCCGCTATTCGGTGCTGTTTTAGCATCCGTAGCAGGTTTTTCAGCAACTTCGCCCGCTAGTTTTTGACGATAGCTATGCCAATCATTAGCCTGCAATTTAATTTCACGCACTGCTTCTGCTTCGCTAATGGCGGCGACCTCAGCTTTGCTAGGCACTTTAAGCACCTTGCCTGCTTTCATCTGATTCATATTGCCCGCAAATGCTTGCGGATTTTGGCGATACAAACCAACCAGCATTTGATCTAACTTCACCCCTGTAGGCATGACGGCTTTTGCCACCGAACTCAATGTCGCGCCGCGCTTAATCGTCACTGTAGCAGGTGCATCGACTACATTAACATCAGATGTTGCCGTGTCAGGCGTGACTACAGGAGCGGAGGGAGGCGTTGGTGTGACGACTTTACTTGCAGGAACTGCTTTGGCAACTGGTTTAACAACAGGCTTACTGGTCACGGGCTTGCTGGCTTTAACCGTATCAGCAACGACAGCCGTATTAGCGACAGGCACTGAACCAACAACAGCACTCACGGCAGGGGCGACAGTCAAGGTGCGGTTATCTTGCGCAGGTGCTTGCATATTAGGTGGATCTAGTAGCAAGGTGTATTCACGCACCATCTGCCCACTACCCCAACTCAACTCTATCAGCATATCAATAAATGGATCGGTAATCGGCTTGTTCGATGTCACTTTCAGCACTGAGCGTCCACCTGGCTTTTTATCCAAGACCACTTTTACGCCCGATAATGCGCCAGTCATGTCTAAATTAGCACTACGGTATGCCTCAGCTGTTGCCATACGAGCCTGCAAACTCGCTAATTCTGTAGGGTCTGCCGTTAGCACTTCAATTTCGGCATTCAAAGGTTGTCCTAGGGCTGAATTAACAGAGAGCTTACCCAAACCCGCACTGTATGCAGGTGCTTGCGCCAATAGTAACAACGCCGCTGATAGACAACTCACCATCTTCTTTTTATGCATTATCTCGACCCCTTTATCATTATTGCGCGTGGCAATCTTTGTTATAAAACATACATTATTGAATACTTAACACTTTCGCAATACGGACTACATTCAACGCCGTGCCAGCGTGAATGTTATCCGCCATTAACCAATAATTCAAACCCGATTCCTTGCCCATTGCACTACGCACGCGACCCACCAAAACCTCATCCTGTCCAACCGCATCAACCGCCGTCGGACTCACATCGGCTTCGTCATCAGCAACCAGCAAACCCGCCTGCTGTTGCCATAAAGCAGTTACCAAACCCACACTCACTGGTTTTAAGGTAGTCACTTGTACTACTTGCCCATGCCCATAAAAAACAGGCACGCGCACAGCAGTCGGATTGATGGTCAAATCTGGCATAGCCAGCACTTTACGTGTTTCATCAATCAGCTTCATTTCTTCGCTACTATAACCATTATCCATCAAATCACCAACTTGCGGCAAAATGTTAAAGGAAATGCGTTTAGCATATACGGTATTTTCGGTTTCGTTAAGACTAAAAATAGCAGTCGTTTGTTGTGCCAGTTCATCCACACCAGCCCTACCTGAGCCAGATACTGCTTGGTAAGTTGCTACGGTGACGCTATCCACCCCAAACTCACTCACCAATGGCTTCAGACTCAACGCCAAATGTATGCTGACAGCACAAGGGCTGGCGATGATATTCGGTGCAGTAAAATCAGCCAACACGGCTTCATTAACGCCGACGACAACCAATGGCACATGCGCATCTTGCCTAAATTGCGGACTAGTGTCGATTACCGTACAACCTGCAGCAACGGCCAATGGCGCATAGCGTGCCGCTACGTCTGCACCGACTGCAAAGATAGCGAGATTAACTTGAGAGAAATCGAAAGGCTCAATACTCAACACTGTTTTTTCATGATACTTAAAGCTGACATCGTCGCCCACAGACGCGTCATCGGCCAGCAAATAGACCTCACCCAGTGCCATATCCGTTGCCGCCAAATGCGCTAACACAGCTTCACCCACCAAGGTCGTCGCGCCCAGCACCGCGATATTCATCACCGCGCTCACTTAGCTTCCACCAGAATACGCAACATGCGTCGTAATGGTTCTGCCGCGCCCCACAACAACTGGTCGCCCACGGTGAACGCGCTCAAGTACTCACCGCCCATATACATTTTGCGCATACGTCCCACAGGCACGGTCAATGTGCCCGTGACTGCGGCTGGGGTTAACGCTGTCATGCTGATTTCCTTCTGGTTAGGTACGACTTTTACCCAGTCATTATGACTTGCAACTATCGCTTCAATCTCGTCCATAGGCACGTCTTGCTTGAGCTTCACGGTCAATGCCTGACTATGGCAACGCATCGCACCAATGCGCACACATAAGCCGTCTATGTTGATTTGGCTATCGCTCAAGCCCAGAATCTTGTTGGTTTCAGCACGCGCTTTCCATTCTTCTTTGCTTTGACCATTGCCTAAATCCTTGTCTATCCATGGAATCAGGCTACCTGCTAACGGCACACCAAAGTTAGCCGTAGGAAAAGCATCATCACGCAACACGCCCGCGACTTCTCTATCTATATCCAATATCGCCGATGCGGGATCATCCAGCAAGCTCGCCACTGCGCGACGCGTTTCACCCATTTGATTGAGCAATTCGCGCATATTCTGTGCGCCCGCGCCTGAAGCCGCTTGGTAAGTCATGGCGCTAATCCAGTCCACCATGTTTTCACGGAACAAGCCACCCAATGCCATCAACATCAATGACACGGTGCAGTTACCGCCGATGAAATCCTTGCCGCCTTTAGCCAGCGCATCTTTAATCACATGCTGATTAACAGGGTCGAGAATAATCACGCTGTCGGTTTCCATGCGCAAGGTCGAAGCCGCGTCTATCCAGTAACCTTTCCAGCCCGCCGCCCGCAATTGCCCAAATACCTCGGTCGTATAATCGCCGCCCTGAGTAGAAATAATCGCGTCCATGGCTTTAAGTTCGTCGATATTCCGCGCATCTTTCAATGCGGGAATATCGCGCCCGATGTCAGGGCCTTTGCCGCCAACTTGCGAGGTGGTGAAAAACACAGGGTCTATCACATCAAAATCACGCTCTTCGCGCATACGTTGCATCAACACCGAACCCACCATGCCACGCCAACCGACCAAACCTACTCTCAACATATTATTACCCTTAATTAAAGCGCGGCAACCACAGCGTCGCCCATCGCCGCACAACCCACTTTGGTCGTACCTGCGGTATAAATATCCATCGTGCGCAAACCACTGCTAATGACTTTTTTCACTGCATTTTCGATACGATCCGCGACATCGTCACGCCCAAAGGTATAACGCATCATCATCGCCGCCGACAAAATAGTTGCCAGCGGATTCGCAATATCCTGCCCCGCAATATCAGGCGCAGAGCCGTGTATAGGCTCGTACATGCCTTTGCGATTCTGGTCTAACGATGCCGAACCCAACATGCCGATAGAGCCTGTGAGCATAGATGCTTCATCGGACAAAATATCGCCGAATATATTACCTGTAACAATGACATCGAACTGCTTAGGGTTACGCACTAACTGCATCGCCGCGTTATCAACATACATATGCGACAGCGCGACTTCTGGGTATTCTTTGGCGGTTTCAATGACCACTTCGCGCCACAATTCGCTGGTTTCCAGCACATTGGCTTTTTCTACCGAACATAATTTCTTATTACGCTTCATCGCAATCTGAAAGCCGATATGCGCAACACGACGCACTTCGGATTCAGCATAACGCATGGTGTTGTAACCTTCGCGCTCGCCGTGTTCGTTAATATGTATGCCGCGCGGCTGACCAAAATACAAATCACCTGTTAATTCGCGCACTATCATAATATCCAGCCCTGACACCACTTCGGCTTTCAACGTAGAAGCATCTGCCAACTCAGGATAAACATTGACGGGGCGCAAATTAGCGAACAGATTCAGCTCTTTACGAATCCGCAACAAGCCTTGTTCAGGACGCATAGGACGCGGCAAGCTGTCATATTGATAGCCACCCACCGCGCCCAGCAACACCGCATCCGCCGCACGCGACAATGCCAGTGTTGCTTCAGGCAAAGGGTCGCCCGCCGCATCGTAGCCCGCACCACCAATGGCGGCGTGCTCCATTTCAATTTTCAAACCGTCGCTGTTTAATGCTTGCAACACTTTGACCGCTTGCGCAGTTACTTCAGGACCTATGCCATCACCAGGCAACACAGCAATTTTCATTTTATACTCTCAATACTTAATTAAACAACCAAGGCGCAGTTAGTTTGCGTTGCGCTTCATATTGACGAATCGCATCCACATGTTGCAATGTCAAACCAATATCATCCAAGCCATTTAACAAACAATGCTTACGATGCGCTTCCACTTCAAATTCAAATACCGCACCCGCTGGTGTAGTCACCGTTTGCGCGGCTAGATCTATTTGCAAACGATAGCCCTCAGTTGCCGCCGTCTCTACAAATAGTTGCGCCACCACATCCGCCGCCAACACGATAGGCAACAAGCCATTTTTGAAGCAATTATTGTAAAAAATATCAGCAAAACTAGGCGCGATAATGGCACGTATGCCGTAATCTTCCAACGCCCACGGCGCGTGCTCACGACTGGAACCGCAACCGAAATTCTCCCGCGCCAACAACACTTCTGCGCCCTGATATTGCGGCTGATTCAACACAAAATCAGGGTTCACAGGACGATGCGTATTATCTTGCCCTGGCTCGCCATGATCAAGATAACGCCATTCATCAAACAAATTCGGACCAAAGCCACTGCGCTTAATCGACTTCAAAAACTGCTTGGGAATAATCGCATCGGTATCCACATTCGCCCTGTCCAGCGGCACGACCAAACCATTTAAGTGAACAAACGGTTTCATTTCGCCGCTCTTTCTATCGCGCCACCTGCCTGTTGCACATCTTTGCCGATACCGTTAATGGTGTTACACGCAGACAAAGCTAAAACCGCTATCGCTACCCATAATAAATTACGCATAATGAATCTCCTTAAAACGCTCGCACATCCACAAAATGACCAGCCAACGCTGCCGCCGCCGCCATCGCAGGGCTGACCAAATGCGTGCGCCCACCTTGCCCTTGACGACCTTCAAAATTACGATTTGATGTTGCCGCACAACGCTCGCCAGGCTCCAGTCTATCCGCATTCATCGCCAAACACATAGAGCAACCTGGATCACGCCATTCAAAACCCGCCGCAATAAATAACTTATCCAAGCCCTCTTGTTCGGCTTGTTGCTTAACCAAACCCGAGCCTGGCACAACCATCGCCAACGTCACATTCGCTGCTTTTTTACGCCCTTGTATCACTGCCGCCGCTGCACGCAAATCCTCAATACGGGAATTAGTACACGAGCCGATAAACACCTTATCAATCGTGATTTCTGAGATAGGTGTATCCGCAGTCAAACCCATATAAACCAAGGCGCGCTCCCAATCAGCGCGCTTCACCGCATCAGGCGCATTGGCAGGATTAGGCACACGTCCCGTCACTGCCACCACCATTTCAGGTGACGTACCCCACGTGACTTGCGGCTGTATAGCCTCTGCACGCAGCGTCACCTCATGGTCAAACACCGCATCGTCATCAGACACCAGCGTCTGCCACCAAGCCACTGCCTGCTCCCATTGCGCCCCCTTAGGCGCGGCAGGACGACCTTGCACATAGCTGATAGTCTTATCATCCACCGCCACCATACCCGCACGCGCACCCGCCTCTATCGCCATATTACACAGCGTCATCCGCCCTTCCATGCTCAAACCACGTATCGCCGAGCCTGCAAACTCAATCGCATAACCCGTACCGCCCGCCGTGCCTATCGCACCAATAATCGCTAACGCCACATCTTTCGCCGTTACACCCGCGCCTAGCTCACCTTCAACCAGCACACGCATCGCCTTAGATTGCTTACTCACCAGACACTGGGTCGCCAATACATGCTCAACTTCTGACGTACCTATACCAAACGCCAACGCACCAAAAGCACCATGCGTACTGGTATGCGAATCACCACAAACCACCGTCATACCAGGCAGGGTATAACCTTGCTCAGGTCCAATAACGTGAACGATACCTTGGCGCACATCATTCATTTTGAATTCAACAATGCCAAATTCCGCACAATTCTCATCCAGCGTTTCCACCTGCAAACGAGAAATAGGATCAGCAATCCCCGCATCCCTATGCGTAGTCGGCACATTATGATCAGGCACAGCCACCGCCGCCCCCGCACGCCAAGGACGACGACCAGCCAGACGCAAACCTTCAAACGCCTGCGGGCTAGTCACCTCATGCACCAAATGCCTATCTATATAAATTAACGCCGACCCATCCGTCTCAGTATGAACCAAATGCGCCTGCCAAAGTTTATCGTACAGCGTTTGCCCGCTCATGAATCTAACCAATCTTAATAATCGAACCAGAAATTATACACAGACTACAGCGAATTGATAAATCAAGCACAACACCTAACGCATAATAACAAGCAACCACCCGTAGTTTGATTGGCGGAATGTAGCAATGTTAGAACTCGTATCATTCCCCTACCTACTCAGAAGCTGAAAGTATTAAACTACCTGATGTGATGGAGCAGGCTGAGTTGGGAGACATCGGCTAGACTTTAGGTCAGTCTCATAGAGATTAAACCTG
>JABFSE010000039.1 GCA_013140765.1 Sulfuriferula sp.
CAGGTTTAATCTCTATGAGACTGACCTAAAGTCTAGCCGATGTCTCCCAACTCAGCCTGCTCCATCACATCAGGTAGTTTAATACTTTCAGCTTCTGAGTAGGTAGGGGAATGATACGAGTTCTAACTTTAACGTACAACGGGGTCAGTTCTAACTTTAATATATTTCACCATAAAAATACAGCAATGTTAGAACTGACCCCATTATACATTATATAATTTCAAGACTGGGATTTTTGTCAAATATTCGCAAGCAAATAAAAAAGCAGGCGACTTTTGGTCACCTGCTTTTAATCAACTAAACCTTAACTGGCATAAGCCAGCGAGGGATTAGAATGAGTGCTTAACACCCACTGAGAAACCAGATACATCTGTACCTGTGGCAGGAGTAGGAGCACCATTCCACGCGAAGTTGTAGGTTGCAGCAGATTCATTGCTGATCTTGGTGTACAAAGCATACACAGTAGTACGCTTGCTGAAGCCGTAATCTGCGCCTAATGTGTACAATTTAGCACCAGTATTAGCAGCTGTTTGTTCGCTTGCTTTAGCATACTGAGCCTTAAACGCTACAGCACCCATCTGGTATTTGCCAGACAAGAACCATGTGTTATGGCCAGTTACATTAGCACCGTTGGTACCCATGTTATCATCAGTTTTTTCATACATGGTAGCCAAAGTGAAATCCATGATGCTGTATGCAGCACCTAATTTCCATGCTTTACGCTCTTGATCTGGTGCTGTACCTGCTGACAATGAACCAGAAGCGCCAGTACCCAAGTTGTGCTTTTCGTAAGCAGCGGTCAGGTACAAAGGACCTGCATCGTACATAGCAGCCAGTGAGTAAGCGTTACCGTTGCTAGCTGTACCTGAAGTAGCAGATTCGCCACCGAACACATAACCCGCTACAGCAGAAAAGCCTGAGAAGTTAGGAGTAGCGTAAGCAGCTACGTTAGCTGGACGCAAATCAAAATAGTTACCGGCAGTATTCAAACCAGTACCGCCTGCAGCACCTACTAAACCATTGTAGTCACCCATGGTGTCAGCAAACTGATCCAAACGACCTGTAGAAGTTTTGTATGGGGTGTCGATTTTACCAATCATTACAGTACCCATATCTTTGCTGGACAAACCAACGAATGTATTACGCAATGTAGCACCACCAAAAGCGGTTGTAGCACCACTAATAGATGCTGTATTAGGACTTAGCGCACCACCATCAGCAGTTACTTGTGATTCAATTTGCCAGATAGCTTTTAAACCATTACCTAAATCTTCATTACCTTTGAAACCGATACGTGAAGCGTAGTCAGAAACACGTCCAACGCGGTTGCTTGAACCACCAGTAGCGGTACTGGTAACAGAGTCAACGCCCATAGACATCAAGCCATATACTTCAACGTTGCTGGTAGCCGCCATTGCTGGTGCTGATACTGCAGTTGCGATTGCAATTGCGATAAGTTTTTTGTTCATATAAATCTCCGATTGGAAAAATTAAAAAGTTCACTCCCTACTGGAAGCTGGAGCGATTATCGGGGTTGGATGCAGTGCGGGCAAGTTTTTTTTAATCATTGTTGTTTTTGTGCAACTGAGTGGGGCGGCAATGCGCTGATTAAACGCGCGTATATGCGCTTTACGGATTCTGTGTTGCGGGATACATATTAGACAATCCAAAAGAGGCTAAAAATATTTATCCACGAAAGGCACGAAAAAGTTAGTTTTATTGCGGTGTTGTTGGTTTTTTTCGTGATTTTAGTGTTTTTCGTGGATATGGTTTTGCATGGGTGGCATGAGCAAGCTATTGCTAACCCAACCTTCAGATAGTAGATAGGGTAAGTGCCGACCTACGGCAAATTCGACCTCATCATCAGAGTTTTTTAACATCGTTCCAAACCTCGTCATCTTCATTTTCCCAAACATGTGCCATCACTGTGGATTGTGCCTGATTCCATCCAGAAACTTCGCTGAATTGCACATTTCGACTACGCAAATACTCGACAAAATGCAATACCTCCAATGCCATAGACTCTGGCAATGGCTTGGCAACCTCATAAATCTGCTCTGCGATAGACATTGATTCTCCTTGCGTAATACAAAATACGACTGAACAATCATACAATGTAACAATGCCCAATGCCACACGCAAGTGCGTAACTCAATACTTGCACTCTTAAATACGAGTGATATATGATATGTATATCAGTTATAAATTAGACGGTTCATCATGCGCACTTTAATAGACATTCCTAATCAACAAATCGATGTATTAACCGCGCTATGCAAATCCATGCACCTATCCCGCGCAGAATTGGTGCGGCGGGCGATAGATGAGTATGTGAGCAAGCATAAACCGCAATCAGCGGATGCGTTTGGTCTGTGGAAAGATAATCAGGTGGATGGCGTGGATTATCAAACACAACTGAGGTCGGAATGGTAAAGGTGTTGTTTGATACCAACATCCTGATTGATTACCTCAACGGCATACCGCAGGCGCGGGATGAAATTGCGCGTTATACCGACAAAGCGATTAGCTTGATTACTTGGATGGAGGTGCTGGTAGGTGCGACACCGCAAACTGAGACGGTGATTAAAATTTTCTTATCCGACTTTATTACCCTGCCAATTGATAAGCCAGTCAGTGAGATTGCGGTAGATATTCGCCAGCAACGCAAGATCAAATTCCCCGACGCCATCGTGTGGGCAACAGCACTGGCAAATGGGCGGATACTGGTTTCAAGAAACACCAAAGATTTTGCCAGCGACGAGCCAGGCGTGCGTGTGCCTTATATTTTATGATTGATGGGGAACTGGGGTCAGTTCGTGGGGGAATTGGGGTCAGTTCTAACTTTAATACATTTCAATATAAAAATACAGCAATGTTAGAACTCGTATCATTCCCCTACCTACTCAGAAGCTGAAAGTATTAAACTACCTGATGTGATGGAGCAGGCTGAGTTGGGAGACATCGGCTAGACTTTAGGTCAGTCTCATAGAGATTA
>JABFSE010000023.1 GCA_013140765.1 Sulfuriferula sp.
AAAACAAATGCTTGGCGAAATCAATAGAAATACTCATCCAGCCCGCCGAGGTGTTTTTCATCACAGCGAGCAGGCTATCCAGCACACCATCCGAAACAGCTGCGTGTGATTCAATCGGAAAAACCATAAATAGCATGATTTCGCCAAAGAAGATAAAAGCGAAAAAACGCCAATTGATGGGCTGGAAATAATCCAGCTTGGCTTTCAGTAAAAGACCAAGCGGACTGCCTTTAATGTTTTGTAGAATTTTTTGCTTCATCATTTCGAGACCTCACCGCGCGCTTTATTCGCAATCACATGACTGCAATCTATATGTAATCGGAAGGAAATTAGTATTTCCTATCACTAAAACCCTGATCAATTAACCAGGCTTTGAAGTTGATTCGCCATGAATCCAGCTTTCGCTGGAATAACACCCGTCGCTCATGCCTCTCAACGTATTTTTTCCAGTTTGGCGAAGACGGTGTAACTTTATCCGTAGTTACCTCGTCATCATCACCAAACTCGGCGGGACGCCGCTGTCTAACATCTATCAGTTTACCGTCAATTTCAACAAAAGCTTTTTTCAGCAACTCTGCTGGAATTAAATCATCTCGCGTCACTAATTCCCAGCCGTTGCTTACTTTAGCGATTGCGGCTTCGGACGAAACTGCTGGTGCTTTCGCGACAGGCATTGAATGAGACGCTCCACCAGACACTACGCCTTCATTTCGCTGCGCCATAGGCGCAGCCGTTTTTTGTTCATCACGTCCTTTCACAACAATGGTTTCTGTCGTTGTTGCTTTTAGCAACTTAGATTGATTGTCATATTTTGGCGTTTGCTTCTTTTTTAAGCGATATACCGTTTGCTGAAATGAGCGCAAATTTAATGTAATGCCTTTTGTAGTTAAGGCTTGAAGGATAACTTCCCACAACAGCCCCTGTTCCAAATACTCAAGAATTATTGGTAAATAACGTTTCACAATTCCAGCCTGGCTAAGTGATTCTGGCTTTTGTAATTCCGCATCAAGAGTAGCTCTAAGCTCGTAAAAATCCGTTTCGATTAAATCCATGAAACTCTCCAAATGTTATTTGCCAGTGTCGCAACTGTTGCAATATCGTTGTTTATCAAGGTTATTTTCCAGTGTCTCATTTTGTCGCAACTGTTGCAATATTGTTGTTTATCAGTGTTGTATTTTTGTTGTTTATCGGTGTTGTTTATCAGTGTTGTATTTTTGTTGTTTATCAATGTTGTAATAGAGCGATTAACGTCAAATAACTAAGGTGCAGGGTAAGGAGTGTACCCACATCTTCCATTACGCCGTTGGCTACATTCGATGTGCTTACACTCCCCTGGTCAGGCTGCGCCCGACACCCATAAAATCGCGTCTCGGCTTTGCCTTGACTTGTAGCGGATATTTCCGCTTTCGCACATATCTAAAATCGGATCTAAAAACGGGGGCGTAAAGTGGAATCGGTTTCAAAAAATACTCGCACTAAATATGTGAAAATTCGCGTTACCACTGATGAGTATTCAATCATCAGAATCAACGCAATGAATACTGGCAAATCCACATCGAGCTTTATACGAGATTTGGCGTTAGGGTCAAAAGAAGTTAAGCAAGCTGCTACGCAGCAATTGGCAATGAGGACGGGTAACAATCAAATTGCATTTGAGCTTCGCAAAATCGGCGCGATGATGCGCGGCTTTTATCCTAAGGAGGATTTGAGCTGGACGAACGAGGATAAGCGGCGGTACTGGGAAGCGATGGAAACGCTTTTACAGCGGGCTTATGTGATTGAAAAAAGCAAACGCTGACAAGGCTTTTCAGCCCCGTTTTTGAAATTTCCGCTCTTGCACATATACCTTTGTATGAATTCCCATACAAACAAATACGTGCAGAAAGGATTAACCATGCCCCAATTAGTTACAGTTCCAGAAGTTTTATTAAATCGCGCCGATGTTGAAAAGCAAGCTCGCATTAGTCGCTCCAGCATTTATAGAAACATAAAAAAAGGCATATTTCCAAAACCCGTTAATTTAGGTTCAGGTGCAGTGCGCTGGAAGCAGTCAGACATAACCGCGTGGATAGGCGGCTTAACATCGAAAGCGGAGGGCTAAACCATGCTAACGCTAAACAATGCTTGCCACATTATGAACTTGGATTTATCATCTTTCACATGCTCTCAAAAAGCACGCAAGGCGGATAAAACCGCCATAAGTAATCATGGCGGTTTTTTTACGTCCGTAAAATTTTCAATGTTCGGGAGTGCGGCTAATACAACACCTGCTACGCAGGGAATATGCCCGCCGTCCTTGCGCGGTTTTGAACCCCCGAACGCCCTAAGCTCAAAACTTCGGGTAAGACTTCAAAACGCAAGGAGTATCACATCATGAATACCACGCCACAAAACCCTATCAGATTTAGCGCAGGTCACGCGCTCGTCGAGCTTTGGAACAAAACCGATAAATCTGACTTGTCAGAAGCAGAATTAAGATGGTTCTGCCGAGCAAGCGATGAGGCTGTATTAACCCAAATCAACTTGAAAAAATTAGTTCAAGGTACGCATGAGGACATCGAAATGGGTAGCGATTACTACGCAACGCCCATCAATTTGGCTGCCCTGATGGGCGTAATACTGCACTCGATGGATACTATAGACGCGCTTAGTGTGATCGGATTAGAGGCAATTACCCTCCTAAAGCAAATCCGGGAGGCATCATGATGCAATCCCCTCTCGAGTACGTTGCAAAAAAATTGCCACAGAAGCCCAGCCAGGAACTCGATAGTAAAACCAGCAAGCAGTTGGCACTGATGCAAAACCGCTCATACCTGCACAGCAAGGGAATCCAACCAGGGTCGAAAATTCAACTTGATTTGCTTTTCCCTGGAGCAATTGGAAGTCGTGACGACCTGCGTCACATCCCTAATGATTACGCACGCAGTTCACTTTTTACCGCCCGCCGCGCGCGTGAGCCGCGAAAATCGCTAACCCACGAAAAATTATTGCACTACAACGAGCATATTTCGATACTTTTTACTGGTATTGAGTTACGAGCCGAAGATGATGAACTTGTATGGTTGCAGATACTGAAGTACGGGCAGATAGTGGCCATGGGCGACCCATTCGATTTTTGCGTAAGAGATTTGGTGAGAGACGTCGGTTGGGCAAAAAATGGTCGTAATTACGACAAGGCGCGCAAGTGTATTTCGCGGTTGAAAGCCAGTGAGGTGTTGGCTCTAAACAGCAAGGCATACGGCATAAGCGGGGCAATCTCGCTGATTCAGGATTACACCTCAATTAACGACAATGAAGGCAACCCGACGAAATATCGTGTATGGATTAACAAAAATCTGATACTGTTATTTGCTGGCAACACTTTTACCAGCCATCCATGGACAACTTATTGTAAGTTGTCGCCAGTAGCCCGCCGCCTGACGGACCACATCCACAGTCACAAATATCCACTCCCGCTTGATCTACCGACGTTTAAAAAAATTTGCGGCTCATCTGATGTAAATGTGACGAGCTGGCGGCAGACCGTCAAACGAGCCTGCGCCGAGGTGCAAGAAGCCAAGATTGCCTCGGCCGTAGTACTAAAAAACGATAAAATCTATTGCATCCGGGAGTAGCTAAAATAAGATCAAGCGACTAGGGCGCGTAAGCGCCCTTTGTCGTTTTCTGGGCGAGGTCAAACGTCACGAAATTGGACAAATCAAGGGCGCAATTGTGGATAAGTCGGCTTTTAATAAGGTAACAAATGGCAAATCGTGACGTTTGACCTATGTTGCGTGACGTTTGACCTACGGTAATTTTACGCAACATAGGTCAAACGTCACGAAATAAGGGCGCAATTGTGGATAAGTCGGCTTTTAATAAGGTAACAAATGGCAAATCGTGACGTTTGACCTACGTTGCGTGACGTTTGACCTACGTTTTGCGCGATAAATAGCCAAAATCGTGACGTTTGACCTACGTTTTTGCACAATGATTCACAAAAATCGTGATATTTGACCTACAAAATCGTGACGTTTGACCTATAAAATCGTGACGTTTGACCTATGGGGGTATTTAATATCTTGTTGATTTTTTTATTGAAAATGATTGTTTTCCCCTTTGCTAACCGTTTTTTTAACCTAATATTTAACCATTTAACCAATGAGCCTGTGGATAACTTTTGATTTTTAACCAGCACCAAAACCCAATCGACACCAAAACCTAAGGCAAAAGGAATGCGCTAGTCGCGCATGATTTTATTGAAAATACAAAATCAATAGCATTAACCGTCTCAATATAACGCTTAATCCTGCTCAGGAATCGCAAGGCTTCGTTTTTAGCAGTGCGGGCATAAATTGCATAGGTGATATTAAAATAATCGCTTAAAACGCTTTTAAGGCGGTGCGCTACCGCGCAAAGGCGGAGCGGGTTAGCGGGTGATGTCTTGGCTTAATTTTGTGCTGAATTCCCGTATGATTAAGAATCATGCAACCAGTTATCGTTTTACCAAGCAGGTTGACAATATTGCACAAGAGTTGAGTGCAAATTATTGAGTATGGTGTTTTTCGTTGTGTCAAATACATCTCCACCTATCCACAGCAGCAACCGTACTAGGTCGTCATATTGAAGTGAATGTGTCTTTGCGAATTCTTTGAATGCGGATGGTTTTAACTCATTGTTGGTTCTTTTGTTGGTTCTTTTTGATAATAAGAAAACACGACCCAATAAACATAAGGCTTGCAATGCGGGTTCGAATCTCACAGCCGACAGTGTTTTAAGCAATCTCAAGCAGTATCAAAAAGCCCGTTAAACCCAATAAATACATGGTTTGCGGGCTTTTTTACGTCTTAAGCGTTCTCAAGCTGTTTCACACAATCCCGCTTTATCTGTTGGTATATTGTATATTCACTAAAAATCACCTGAAAATATACCAACAAACTAACAACCTCGAATCAATCCACGCGCCAAGTGTTGACTGCTTGCCGTGCTAACCAAGCCTGATGAGATTTTAAGGCTTGCGCGTTCCAATGGGTATAAGTTGCAACTTGTTGTGCTAAAGGGTGCGCTGTTTGCAAGTAGGCTGCTTTTTTGTCGTCAAAACTGGCGCGTTTCAACTCGTCTTTTTCCAGTAGCACCATATTACCAAAGCGGTCTTGTATATCATTTGCACCGTCGCCAAAATAGCGATGCCAATGTTCATCTGGGTGATAAGGACAAACATGCTCCAGCGTTGTTTTGGTGTAATCCGTCGCATATCCTAACGACTGCTCTATTTCGGCTAATAAAAAACGTATCTTTTTCGACGACTGCTTGCTTGGCATTTTATGAAACTCGAACGCATTATAAAAAGCATCGTCACTGGGATAGAGCCGCTTGAACTCATCGCCATTTTTCACATGGCTGGCACGTTGATAAGTACCATCAAACACCTTCATCGCCATTTGGTTATATTGCGTCTCTTGTTCGTTAGGTGATAAATGGCAAATCACGTTATAACGTATCGATAACACATACAAATAGCGCGTTATATTGATGAATTCTACAGCCGAAAACTGCTTAAACGCCACCATCAATACCATAAACGGCTGTTTGATATTAAACAACGCCAAGCCTGTTAAATAATGCTCAACCTCACGATATGCCGTACCTTGATTAGCCCACCACTCATCCAGCGGATTGGCTAATGACGCATAAACAGGCGCATAATCGGTCAACGACTGCAAATACTGGTGCGCCTTAACAGGTGTGTCTGCCAACTTACGCACCGCCGCAAACAAATCTTTTTTTGTCACCAGCTTCGCCTGAAAATTATGCTGATAACGTACAAAATCAGTGAAATCATTCACCCCCAGCTGTGACACGATGCTTGACCACTGTTCATCCAAATCATTGAGCGATTCATCAGCAACATCATCATTCTGCGTCACCACCGAGAAAATATAGTTCTTGAGTAAATCAGGCGTAGATAATTGCACGCCACGTGCATTCAGCGTTTCAAACACTTTATAGGCGTTCAGATTATCCTGAACCACAATTTTGGTAAAAATTAGCCCAGACGAAAACTGCTCAATAAACGATGCAATCTCCGCGCCACTATTGCCCATCGGCTTGGTTAAAAAAAACGCAAATGTGTTTTTGAGTAGCTTATTGGTTGCCGTTAATCCACGATGATTAGGTGCGGCTAATTGACTGCAAATTTCCCTGTAAAAGGTATTATTGTTTCTATTCAACGAGAGCTTGCTAGTCACCCGCAACGACACAATATCCTTAGCTCCGATAAAACGGCTGGTAATTTCTTTCAGCCTGTCTTGATTCGCATCGACTTCAACACCTTTCACGATTAAATCCTGAATGTTACGCATAGCCGCCAATACCAGTATGGACAAGGTAATCAGACGTTGTTGCCCATCTATCACCTCAAAATCATGCTGGCTTTTGCGTTGCAACACGATATAACCCATGTAATGATGTTTTTCAGCCACCAACGACTCAATACCCGTCCACAGATCTTCAATCTGCTCGCGCTCCCAAGCATAATCGCGCTGGAAACGCGGCACTTGATACCTCACCCCATTACCAATCAGCTCCTGAAAAGTCTGATTTGTCGGCTCCATCATCATAAAATCACTCATGCAATGCTCCTGCGTTTGGCACTTGGCTACTTAACCATGATAACGCAATCGCCTCATCTTGTTCTATCGCTATCTCCACCGCACGCTTGGCTACCGCTAACAGGCGTTCGCTTTCGGCTTTGAGGGTGAAACTTTGCTGGACTAGGGTGGCGATTTTTTGCTGGGTGGGTAGGTCTGCCAAAGGCACAACCACTCTCTCAATTTCACTCACGCGCCAATGCAAAATAATCGAGCCGCCCGCGTCACCTTCAGCCTGCATCTTCACTAACTTGGAGTTCAGCGCGAGGGTTAAATAATCGGGCAACAGCTTTTTAGTATCGCGCACGGTCAAATGCAGCACCGCACCCGATGTAATGAAGTTCGCATCCTTACGCAAACAATACGCCTCGCCAACACTGCCGTCTTTAGAGAATAAAATCGTTCCCGCTTTCGGCATAAGCCCATCCAACTTGGCTTTATTTTCTGCCACGAAAGACGCTTTGATTTTTTTCTGCGGTGGTGTAACGCCAAACTTGCTGTAGTCCGCCACACGCATAAACGGCAAGCCTTGTTCGTCGTCCGAGTATTCATCTGAACCTGGCTCAATAGATTTTTTAATAGTCACCAGCGCGCTCAAAGTGTCGTGCGATTGCGCCGTGATATGCGCCATCACTTGCTCATATTTCGGCTGGTAATACTCGGCATCCAAACGCCCTGTCGCGGCGAAAGAATCTTTGAAGGATTTGATGCTGACCGTCTCGGTCTCAGGTGAAAAATCCGCCATGCCCAAGGTGTCGAGCAATAGCTTTTCAGCTTTAGCATAAGTCGCTTGGGATTGCAGCAGTTTTTCGACGGCAATATCAAAACGGTTTTTGATTGAGTTCTGGATTTCAAAATTCAATAGCGGTATGCGTATCGCCTTTGCTTCTTCTGGATTCACATTCGTCTGGTTAATAGATTGGCGTGCTCTGCGGCGAATCTCATTCACACCAAATTTAGAGCTTAAAAATGAAGCTAAGTACTCGGGGAGAACCTTTTCCTGATTGGGTATGAAGCGCACTAAATAGGAGGCGAAAACAAAATCTTTCCCCGCTTGCTTTTTGAATACACCTGTTCTGCCGACCCATTCATATGAGTTGGTGCGATTGAACAAAACATCGCGGTCGTTTAGCTCAAAAATCTTGAATTCATCATCCGAAATATCAGCGCATTTATCTACTTCAAAATCACAAACCATGTTGTGAATTTCGTTCATTCGATAAATTGGATAGCCCTTGTTTAACGCATTCATCTCAATAGAAATACCGTATTGAGAGTTCAGTAAAATTTCACCTATCAGCACATATTTGAGCTTGGAGTTAGGCTTAGATGCCTTAGTCCAAAAATCACTATCAGTCCTGAAGTCTTTATTTGTAATGGCTTCAGTGTAATTGACTTCACTAATCTCCAGCCCTTCCAATAACGTCCGATAACGGAGTTCATCAAAAGGGCTTAGAGAAAAAAACTTAACTTTTCCTTTTTGGCAAACTCAATAAACGCTTCAGCAATGCCGTCTGGCGTGCGTTTGCCGTCCTTCAGGGCGTGACTGAATAAATCATGTTTCACCACCAGATGTTCGTGTTCATCCAACACAAATTCGTTGAGGTCTTGCGGGCTGATGTTGTAGTGGTCGGCGACGGGTTGGGCGATGCTATGCGCCATTTCGCTATTTCCGCCTGCGTGGCTATGACGGCGATCTTTCCACTGCTGTAAATCACTGCGTTTCACAAAAATTTTATCGCCGCTGTTGTCCTTGCTGGGCTCTTGCATGGTGGCGAAAAATATCGGGTAGTCATCGACTTTTGGGCATAGTGTGTCATCCCATTTTTGCACAAATAACACGCTGGTTTTTGTGCCTGTGTGTGGCTTGAATACGTTGCCGTGCAGCCCAACCACAGCAAGGATGCGGCAGCGTTCGGCGAGATATTCGCGGATGGATTTGTCGCTGGAATTATTAAAGCGACCTTGCGGCAACACGATAGCCATGCGTCCGCCTGGCTTGATAAAATTTAGATTGCGTTCGATAAACAATATGTCGCGCCCGACATTGCTTTGATATTTGCCGTTGTCTTTTTTGCCTAATTCATATTTAGCAATGATGCGGGTTTCTTTAATATCGCCTGCGAATGGTGGTTTTGCCATTAAAACATCAAAGCCGAAATCACGGTTATGGTCTTTCGTAGCGCGCAGTTTGCGCAGTTTTTTCCAGCCTTCGCCGTAAATATCTGTCCATGCTTCGTCTTTGGTTTTTTCGTCCCAGCGTTCGTAATCCAAGGTGTTGAGGTGTAACACGTTGGTTTGCCCGTCACCTGCAATCAGATTCAAGGTGCGCCCGACACGCACGGCTTTTTCGTCAAAATCAATGGCAAAAACTTTGTCTTGCACATATTTTTCGCAGCGAACAGGCTTTCGCTCAGTGGTGAATAAGTGGCTACGGCTCAAACCCTCATCTTTCATGATTTGTTCCCACACATGGAAAATGCCATGCACGGGGAAACCGCAACTGCCTGCGGCAGTGTCTATCAGCGTTTCATGCTCCTGCGGGTTGAGCATTTTGACGCACATGTCTATCACATAGCGCGGCGTGAAATACTGACCTTTTTCGCCTTTGCTGCTTTTGTTGATGAGGTATTCAAACGCCTCATCCACTACGTCCAGATTGGAGTTGAACAGTTTCACTGCTTCTAGTGACGCAACGCACACGGCAAGGTGGCTGGGGGTCAAATCAATCTTTGCGCCTTCGGGAAATACGCCTTCCCATATACCGCGTGCTTGGTCGAATAGCGCTTGAATTTTGGTTTTGAGTTCGGTTTCGGTGTCGCCGTAATTCTTAAAAATCAGCGTACGTTTTTTGTCGCGCCCGCTTTCCATTTCGTCATATAGCTTGGTGAATACCAGCTTGAATAGTTCTTCAAACACGTCCACACCTGCATTCGCCAGCACCTCGTCTTCCATTTCCAGTATCAAATCTTTGAGCGATTTTTTTTGATTGACGAGTTTGTCCATCTTGACTAAGTCGTCTATCGTCCAGCGCGTGGTGAGGATGTCGGACAGTTTTTCATTTGCCGATGGAATGGCGGGGATGTCTTCAAAATAATTGGGGTCTTTGCGATGATAAAACGAAATGCTGTCGCCGTTGCTCCACACGCCCATCGGTGCGCCTGTGGCGTTGCAATAGGACTTGAGCTGATCTTTGCCGTCTTTGAGTTTGGGCTTCTTCAACTCCACTAAAATGTAAGCTACGGTAGGGCGATCTTTGTCAAAAATACAAATGTCGGCGCGTTTTTTTTCCACGCCAAAGGTCACGCCATATTCCAGTTCCATGCGTGTGACGGGATAGCCTAAATCATCACGCAATACCATGATAAACAACTGGCGCACCACTTCTTCAGGTGTGAGTTTGATGGATTTGCCGCGCACCAAACAAGTGACGTAAGGCACGTTGCTTTTACCCGTATCTTTCATGCTGATGCTGGCTTCGAGTGCTTGAATTTGAGCCGCTTTGAATTGCGTGAGCTTGTAAGCGGAATCACGCAGGAGGTCGGATAAAGTGGTGGTAGGTGACATGAATTTACCCATAATTTAAGCTAGTTAAAACGCATGTCATTTGCTCGGTGACATGCGCTGTTTTTGATGTGGGTGAATGTTACATCCCCGCCCGTAACCC
>JABFSE010000002.1 GCA_013140765.1 Sulfuriferula sp.
CCATTTTGGCTATCTCTAGCTTAAACGCTGCGTCGTATTTCGCTCTTTGTTCTGTCATTGCAATTTCCTCTCTTTAGGTGAATTATCCCACCTAGTGAGGTGTCTGGTATTATTAGACCACTACAGTTTTACTCACCACCACAAACTCGCTATGATGCAACGTTACTGTATTTTACCCTACGCATGATGACAAATAGCCAAATTCACGCCACTGCACGCGACCTTTTTGATTTTATTGATGCTAGTCCTAGCCCCTGGCACGCTGTGGAAACGGTGACACAGCGTTTATTGGCGCATGATTATATTCAGCTCGATGAAACCGCACGTTGGTCATTGACAGCGGGCGGGCGTTATTTTGTGGTACGCGGTGCGTCGATTATTGCTTTTCAAGTGGGTTTGCAAGATGTTGCGCAGATGGGTTTACGCATTATCGGTGCACATACTGATTCCCCTAGTTTGCGCCTGAAAACGCAGCCCGCCCATGCAAGCGATGGCTTGGTCAAGTTAGGGGTGGAAGTCTATGGTGGGCCGATATTAGCAACATTCACCGACCGTGATTTGAGCTTGGCTGGCTATGTCAATCTGCGTACTGAAACTGGACATCGGACGCAACTATTAAAATTTGATCAGCCTATCGTGCGCTTGCCAAATTTGGCAATACACTTGAATCGTGATGTCAATGAGCAAGGTTTGAAGTTACACAAGCAAAATGAATTGCCTTTGATTTTTGCAATGACTGAATCAGGTGTAAATCCGCGTGAGCAGTTTTTAAGTTATATCGCGTCAGCATTAAACGTCGAAGCAGGTAGTATTTTGAATTATGAATTTAATGTGTTCGATACCCAAAATGGCAATTTCTGGGGGGCGAATAATGAGTTCATCACCGATAGTCAGCTCGACAATCTAGCCTCATGCCATGCCGCCTTAACTGCATTATTAAGTGCCAGCGCAACGAATAGTACTCATGTTTGCGCATTATTTGACCATGAAGAAGTCGGTAGTGAAAGTCATGCAGGGGCAAGTGGTAGCTTTGCACAAGACGTGATACAGCGGCTATTCACTGCGCTCAATTTAGATGCCGAAGACTACCATCGCGCATTGGCACAGAGTTTTTTTATCAGTGCAGATATGGCGCACGCCTATCACCCCAACTTTCCTAATGTATATGAGCCTCAACATAAAGTCATGGTCAACGCCGGTCCTGTGATTAAAACCAATGCAAATCAACGCTATAGCACCAACGCCGAGACTGCCGCACGGTTTATGCTGTTATGTGAATCCGTTAATGTGCCCTACCAAAATTACATACACCGCACCGATTTAGGTTGCGGTAGCACCATAGGTCCGATATTGGCATCACGTTTAGGCATTGCCAGTGTCGATGTCGGTTGCCCGATGTGGGCTATGCACAGCTTGCGCGAAAGTGCTGGGGTATTAGATCACAGCTATATGATAGCGGTGATGCGGGCGGCTTATCAAAGCTAATCCGCACTGATATGTACTGCCGTGCCTATCTCGACAAGATCGAATAAATCCACAATATCGGCATTGCGCATCCGCACACAGCCATGTGATGCGGGCGTGCCGATGAGGTGCTCTTCATTTGTTCCATGTAAGTAAATATAACGCGCATGGCTATCGACATCACCGCCTTGATTTTTACCAGGCTCGCGCCCATCCAGCCAAAGAATACGGGTGAGTATCCAATCTCGCTCAGGATGCGCCATACTCAATTGCGGACTCCAAATCTCGCCTGTAGGCACGCGTGCGCTAAAAACCGCATTCAGCGGCATACCTGCGCCTATTTTATCGCTGACAACATGCTTGCCACGCGGGGTTTGGTAGCTACCCATTTGCTCGCCCGCACCATTTTTAGCGGTAGAAACAGGATATTGGCGTATCAACTGGGCATCGCCGTTGTAATCGTCGTCAAACAAGTACAACTGCTGTAAACGCAGGCTGATTTCTATACGGTAGGGCATCGTAGGGCTTTCTGTGTCGCGCGGCGTTGGGCAAAGAAATCAGACAATAGCGCACTGCATTCACTTGCCAGCACGCCGCCTGTGACTTGCGTATGATGATTTAATTGCGTCTGTGCGAACAAATCCAGCACACTGCCCGCCACCCCCGTTTTAGCATCGCTGGCACCATAAACCAAACGTGTTACACGGGCGTGCATCATTGCGCCCGCGCACATGGTACACGGCTCTAAAGTGACATACAGGCTCACAGCGGGTAAACGATAATTCTGCAAATGATGCGCGGCTTCGCGCAATGCCAGCATTTCCGCGTGGGCTGAAGGATCATGCGTCGCAATAGGGGCATTGCTACCCCGCCCGATAATTTGCCCTTCATGCACAACAACCGCCCCCACAGGCACTTCGCCACGTTGTGCAGCTAGGTGCGCGAGCTTGATTGCCTCACGCATATAGTCTTCGTCTGTGTACATGTTTTACGCGGGGAATACGCCCGTGGACAAATAACGGTCGCCACGGTCGCAAACAATGGAAACGATGGTTGCATTTTCAACCTGCTTAGATAATGCCAACGCCGCGAATAATGCGCCGCCTGACGAAATGCCCGCAAATATCCCCTCTTCGCGTGCTAAACGACGTGTCGTTTCCTCGGCATCTGCTTGGCTGACGTAGCGAATTTCATCAATATGTTGCGCATCATAAATTTTAGGCAAATACGCGGCTGGCCATTTGCGTATGCCAGGAATCTGCGCACCATCTTCAGGCTGTACACCTACAATTTGCACCTGCGGATTTTGCGATTTCAAATATCGTCCCGTACCTGTAATCGTACCTGTCGTTCCCATACTGCTGACAAAATGGGTCACCGTGCCCGCTGTATCACGCCATATTTCAGGACCTGTGCTATCAAAATGCGCTTGCGGATTATCAGCATTGCTAAACTGATCTAAAATGATGCCTTGTCCAGCCTGCTGCATGGTTTTAGCGAGATCTATCGCCGCCTCCATGCTGCCCGCCTGGCTGGTTAAAATGATTTCCGCACCAAACGCACGCATCACTTGGCGACGCTCTATGCTCATATGTTCGGGCATAATTAAGATGAGCTTATAGCCGCGCATGGTCGCCGCCATTGCCAAAGCGATGCCTGTATTGCCACTGGTGGCTTCAATCAGGGTATCACCCGGCTTGATGTCACCACGCGCTTCGGCACGGCTAATCATAGATAGCGCGGCACGGTCTTTTACCGAACCTGCGGGGTTATTGCCTTCTAGTTTCAGCAACACAATATTACTACTATCACCTGCCATGCGTTGCAGTTTAACTAAAGGCGTGTTGCCAACAAAATCCGCTAAGTATTTGTAATCAGGCATCATATTGGCTTTTTAATATATCAACATAACGCGCTGTGCCATCGGCAACCGATAACATATCTTGGTCATACCCTGCCGCACGTAACGCGGATATGTCGGCTTGCGTAAAGCTCTGGTATTTACCTTTAAGTGCCTCGGGGAAATCGATATATTCAATTAAACCCTGCTGTTGCAGTGCGCCCAAATCTAGCGCCACCTCGCCTTTATGCTGACGACATTGGTTAATCACCGCTACCGCTACATCGTTAAACGGCTGACTACGCCCCGTCCCCAGATTAAAAATACCTGATGCATCTGGATTATCCAAAAACCACATATTGACTTTAACCACATCTTCTATCGACACAAAATCACGGCTTTGCTCGCCATTGCCATAGCCTGCACAACCTTCAAACAATTTAACTTTGCCTGTTGCCATATATTGATTAAAAAAGTGATACGCCACTGAAGCCATGCGTCCCTTGTGCTGTTCACGTTGCCCATACACATTAAAATAACGGAAACCGACGATTTGTGATGTTCTATCATCCCAAATACGACGCACCGCTTGGTCGAATAAAAATTTAGAATAGCCATACACATTCAGCGGCGACTCGTGCTCACGTTTTTCACTAAACGTCGTGCCAGAACCATACACGGATGCAGATGAAGCATACAACATAGAGGCCTGATTTTCCTGACAAAAATCCAATATATCCATAGAGTAGCGATAATTGTTTTCCATCATATAACGACCATCGGTTTCCATCGTATCAGAACATGCACCTTCATGAAAAACCGCCGTGACCGCGCCATCGAGTGAATTATTGTGGAGCAACTTCATGAAATCAGTTTTATCAACATAATCAGCAATTTCGCAATCAACTAGATTTTTGAATTTATCTGCTTTAGCCAAATTATCCACTGCGATAATATCTGTAATACCTCTATCATTCAAAGCCTTAACTATGTTAGAGCCGATAAATCCTGCCGCACCTGTCACTACATAATAATACATATTACTTCCTATTTAATTCGATAAAAACGGTTAGTTAATTCCTTGCCCGCTGGTAAATTGTCAAAACTATCACCGACGGTATCACTCAACATAGCAAAGCGCACATCAGGCGCAGGATGGGTTTTGAATAGCAACGCCACGCTACCGTCGCCAAGTGCGACATGACCAATTTCCTCTAACACCGTAGGCAAACCATAGACATCGTAGCCAGCACGTGCCGCTAACACCATGCCCATACGGTCGGCTTCAAATTCGGCGTTTTTATCCAGCTTGCGCGACATGATTTCTGCGCCGCTACCAATCAAATTCTGCGCCGCACCCGAGCCTTTTACCTCGCGCCCCAACGCATCTGCACCCAAGCCTATTAACTGACTTTGTTGCAAAATTTTAAGCTGATGCTTACGCACAATATGCGCTATTTCATGCCCTAACACGCCGGCTAACTCAGCTTCATTATTGAGTTTTTTATACAAGCCTTTGGTAATAAAAACAAAACCGCCTGGTGCTGAAAAAGCATTGATGTCATTACTGTCTATCACGCCAAATTGCCAAGGCAAATCTGGACGCTCGCTTTGCAACGCTACCCAACGTCCGACCAAATTCACATATTTTTGTAATTTTGCATCTTTCACTAGCGGTGCTGCGCCTAATAAATCACCCGATATTTGGCGACCTATTTGTATCTCATCATCTGCCGACGTACCTTTTAATGCGCCTATCAATACAGCGGCAGGGTCAATTTTGCTGGGTTTGTTCGCATCAGCGGGGGCTGTTTGCTGTGCATTATTATTAGGTAGCTGTTTAAGCACATTATTCAAATCATTGAAGTCAAACGCATGGCTGCTATTCATTACCATCATGGTGAGGCAAGCACTGATTATCTTCGTTTTCATAAACATTCCTTTATTGGGCATTAGCAGGCGCAGGCAAATAAGCCATATTTTGCTTAATCAGCTTGCCTTGTTTAGCGAAACTAGTTGCCGCACTCGCATTAACTTGATAAGTCGCTAATTCAGCAATGCCTGCCTCGCTATAATGCGCTGATTTCAAGTCCTCCTCACTCAAACCGCGCACACCCGCCGTTGCCACTATTTGCCCTGGTTGACGCTTACCCGTCGCCATCTGCGCAATACCAACGATATCCGAACCCACATTATTCGCCACCGCACCCGATGTACGCACAGACAGCATCCGCACCCAGCCTTGCGTTTGACCTGAGCCAATTTTCAACCAGCCGCCCTGCTTGCTAGCCACGCTCACGCTACTGCCTTTGAGTACATTACTGACCACTTTAGCCGTACTACTAGGCTGGGCATACACATTTTCAGACTTAATTAAAACGCCTGTGGTTGCCGCATTAGCCCATGCGCTAATCATACTCAATGCGAGCAATGCAGACATAGCATAACGATGTGTCATAATGTTCTCCTAAACGAAAGTATTTATTCTACCCTGACTTGCACAATCTGCGGCGACAATAGATACTTCTTCACAATTCAAGCTGGATACACACTGTGGAAATTTTGCTTAGTCAACTAGGGGATGCCGTTATCAAACGTTGGCGCGCGCTGACCGCCATGCTGTATTTCGGACTACGCTTGCTGAGGGTAACATTTAACCCGCGCACTTACGACAGTGCCACGCGCTGGATTATTGTCAAACAAGTTTACTTTACTGCCGTACAAGCCCTGCCCATTTTCCTCGCTTATTCACTGATTATCAGTGCCTTGCTGATACAAATAATGGTGTCCGTTGCGCGTGATTTAGGCTTATCAGATTATGTGCCCAGCCTGATTGTGGGCTTTCTACTGACACAGCTACTGCCATTGTTATCCGCCTTATTCATCGCCTTACGCTCAGGAGCGGCTATCAATACTGAGATTGCGCTCATGCACGTCAATAATGAGTTAGCGGCATTTGAACATGCGCAAATAGACCCCATGCGCTACGAATTTATGCCCCGCGTGATAGGTGGTGTAGTCTCCATGCTGGCACTCACCAGCCTGGCCATTATCGGCGCACTCATTATTGCTTTTCTCGGCATATACGGCTGGCAATGGGCTAATTGGTCTAGTTATACGCATAGCATGGCATTGCTGTTGCCTATCCCTTTGGTGTTGGGTGTCATCATCAAAACAGCCTTGTTTGGTTTAGCTGTGACGCTCATACCATTAAAAACGGGACTGGAAATCCCTAAACGCTTATTCCTAGTGCCCGTTGCGGTGTTAAAAGGCATGATGCGCGTATTTTTTGCAATTTTTCTAATTGAGGTGGCATCATTAGCATTCAATTACATCTAAATTACTGCGCCGATGAACCCGCACGCCAGCAAATGATTAAGCAATTATTGGGTGCTGACATACAAGCAACCGCCTTAATTTCGCCTGATTTACCGTTGCGCGTTAATTTAACCAGCTTGGAAAATATCGCCTTAATTGCGCAATTGCACCAACATGCCAGCTGGGCAGATGCCAGTCAGCGAGCACAACAATTATTAAGCGTCATGTGCGCAGACGATATTGCATTAAAACGTGACGAAGACTTAAGCTATATGCAACGCTTTGTGGTCAAAACAGCACGCGCCATTATGCTAAAACGCCCGCTGATACTGATAGATCGCCCTGCTTGTTTATTACCTGACGTATTTTATCCTGAAGTTTTAAGCTACATCTTAAGCAGTGTACACGACGAAATACCACACTACACTATCGTTGATTATCACTGGAACAGACCACTCTACGAGCACACCAAATGAATAAAAGTATGCAATTCAAAGTTGGCTTATTTATATTACTGAGCACGATGCTAGTTGTATTTTCCTTGCTCTATTTAGGCTATGAACGCGGCTGGTTTGAACAAAAGCAAAGCTACACACTACTCGCGCCTAATGCGGAAAACATCACCGTCGGTATGCCCGTTAATTTTCGCGGCATTCCTATCGGTCAAGTCACCAGTCTATCGCTCACGCCACAGGGCATGGCACGCGTCATGATTAGTATAGATGCGCAACAAAACACGTGGCTACATAGTAACAGCCAATTTTCGCTGGATAAACCGCTAGTCGGCGCGGCAAAAATAAAAGTTGAAAGCTTTGATTTACACAGCCCGCCACTCAGCACCACCGCCACCCACGCGCTCAATGTAGGCGCAGGCGGCATAGACATTCCTGCCTTGGTGAATAAGGTCAATGGCATACTCGATCAAGTCGGGCTAGTCAGCAACAACATCGCCTACCTGACCCGACGCGATGGCGACATTAGCCACACACTCGCCAACACCCAACAGATTACACAAGCAATGACAGGTAAATACGGTGTCAGCCAAGGTTTACTTGGTGGTGAGCAACACGCCCAAGTGCTCATGGATAGCCTGCAAAACACACGCAAGCTCACGCACAACCTCGACCAACTGACACACAAACTTGATCAGGTTGCTTTTAATAAAGGCGGATTAGCTGACAAAGCCGATGCCGCTGTCGCGCAAATATCGCCCATACTCACCGATCTGCGAACCAGCCTAAAAAAAGTGGACGAACTCCTCATCAATACTAACGGTCTAACTAAAAACCTCAAACAAGGTACGGATGACATGGGACAACTACGCGCTGAAGTTGATGAAGCCTTAAATAAAAGCAATCAAATCATGAATAAAATCAACCGATTTTTACCCGCAGGCAAAGCTGATGAGGTAAAGCTACCATGAAAACCAGCCTATCCATCCTCACACTCCTGTTAGTTAGCGCATGTAGTAGCGGTCCTAGCGTACCCGATTGGCAACTTGATACACAAAGCGCAATGGCGCGTTATAGCCAGCAATATCTTGAAGGTCGTAGCAAACTCGCCGCCGCCAGCTTTGATAAAGCCCGTAATGCAACGTCCGCCACTGCCGATATTGCCGCTGTCGCGCACTTAGAGTTAATCAAATGCGGCATTGCGATGGCGGCACTGAATAGCGCGCCTTGTAGTGCTTATACCCGTTTAGCACCCAGCAATACCGTTGACGCGAATTATTATCGACTACTCACGGGCGATTTCCAGCACATTGATAAGCAACAAATTCCTAGCCAATATCAAGCGTGGTTAATGAGTAAAAACACCAACGACATCAACACCCAACTCAATCAAATCAGCAACCCAGTCTCACGCTTAATTGCCACGTCATTGAGCATACTACACCGCCCACATAATGCGACCACAGTACAAATAGGCATAGACACCGCCAGCGCACAAGGCTGGCGCAGACCGTTGCTGGCTTATTTGTTATTGCAACAAAAAAACAACACCGACCCACTACAACAGCAACAAATACAGACTAGAATAGAGCTACTACAATCATCCCTAATAGCACAATAAGGAGATAACATGAGCAAGTTGCACGAAGTCAAAAAACTAGGTCAGTCTATTTGGCTGGACAATCTGTCACGCACCATTATTCGAGAAGGCGAACTGGCTAAGTTAGTCAATGAAGAAGGTGTCTCTGGCATTACTTCCAACCCCGCTATTTTCCAAAAAGCATTAACCGACAGCCCCTATTACCAAGCAGACTTAGCCCAATTAAAACTAAGCACAGCAGATGCCGAAGCGCGTTATGAAGCCCTAATCATCCCCGATATACAAGCCGCTTGTGACATACTCATGGCAACTTATCACACGAGCTTAGGTGATGACGGCTATGTGAGTTTAGAAGTCGCACCTGCACTGGCTGACGACACCGCAGCTACGGTGGCGGCGGCATTACGACTCAAAAGCGCGGTCAACCGCCCCAACCTTTTGATTAAAATCCCTGCCACAGCCGCAGGTATTGCTGCGTTTGAGCAACTCACGGGCATGGGTGTTTCCGTCAATATCACCTTACTGTTTTCTATCAAACAAACAGTAAAAACCTTTGAAGCCTACATCAAAGGCTTACGCCATTTTGTTAGTCTAGGTGGTGATGGTAGTAAAGTAAAAGCCGTTGCCAGCCTATTTCTATCCCGTGTTGATAGCAACATAGACCCACGTTTGGTGGCCATCGCCACCCCTGCCGCACTCGCTCTACAAGGGCGTTGTGCGCTGGCCATTGCCAAATTAAGCTATCAACGCTACAAACAGTTATTTCATGGTACTTATTTTGCCGATTTGGCTAGTGCAGGCTGTCGCCCACAGTATTTGCTATGGGCAAGCACAGGCACTAAAAACAAAGCCTATTCTGATGTTAAATATATCGACAACCTAATCGGTGCGGCAACCATTAACACCGTACCCAGCGCAACTTTAGACGCGTTCCGCGATCATGGCACAGTAGCCGATACCGTAGAATCAGGCGCGGCTAGTGCGCAAACGGATTACCTCGCCTTAGAGGCACTGGGCATCTTAGCCGACGAAGTCGGTGAGGTATTGCAACAAGAAGGGTTGAAAATTTTTGCCGATGCGTATCAACAAATACTTGCAACCTGTTGATTCAACATACTGATTATTTTCTATTTGACAGCGAACGACTAAGCGGGTAAGTTTTTACCTGCGGCTTACCCTGCTAAATAAAAAAACACACTAACTGACACAACCAAGGAGACACACTGCATGATTAAGCACCTTACCAAACTGACTGCAATTTCAGCTTTAGCACTATCCGCAGTAGCAACCACAGCCACCGCCGCACCTGTACTCATGTCAGCGGAATGGGCTACTCAAGCCTGTGAAGCATTTAACAAAAACGCCATCCTTACTGAAGGTTTAGGCGGAAAATGGATAGAAAACAACAAAGGTCGTGGCTACAAAGTCATCCACCTTTACCGTAGTGATTGCGAAGATAGCCCACAAGTAGAAATGGTTATCAGTGATAAAGCAGGCAAAGCAATGTGCACTTACGGTGGCAAAATCGAACACGCTAAATTGGATTCTGGTGCAGATTACTTAATGTACGCTACCACAGAAAAATGGCACGATATGGGCGCAGGTGAATATGGTCCAATGAAAGCGATGATGTTTGGTCGCTTACAGTTCCAAGGTCCAAAAATGGAAGCGATGGGCGTGATGAAGCCATTTGAGCAGTTCTTATTATTGGCTGGTAAAGTACCTTCTAACGAAGCAAGTTGCCCTAAATAATCAATACTTAAGCATCATAAAAAAGCGGTTGCAATCTCGTATTGCAACCGCTTTTTAGTTTGAGCCTTTTAACCTAGCAACATAAACGCACCAGCGGCAACTAAAGTAGGCAACAATGCTGCTAATAACAAGCCCATAGGATGCACGGTTTCATCTTCAAAATAATCTCGCAAAATCGCAATGCCCGCAGGATTAGGTGCATTGGCAATAATCGTCAATCCACCGCCCGTGACCGCACCAGCGACTAAAGCATATTTGAAACTATCCGACAAACCATCCACCAATGACCCCAAATAGGTCAATGCCGCATTGTCAGTTAATGCCGTCAATAAAGTCGCACCAATAAACACAGCATCACTACTCATGCTCATTAACACTGGCTTCAACCACCATTCCTGCTGACCGCCAAGCACTACTAAACCTGCCAGAAAAAAAGCAACCAACAAACCCTCACGCAATATCAATCTATCCTGATATTGTTCATATGCGTGCGCCACACCAAGGAAAAACAACAACAAGCCCATAAACACCGCAGGATGATGTGAGAACACGACCACGCCGACCAAAAACACTAAGTGCGTCACCGTGAGTGCCACAGGCACACGTACCGCTACCGCGACAACATTGCTAGGCACGAGCTTTGCCAATTCTTTATAAAACAGCAAAGTCACACCCAGCGCGTTAATCCCTACCGCGACGGCAGCTTTCCAACCGAAAGTTGCTAACATAAACGACACATCCCAATGCCATACATGCGCGACCATCAACACAGGCGGCGCGGCAAACGAAGTCAGTGTACCGCCTATAGAAACGTTCACAAACAGCACACCTAAGGTGGCGTATTTCAATCGATTCGATAAACCTAAGGCATAAAACCGCCGCGCCAATATCAATGCCGCCAAAGTCATAGCGGCTGGCTCAGTAATAAACGAACCCAGCAACGGCACAAAAACCAGCACCACAAAATAATACGCTACGCTATCAGGCAAAGGCAAGATACGCGCCAGCAAATTCACCAATGACATGGCTGTTTGTAAAATAGGTCGGGTTGCCGCGATGACCATAATGGCGAACACGAACATGGGCTCAGTAAAATTACGCGTATCCAAATAATGGGTCGCCGTGGCTGTGTCAGTCAAGGCTATCATGGCAATAATGAGCACTAATGCCCAGAAACCGAACACCACTTCAACCTCGCCTAATAAATGGAATATACCCGCATGAGTAGGATGGCGATTAGCCAGATGCTCAAAAAGCTTAACCGAGAATGTGTGCAAAATCGCAATGGCGAATAAACCTGCGCCAATAATCTGTATGTTGGTTGCTGTCACAATGCTATTCCCGATAAAATTATTTATTCATTTTACACGGCATTCACACCACAGATGAATAAGACTAGCACCATTGACCACATTACCGTAACATCGTGTCTTTGGTAACATCCTAGTTAGTTCATGACTCAGCATCCACCCCATCGCACCACACTCGCGCTTTTATTAGCGGGACTTTCCACATTAGGCCCGTTTTCCATAGACACTTACATGCCGTCCTTCCCTGCGATACAAGCGAGTTTGCAGGCAACGCCACTGCAATTACAACAAACACTTAGCGTTTATTTACTGTGCTTTGCCATCATGATGCTGTTTCATGGCTCACTCTCAGACTCATTGGGTCGCAGACCGATTATCTTAGGATCGCTCATTGCATTTATCCTGACTTCGTTCGCTTGCGTATTTGCGCAAGACATACACACTTTAATTATGCTACGTGGTTTGCAAGGACTGTCTGCTGGAGCTGGTATGATAGTAGGTCGCGCTATTATTCGTGATTTATACGCAGGGGCTGAAGCACAACGGCTCATGTCCAAAATCACCATGATGTTCGCGATTTCACCTGCCATTGCGCCCATTATTGGCGGATGGCTGCATATCTGGTTTGGCTGGCATTCCATCTTTGTGTTTATGGCATTACTAGGCTTACTGTTACTGGTGTTCAGCTATTACTACTTACCTGAAACGCATCCTCGCGCTGGACGCACGCCGTTTTCCTTACAACCATTAGCCTATAGTTACCATGAAGTCGCCAGCCATCCACGATTTTTATTACTCGCGGGTACAATAGCCTTGCATTTTGCAGGTTTTTTTCTCTACATTGCCTCAGCACCTGTGTTTATCTTGCAGACGCTACATTTAACTGAAAGCCAATTTGCTTATTTATTTATACCCTCGATTACAGGTGTAATGATAGGCGCGTTCATCTCAGGGCGTTTGGCTGGGCATGTCAGTCCAACACGCACGGTAAAATATGCCTATGTTTTATTATTTAGCGCGGCCTTTATCAATTTAGCTTACAACGTTTGGTTCACACCCAGTTGGCCCTGGGCCGTGTTGCCACTATCCTTGTACGGCATGGGTATGTCATTGGCGATGCCTAGCATTACACTCATGGCAATGGATATTTTTCCACAACATCGTGGCTTGGCATCTTCGATGCAAGGCTTCGTACAAACGATGCTAAATGCCCTTGTGGCTGGGCTGATTTCCCCTATGCTGTCTTTTTCACCCGTATTCTTAGCCGCAGGTATGATGGGGTTTTTATTGCTAGGGAAACTTACTTGGTCGCTATTATCACGTACTCAACATAAGACTGTCTAAGCGCTTAGGCATTTCTATATTGTAGCCCTGCGCATAATCAACGCCTATGGTGTTTAATTTAGCTAAAATAGCTGCATTCTCTACGTATTCAGCAATAGTGCTTAAACCTAATGCGCTGCCGATTTCGTGCATGGCTTTTACCATCGCATAATCACTAGGCGACTTATCTAAATCTTTCACGAATGCGCCGTCAATTTTCAAGTAGTCCACATTCAGGTTTTTCAAATAAGCAAAAGAAGAATAGCCCGAGCCAAAATCATCCAGCGAAAACCGACAACCCAATACACGTACAGCTTGAATAAATTGTTGCGCCGCACCAAAGTTACTCATAAAAGCAGTTTCTGTCAGTTCAAAAATCACTTTCTGTGCAATTGCATGATTGGATAGCAAACGTCGCTGAATATAAGCTAACACATGCTCATTAGCCAGTGTATGTCCAGATAAATTGATAGATACGCCGCTAATGCTATCCAAGCCCACACCCTGCGCGGCCAGCCAATCAAAACTGTGTTGCAATACCCACATATCAATATCGGCTGAACGCTGCCATTTTTCTGCAGACAGAATAAACTCCTGCGTGGTGACGGACAGGCTCGCATCCAAACCTAATAAAATTTCATAATGCGCTAAAGCGTCATCACTGACTTTAATTGGCTGTATGCGCTGGCAACGCAAAAACAATAAATTTTCACTTAACACTTTATCAATCAAGCCTGCCCACTCAAACAAAGTCGCCTCATGCTTAATTTGCTGGCTGTTAGTACTATAGACCTGCACTGCATTATTACCGTTTGCCTTAGCAACAGCGCACGCTGAACTGACACTGCGTAATAATTTAGGTGCGGTATTGAGCTCATCACTTATCTGCGCAACGCCTATACTTGCCGCCATGACAAATTGCCTATCCTGACACAGGATACGCTGCGTCAGAAATTGATTAGATAAGCCTGACATCAATTTAGCCACGGATGCAATATCCATGTCATATACTAAAAGAGCAAAAGTGTTATCACTTAAACGAGAAAATGCGACAGTCGCAGGCATGGTTGCCTGAATTTTTTCCACAATAGCAAATACGGAAGCATCCGCTTCAGCTTCATCACAATTAGTATAAAGCTGATTCATTTGATCAAAAATCATCATGCACAACACGATAGATGATGACGCAACGGTGTATGCACTACAGGCCTCGACCAAGTCGGCCAACAAACCTTTACGATTTAACAGCCCCGTTAAATCATCATGCGTCACTTGCTGATACACTTTATCATATGCGTTAAACATCAGCTTACGCGCAGATCTATCCATAAACGGTGTCTCATAGCCCTGCGCAGGTATCGCTCGCCCATCCAACAAGGCAAGTGCTAAATCGGCTCCTGTAAATGTTTGTACCAGCGTCGCAGAACGATTAGTCAACACAAAAAAACTGGCTGATGCGTTAAGCCAAGCTATTTGATAAGCGATTGTTTTATCGGCGACACTTAGATTTAACCAATCACCTTGCCGTAGCAAATCTAGCCGCGCCTGTTGGCGTAAACTAACATCACCATCAGCAGGCATAGTTTGCCATTGTTCACGTTGCGCACACGTGCTTTGTATTTTCAACAACTTGGATAGCCGTGCTTGTTCTATAGGTGTTATCAAGCCCATTAAAATATGGTTTTTATCAGCAAAAATGCGGGTATTGTTCTCAAACTGATCGACTATCTGATTCACTAATGCGTTTAATAATTGGCATAATTGCGCGTCAAACAAATAGCCTTCATCATCCGCCGCCACATAAAAACGCTCTAACAGATTGACTGTATGCTGGGCCGGGTGCGTATTACTATTCAAAAAGCTGGCATCTAACAAAGCTAATTTAAGTAAAGTCAGCTCCATTTTTTTAAGCAAAGCGCGAATATCAGAGCTCGCATTATCCTGTGCAATCGGACGTGTCAACAATTGCTCAAACAAATCAACTGATTGCCATAAATCAGCATTCAACGAGATATGCGGCGAAATTTCCTTTAACCAAGGCGCAATACCCGATTCACTCACTTGCGGCAATTGATTTTGCCCGCTTATTTGTGCATTATTTAGGGCGTGTATTAACTGTTTAATATCACTACTGGAGACAGGTGCTGAACTCACTGCCGACAAGCTATCATCCGTCAAAACCCTACGTGCACCTGTGATAGCTGTTGTCGTTGGGCGAGGAACTGGGGGCGTATGCGGCAATTGTTGCAAATAGTTAATAAAATTAGCTAAGTCGCCTGATGACTGCAATGCAGGCACGTGCGTATTGGCAAATAAACTTTGTAGATAATAATCACTGCTAACCTCAGCTTGCACCCCTGTCTGTTGCGCCGCAACACCCAATGACGAACCACTAACGTCATGCAAAAAGCTATCCAAACTCACCGTGTTAGCTATATGGCGAACTGGCTCAACGCCCATAGACAGTCGGCTATGCTTAACCGTCGATGATAATGTTTTTCTGCGTATGGGAGCCAACTCTTTTTTGGGCAAGGCAATGTAATCAAGCACGCCGTTCAATGTTTGATATAAACCAGCCATAGCGGTCAATAAAATCTCGCCAAATAACGTATATAACAATGCCAATAAATCGGGCTGCAAACCAGCGTCAGCCAATACCTCACGCATAGTCTGCAATATATAATGCGGGCTATAAGGGTTCTCATCCGTATTGACAACCTGACCCAGTAATACGCCGTAACGGGCTTCAAAGGCATAAATAGCACTGGCATATTCCAGTGATAATTTAGTGGTTAATGTAGATAGCACCAGCCATTCGTCAAACACATCCAATGCCACTAACGATAATTGATTGGCATTATCTACAACATTTATGCACTTATCGCGCAGTTCTTTGTGCAAATAACCATCTGTTGTGTAGGCATTGATAAGTTTCGCTTGTTGCGCTTCGACAGTGGTGTACGCATTACTCAAACTGCGACGGATACTGGCATCATACCTGCCATCATCGGCATGAACGACATCCCTAATAGCCGCATAAAAATCCGCAATCGCCTGACGTATAAATTGCTTAAAAATAGTCTGTGTTTTTATTAAACCAGCTTGCCGCAACGCACTGTCACTGGTGTTATTGATGGTGACAGGTGCAACAGGGGCGAGTTTAGCTAAGGCTTGCAGTGCTGTGTATGCTGACACGGGAAATGGATTGACCATCAAACCCAACAAAGTGCCCGTCACACGCACGACACGAGCTTGAAAATTATGCGTAGTAAAATTCAAATCTGATTGGAAATTAACGTCAACAAGCTGATCTTGCAAATCAACCAAGGGCGCAGCTAAGGGCACACTAAACAACACACCATGCTCAGAAAAATCATGGATTTCGCCTCTTATCAAGCCACTGTATTGCCCTTGTATCGTCGCAGCTTGTAGCACAACTATGCGTTGAAAATGGCGTTTTTCCATGTTAATCAACATCCTTAATTACGTCACATGATACCATTCGTTAAATCTGGCCAGCCTAGCGGCGTGATGAAACCACGCGTCTGCTCATGCCAAACACCCTCAATACAAGACAAACCTGCCACTAATACAGGCACTTGAAACTGATTAAAGTATGCCGTTAAATGTACCACAAAATCTGATTTACACCATAAAATAGACGCATCTAATGTTAATACGGGTGACAACCACGCCAGCCGTGGCAATATCTGCCAATACACGCCGTCAGCCAAATCCAACTCACCCCATCGCCCCCACCAGCCATGCAAATGCAGAGGCGATAAGCCGCTGACAAATTGCGGGGTAGCACCTGCTGGATAAAACAACCAAGATTTCAACAAAGCCCGCGCACGCACAGGTTCGCCGACTACAGGCAAACTCGCCGCACCTGCGCTGGTGGATGATAAGCGTAATTGCTTATCGCGCAAATGACTAACTTTAAGATCCAGTCTATCGCGTAACATTGTGCCTACATAGCCTGCAAATCCTGCATTTACATCAATTTGTAAGTAAAATTTAACGGCGATTTCCCAATGTTGCAACGCCCCCGCCGCATCGCGCCACAGCAAATCATATTCGCCTAATACGATGCGTTCAGATTTAACAATTTGATTGCTAACATACCAAGTTGCAGGCATGAGATGCGCTATCCAATAATGCACCAACACCTCAAAATACCGTCCTAAACGCACAGGCTTATATTTTGCTATCCAGCGATGCAATGCGTCAGGATTTGCATCTAAAGCACGTAATTGCGGCGTTGCGGCATCTAGCCAAGCCTGACATTCTTTATCTGTCACCAACCAGTCTGCATCTACCAATAAATTAGGCGCAGACATCACCCATACCAAATCCCGCACTTGCGCGTTTTGGTATGTCATGAGCGTAGTTAAGCTCAAGCTAAGTGGGGTGACAATTGGCGACGGATAAACTCATGGAAATGCACCATGCCGTCTTCCATAGGCGATTGATAAGGTCCAGCCTCTTCACGACCTTGTCGATAAAGCGCACGGCGACCTTGGTGCATACGGCGGCAAATTTCGTCATCCTCAACCGCCGTTTCCGCGTATGCCGCCTGCTCCGCCTCAACGAATTCACGCTCAAACAGCACGATGTCTTCAGGATAATAAAACTCAACTACGTTGCGGCAAGATTCAACCCCCGTGGGGATAATAGTACTAATCACCAGCACATGCGGATACCATTCAACCATGATATTAGGGTAATAAGTCAGCCAGATAGCCCCGTGCTTAGGCACTGCGCCATACTGCAACACCTGCTCTTGCCAGCGTTGATAAACTGCACTGCCCGATTTACTCAATTCCCGCGCCACACCCACTGTTTGCACGCTGTACCAATCGCCGTATTCCCAGCGTAAATCATCACAGGTAACAAAATTGCCCAAGCCAGGATGAAAAGGTGCTACGTGATAATCTTCCAGATAAACCTCAATAAAGGTTTTCCAGTTAAAGTCGTAATCCTCAACCATGACTTTATCCAGCATATAACCTGCAAAATTCAAACTATCCGCGACCCCCAGCTTACCCAAATCAGCCGCCACATCCCGCTCGCCTGTAAACAACAAACCCTGCCAATTTTGCAATGGCGATTTACCTAAATTCAAGCAAGGGTTGCCAGAGAAATGCGGCGCACCTAACAGCTCGCCTTCGAGATTGTAAGTCCAGCGATGTAACGGACAGACGATATTACGGGCATGACCGCGACCATCCAGCATCAGCGCTTGACGGTGACGGCAAACATTAGACAACATTTCTACGCCCTGTGCATTACGCACTAACACGCTGGCTTGCTGTTGCGTTTCTAACACATGGTAATCACCGACATTCGGCACCATGATTTCATGCGCGATATAATTCGGCCCTAAGGCAAATAAATACTGCTGTTCTAGTGCGTAAATTTCAGGATCAAAATACCAACTAATTGGTAATTGCGGAGTAGTGTGCGTCAATTGCGACGCGACAGCCAAATTAGACATAAAGCAAGTACACCCCAAAAGGAAGTGACCAAAAATAATCAAGACGGCACAACAGCCGCTTAACCCCCATAAATAAGTAAAAAACAATCACAAAGAAAGTGCGCAATTATCGCTAAAATTAGCGTTAAAGGCAATTATTCGGTAAGATTTAGCCCTTACCTAGCAACGCATATACTTGCATTATTTACTATGACACGTCGCGTCAGTGCCACACCCACCCATTTTGAAGCCGCCACCAGCGAATTAGAGCGTATTGTCGCCGAAATGGAATCAGGTCAACTCACCTTGGAGCAGTCCCTCGCCAGCTACCAGCGCGGAGTTGAACTATTGCAATTTTGCCAAACCGCACTCAATGCCGCACAACAACAAGTGCAAATACTAGAAAACGGCACACTCAACCACTTTAATAATGCGAATCCGCAAGATGACAACTGATTTCCTAACGTGGTCCACCGCCCTACAAACCCAGATGGAAGCGGTGTTATCGCACCATCTGCCCAGTGCTGACATTGCACCCAACACGCTGCATCAGGCCATGCGCTATGCTGTGCTAGAAGGCGGCAAACGAGTGCGCCCACTACTGGCTTTTGCCGCTGGCGCAGTGACGCAGGCCGATCCAGCCCGCGTTGCCATCGTCGCGGCGGCTGTCGAACTCATACACGCTTATTCATTGGTGCATGACGACATGCCTGCGATGGACAACGACATACTGCGACGCGGCAAGCCTACCTGTCACGTAGCATTTGGCGAAGCCACTGCATTATTAGTTGGCGACAGCCTGCAAACACTGGCATTTGATTTGCTCGCCAGTCACAAGTTAAACAACGATGCCATACAGCAATTGCAAATGATTAAACTGCTCACCCACGCCACAGGCTCGCGCGGCATGGCGGGTGGACAAGCCATAGACCTCGCCAGTGTCGGTGTCGAACTCAGCCTACCAGAGCTAGAATTCATGCACATCCACAAAACAGGTGCGCTGATACGTGCATCCGTATTATTAGGGGCGCATTGCGGTCAGCCTTTAGATACGCAGCAAATGACGCAATTAGACCACTACGCCAAATGTATAGGATTAGCATTTCAAGTTGTTGACGACATTTTAGATGCCAGCACATCAACTGCCACTTTAGGCAAGACGGCAGGTAAAGACGCTGCCGCCAACAAACCCACCTACGTCAGCCTCATGGGCATGAGTGACGCGCAAGCACTCGCCGCCTCACTGCACCAAGACGCGCTCACCGCAATTGACAAATTTGAACACAATCAACGTCTGCGTGAATTAGCCGACTTTATCGTACAAAGAAGCTATTGATGCCTAACACTACCTTACTCAACGGCATCAACGCCCCCAGCGAACTACGTGCGCTCAAACGCGACCAGCTCGCCGATGTAGCGCAGGCCATACGTAACTTCATGCTGACCAGCATCGCCCAGACTGGCGGTCATTTTGCCTCCAACTTTGGCGCGGTAGAGCTGACTATCGCCCTGCACTACGTATTCAACACACCTGACGATCGTATCGTTTGGGATGTAGGACACCAAAGCTACCCCCATAAAATCCTCACAGGCCGACGCGATGCCATGTCAGGTCTTCGCCAAGCAGGCGGCATAGCGGGCTTTCCTAAACGCGAAGAAAGCGAATTTGATACCTTCGGCACGGGGCATTCCAGCACCTCAATTTCTGCCGCACTAGGTATGGCTGTTGCGGCTAAATTATCGGGATTAGAACGCCGTGCGATTGCCGTTATCGGCGACGGTGCAATGACCGCAGGCATGGCATTTGAAGCACTCAATAACGCAGGCGACATAGACGCGAATCTACTCGTTATTCTCAACGATAACGACATGTCTATTTCCCCGAATGTCGGCGCGTTACATCATTATTTTGCCCGCCTCATGTCAGGCAAATTTTACGCCGCCGCCCGTCGCGCCAGCGAAAAAGTGTTAGCTCATGTCCCCCCTATACTAGAGTTAGCCAAACGCGCCGAAGAACACGTCAAAGGCATGGTCACCCCAAGCACGCTATTTGAAGAATTTGGCTTTAACTACATAGGCCCTATAGATGGACATGATTTAGACGCGCTCGTTGACACGCTCACCAACATCAGCCGTCTGCCAGGTCCGCAATTCCTGCATATCGTCACCAAAAAAGGCAAAGGCTATCCGCTTGCTGAAGAAAACGCCTGCCTCTACCACGGTGTCAGCGCGTTCAACCCTGATGTCGGCATAGTCGAAAAACCAGCCAGCAAGCCTACCTACACCCAAGTGTTTGGCGATTGGCTATGCGATATGGCGGCAATCGAACCCAAACTCGTCGCTATCACCCCTGCCATGCGTGAGGGTTCGGGCTTGGTCGCGTTTTCACAACAATACCCAGAACGCTATTTTGACGTAGGCATCGCCGAACAACACGCAGTCACCTTCGCCGCTGGTTTAGCCTGTGATGGTTACAAGCCTGTGGTCGCGATTTACTCAACTTTCTTACAACGCGCCTACGACCAACTCATCCACGATGTCGCTTTGCAAAACCTGCCCGTCGTGTTCGCCATAGACCGCGCAGGCTTAGTCGGTGCAGATGGGCCCACACACGCAGGTAGCTTTGATTTAAGTTATTTACGCTGCATTCCTAACATGACGATATTCACGCCATCTGATGAAAACGAATGTCGGCAAATGCTCTACACTGCCACGCAATTAAACAGCCCAAGTGCCGTGCGCTATCCACGCGGCACAGGGCATGGCGCAGCCATCGCCGCCGCCATGCAGGTATTGCCTATCGGTGTCGGCATACTGCGCCGTCAAGGGCAACGTGTTGCGCTGTTAGCCTTTGGTAGCATGGTGCAACCCGCGCTGACTGCCGCCGAAACGCTCAATGCCAGTGTCGCAGACATGCGCTTTGTGAAACCTATAGACGAAAAACTCATCTTACAATTAGCAAATACGCATGACATCATCGTCACCTTGGAAGAAAACAGTGTCATGGGTGGTGCAGGCAGTGCAGTCAGCGAGTTTTTACACAGCCAGAACATCGCCAAAACCGTCATCCAAATGGGCTTGCCTGACACCTATATCGATCACGGTAATCACGCGCAAATGCTGGCAGAATGTGGCTTAAGCAGTGCTGGGATACTAGCGCGTATCACACCTTTATTATCCGAGTAGTTTACTCGGGTATATCAGCGCGTTATACTGACACAAATATCAGTTATTGAATTGGAATTATTATGAACGATTGTTGCGACCTTACCACCGCCATGCCCGACGTGCAAAATTACGCGGATACCCGCCAAATTGCGATTAACAAAGTCGGCATTAAATCCATACGCCACCCCGTCAAAGTCAAAGACAAAAGCACGGGCGCACAGCACACCATTGCTAGTTTCAATATGTATGTCTATTTGCCGCACAATTTCAAAGGCACGCATATGTCGCGCTTTGTGCAAATCCTCAACAGCAATGAACGTGAAATTTCGATAGAGAATTTTGAATCCATGCTACGCCAGATGGTCGTGCAACTAGAGGCTGAATCTGGCTATATCGAAATGAATTTCCCTTATTTCATCAACAAAACTGCGCCTATTTCTGGCGTACAAAGCCTGATGGATTACGATGTCACTTTAATTGGTGCAATAGAAAACGGCAAATACGTGCACACTACCAAAGTCGTCGTGCCTGTTACCAGCTTATGCCCATGTTCAAAGAAAATATCAGACTACGGCGCACACAACCAACGCTCGCACGTCACCATTACCGCTCGCACTAACGGCTTTATGTGGATAGAAGACATCGTCGCGATTGCCGAGAGCCAAGCCTCGTGTGAGTTGTACGGCTTGCTCAAACGCCCAGATGAAAAATACGTCACCGAACGTGCTTACGATAACCCAAAATTCGTCGAGGACATGGTGCGCGACGTTGCCGCCGCTGTTGAAAAAGAGCCGCGCATAGATAGCTACATCGTCGAAAGCGAAAACTTTGAATCCATCCACAACCATTCCGCCTACGCACTCATAGAGCGCGACAAACGCCAAGGATAATCACCATGAAACCTGTTGCGATTTTTCGTCATATCGCATTTGAAGGCGCAGGCTACTTCGCCGACTTTCTAACGCAACAGGAAATCCCCAGCGTGCTCATCAAAGTAGATGAAAACGAACCCATACCGACTAACCCACACGACTACTCAGGGCTAGTTTTCATGGGCGGCAACATGAGTGTGAACGACGATTTACCGTGGATACCGCACTCACTCAGTCTTATACGTGCCGCCATCGCCGCCGACATTCCTGTACTCGGGCATTGCTTGGGCGGGCAGCTCATTTCCAAAGCCCTAGGCGCACCCGTCACCCGCAATGCCATCAAAGAATTAGGCTGGGGTAGCGTCACCACCAGCGATAACAACATTGCCCGTGCTTGGTTCGATGGCGTACAGCAATTTGAAAGCTTTCATTGGCATGGTGAAACCTTTGCCCTACCCACAGGCGCAACCCACATCCTGAAAAGCGACTACTGCGACAATCAAGCCTACGCCTTAGGTAAGCATTTAGCATTGCAATGTCACGTTGAAATGACAGCCGACATGATACACACCTGGTGCGAGCATGGCATGGACGAAATCAACGCCGCCAGTGACAGCCCTGGCGTGCAAACAGCACTCGCCATGCAAACCTTAGCCACTCATAATTTAGCCCCGCTTAACCGTGTTGCAGACCGTCTGTACAGTCGCTGGACTAAAGGTTTAAGGGGATGAACACGCCCAGCTTAGCCGAGCTTGAAAACAGCATAGGGCTAAGTTTCATCTGGAAAAATACGCGCTATACCGTCATTGAAATAATCGACCAGCCCGCCACCCTCATTGCCGAAAAAATAGCCACAGAACAAAGCATACAAAACGACGTGCATGGTCGCGCCCATCGTGCCGTGCGCACGACGATTAGCATCCCTATTTTTACTGCAGATGGCACACAATTACATCCAGAATTCTCCCTCATTCAGTTTTAATGCGTTTTTTAGGCTTTAGCATCTTGACGTTTTTATTAAAGCCGCTATAATAGCGGCTCTTCACTGGGTCGGTAGCTCAGTCGGTAGAGCAGCGGACTTTTAATCCGTTTGTCGCGGGTTCGAATCCCGCCCGACCCACCAAAGATTAAATAAAAAAGCCAAGTTAAATCTTGGCTTTTTTATTTCCTTCATTATGACGCACATAGGGTTGGTAGCTCAGTTGGTAGAGCAGCGGACTCTTAATCCGTTTGTCGTGGGTTCGACCCCCACCCAGCCCACCAATACGTTTCTTGTGATATGCTCACGCAATTTGAGCCTGCTATGACTGCGACATTACCCACCGCTGGTATCTGGAAACGCTTTGCGACCTTAATCTACGAAGCTATTTTATTAGCCGCCGTGCTTTTCCTTGCCGATTATTTATTTATTGCGTTATCGCATAATAGATTGCCAAAATGGCTGTTACAGCTATATTTATTAGGCGTAATGGGCGCGTATTTTTCTTGGTTTTGGATGCACGGGCAATCATTGGCCATGAAAACATGGCATATCCATGTCGTCAAAACCAACGGTGATAAACTTGATTTGATAACCGCACTTAAACGTTTTGCCTTTAGCTGGCTCATCGGCATCAGCCAGCTATGGGCTTTCGTTGATAAAGACCAGCAGTTTTTACACGACCGCCTCGCAGGGACACGGTTGGTTATTGACGTTCCACGCGATTAAGCAAATAAATACCCGCGCCTAAAAATAGCAAAGTAGGCGTGAGTGCGCTAAATAGCGGCGACCAGTCATTGAGCAAGCCCATATAAGCGAATAAGCGATTGAATAAGTGATAGCCCAGCCCCAGCATAATACCCGCAAACACGCGTATGCCAGCCCCACCAGCACGTGGACGATGATAGGCAAAGGGTAATGCCAGCAATATCATAATCGGCGCGGCAAACGGGTAAATCAGCTTGCTCCACAAGGCAATTTCATAGCGTTTACTAGGCTGATTATTAGCGTGTAAATGTTGAATATAAGCCCACAAATCGAGCATCGCCATTTTTTCTGGCGGCACTAACAGCACATTCATGATATTGGGCGTAAGCACCGATGCCCAAGTGCTATTCGGCAGATGCGCTACACTGACATCGCCTGCTGGCGTAAATTTAGTTTCATTCACATCATTCAATTGCCACACATTATCATGCAGAAATACGCCTGTCGCAGCGCGGTAAATGCGCTGTAAGTGGAAACTATCATCGAAAGCATAAACATTCAAATCGCGCAGCTCGCCTTCGGGTGTTACTTCGCGCACGTTGATGAAGTTCCTGTCGTCACGCACCCACAACCCAGAACGAAACGCCTGTGCTACTAGCGCGTTAGTGGCTTTTAGCTTCATCTGTTCAGCATAACGCTCACTCGCGGGGGCTATCACCTCACCGAATACAAAAGTCAGCGCAGTAAACACCAAGCCCACCATCATCAAATACATAGCAATACGCCGCATCGACAAGCCAGACACCAGCATAATGCTGAACTCTGAATTTTCAACCAATCTCGCCATCGCCAGCAAAGTGCCTATCAATGCCGCCACAGGCAACAACTCATACAAATGCCCAGGGACATTGAGCGTGACATAAATCAGAATTTGGATAAAGCCATAATGTCCCTTGCCCAGCGCATCCAGCTCATTGATTAAATCAAAGAACGCAAACAACGTCATCAACGCAACAAACACAAATAACGACGCCGCCAAAGACTCCCGCGCCAAATATCGAACTATCAATTTCATCTACGCCACCATGGTCGCAACGTTGTGCGCTGATAAAATAACAGCCAAACCAAACCCAGCATCAATAAATGCACCCCTAACAAACCCACTAAAAATGGCATACGTTGTTGAGCTACCCATGCTTGGATAATACCTAACATATTGTTATAAATAACAAAACTTAACAAAGCCAACACTAGACTAAATGAACGACCTGCACGCGGATTAACAAAGCTCAATGGTATAGCCAGCATCGCCAGCACTATCGCACTCAACGGTAAGCTAAAACGCCAGACGAATTCGGCCAAATTAACCGCCGTAGGTTGCGCTAACAAAGCCAATGTAGGCAAGGCGTTCGCCCCCAAATCACGATGTAGTGCGATAGTTTTAGGCTCTATCCACATCCAATAACGACTGAATTCAGCAATTTTATAATCCGCCAACCCAGGCGTGCCTTCATAACGGCGACCGTTACTCAACACCAAATAACGCTCCCCATTTGCCAATTGCTTATGCACACCCGATTCGGCTACCGTTACACCGAGCACGCCATCTTGTGTGGATTGCATAAATATATTTTTGACTCGCGCACCATTGTCAGCCAAACCTTCGACGAAATAAACTTTGTCGGCTTGCTTAGATTCCACAAACAAACCTGGCGTAATCAATGATAATTCATCCTTATTATCAAGCATCTGACGAAAATTATCTTTTTTGCTCAATGCCCAAGGAATCACAACCAAATTCAACATCGCAATAGCCAGCACCACAGGCAATGCAAAGCGCAATATCGGGCGTAACCAAACCTGCAAACCCAATCCTGCACTGAACCACACCACCATTTCACTTTCGCGGTACGCACGCGATAAAGCCATGATAATAGCGATAAACAAAGTCAGCGATAGTAAGAGCGGCAAAAAACTGAACACACCGAAACCCAAAAAAGTCAGCACAGCTTCAATCGCCATTTCACCGCGTGCGGCATCGCCCAATAGCCGAATAAACAGCGTCGTCAGGGTGATAATTAGCAGAATTAAAAACACTGCCAGATAGTTAAATATAAGTTCACGCAACAAGGCGCGTTGAAAAAGCTTCATGTTAATTTTGACTTTTTATGACAGACTACAAATAATGGTGGATATTCACTCATTTTCAGGAGCTATCGCATGGAATTTAATATCAAAAATACAACTGCCGACAAACAACGTGCCGCTTGTACTGTTATCGGCGTGTATGAATCAGCGCAATTATCCGCTACTGGTGAATTATTGGATAGCACCAGTTTGGGTTACTTATCAGAAATTTTAGCCACAGGTGATATGCAGGGCAAAATTGGTAGCACATTGCTACTACATAAAGTCCCACTCATCACCAGTCCCCGCGTGTTGCTTGTGGGCTTGGGCAAAGCTGACGAATTTAACGGCAAAGCCTTTTTAACCGCTGTTAACGCTGCTTTAAGCGCGCTCAATAAACTCAACATCAGCAATGCCGCACTGTACTTAACCAGCGAAATCACTACCGACCAAAATCAAGCCTGGCAGTTAGAACAAACCGTCATTGCCGCCCACGCCCAACAATATCAACCAGGCAAACTCAAAAGCAATGCCCATGAAAAAACGCATACACTCAAAAAAATCACCCTGATAATTAGCGACAAATCATTAAAATCAGCCGAAATCACAATAAGCAACGCCAGTGCAATCGCCAAAGGCATGACATTGGCACAAGATTTAGGTAATTTGCCAGGCAACATCTGCACGCCTAGCTATCTTGCTGAACAAGCGAAATCACTAGCCAAAACTTACCCACTCAAATGCGAAATTTTAGACCGCAAGGATATGGAAAAACTAGGCATGGGTGCTTTATTAGCCGTTGCTCAAGGTAGCGCAGAGCCACCTAAATTCATCATCCTGCGTCACAACGGCGGCAACAAAAACGACCAACCCATCGTTTTAGTAGGTAAGGGCATTACCTTTGATTCAGGCGGCATTTCCATCAAGCCAGGGGCGGAAATGGACGAAATGAAATACGACATGTGCGGCGCGGCCAGCGTGCTCGGCACATTACTCGCCGCCGCTGAACTAAAATTAGCATTGAACGTCATCGGCGTGATTCCTGCAAGTGAAAATCTGCCTGATGGTATGGCAGTCAAACCAGGTGACATCGTGAAATCTATGGCAGGCTTAACCATAGAAATCCTCAACACCGATGCCGAAGGTCGTTTGGTATTATGCGACGCACTCACCTATGTAGAACGCTTTGAACCTGAAGTCGTGATAGACGTGGCGACCCTCACAGGCGCGTGTGTCATTGCCTTAGGTCAACACGCCAGCGGTTTGTATAGCAGCAGTGACGAGCTTGCCGCTGAGATCACAGCTGCAGGCACGACCTCACACGATCGCGCTTGGCGTATGCCATTGTGGGACGATTACCAAGCCCAACTCGATAGTAACTTTGCCGACATGGGCAATATCGGCGGTCGTGCGGGCGGATCTATCACTGCTGCGTGCTTTTTGGCGCGATTCACTAAAAAATACAATTGGGCACATTTGGACATCGCAGGCACTGCATGGAAATCAGGCAAGGACAAAGGTAGCACAGGTCGCCCCGTGCCGCTGTTAACGCATTTTCTACTCGGTCGCGTAAGCAAAAAATGACACGCGTAGATTTTTACTCTAACGCGCCAGATAAACTCACACTGGCGCGACAGATAGTGCACAAAGCCTATAAACAAGGCTTAAAAACTTTTATTTTTAGCACCGACAACAGCCTTTTGAACAGCCTAGACGCACGGCTATGGTCAGATGTGGCTACCAGTTTTATGCCACATAGCCTTGCCAGTGCGGCGCACGCTCAACATACGCCTGTTATCTTGGGTGCGGATTTAGATAAGCTGCCGCATCGTGATTTATTGATTAACCTTGACGCGCAAACACCTGTGTTTTTTACGCAATTTGCACGCCTAATCGAAATCGTTAGCACCGATGAGCCCGACCGCCTCGCCGCACGCCAACGTTGGTCGTACTACAAACAAAACGACCACCCACTCACCAATCACGACATGAGTAAATAATATGGACGAGCCTATTATCGACAAAATGGATGCCCTGATAGGACGCTACCAGTCCAATCCATTCGCGCCTGCAGCCATGCCACCCGAGCCGTTGGCAATCAATAAAGACGAACCACTCAGCACGCCGTCCAAGCATATTAACGCATCCAGTTTTCCCGTATTAACCGACATAATCCAATTAGGCGATGCTGTTTTTAACGAAACTGTGCCAGTTCCGCCCGCGACAAATACCACTATCAATGACGAAACGACGCAAGAAATTACTGACAACATCCTGCAGGCGGTCAATGCCCAGCTTCAAACCCAAGTCACCAGCCTGATAGCACCCAAGCTACAGCAGGCGATGGATGACACTTTCGCCTTACTATTACCGCAACTCACTATTAACATTGAGCAAATAATACAAGAAACCATCACCAACGAATTTGCCCGTTACGGGATTACACTCAAGCAGGCTGATGATGCGGCATAAGGGTTGAGGTATAATGTGCGCTTTACCCAACACGCCACACGCACCATGGAAATCGCTAACAGCCTCGCTAAAAGTTTTGAGCCGCAACAAATAGAACAACGCTGGTATCAGCACTGGGAACAATCAGGCTACTTCCGTGCCAGCATGGATACCCAGCAACCCGCTTACTGCATCATGCTACCACCGCCCAATGTCACGGGCACGCTGCATATGGGGCACGCCTTCCAGCACACCATCATGGATGCACTCATCCGTTACCATCGCATGTTAGGTGACAACACCTTATGGCAGCCAGGCACGGATCACGCAGGTATCGCCACGCAAATCGTGGTTGAACGCCAGCTTGATGCCAAAAACATCTCCCGCCATGATTTAGGACGCGAAGCATTCCTGGAAAAAGTCTGGGAATGGAAAGCGCAATCAGGCTCGACCATCACTGGACAAATGCGCCGTCTGGGCACAAGTTGCGACTGGGAACGTGAACGCTTCACCATGGACGAAGGCTTATCCACTGCCGTCTCCGAAGTCTTTGTCAAACTCTATAACGAAGGTCTGATTTATCGTGGCAAACGCTTGGTGAACTGGGATCCCGTGCTGGGCACTGCGGTGTCGGATTTAGAAGTAGTCTCCACCGAAGAAGACGGCTTTATGTGGCATATCCTTTACGCTATCGAAGGCGAAGACGGCTATGTCGAAGTTGCCACCACACGCCCAGAAACCTTATTCGGTGACGTTGCCGTAGCTGTACATCCCGAAGACGAACGCTACAAACATCTCATCGGTCGCCATGTGCGCCTGCCGATAGCCGAGCGTAGCATCCCCGTCATTGCTGATGATTATGTTGATCCAGCATTTGGTACTGGCGTAGTCAAAATCACCCCAGCGCATGACTTCAACGACTATGCCGTCGGCGCACGCCACCACCTAGTCCCCATCAGCGTATTAACGCTGGACGCGAAAATGAACGAGCTGTGCCCCACCGAATATCAAGGGCTGGATCGCTACGATGCTCGCAAAAAACTACTCGCTGAATTAACCGAAAAAAATCAACTTGCTCACGCCAAGCCGCACAAGCTCATGGTACCGCGTGGCGATCGCACCAATGCCGTCATCGAACCTATGCTCACCGACCAGTGGTTTGTCGATATGGCAGACATGGGCAAACAAGGGCTGGAGGCCGTTAAATCAGGCGAGCTGCAATTTGTACCTGAAAACTGGACATCCACCTATAACCAGTGGCTGGAAAATATCCAGGACTGGTGCATCTCCCGCCAGCTCTGGTGGGGACACCGCATCCCCGCCTGGTATGACGAAGACGGCAACATTTATGTCGCGCACACCGAAGCAGAAGCACAACAGCAAGCGGGCAATAAAGTCATCCGCCGCGATGAAGACGTGCTCGACACCTGGTTCTCGTCCGCACTGTGGCCGTTTTCTACACTAGGCTGGCCAGATAAAACACCTGAGCTGGAAGCATTCCTGCCAGGCGCGGTATTAGTCACAGGCTTCGACATCATCTTCTTCTGGGTCGCACGTATGGTGATGATGACCAAGCACTTTACTGGCAAGATTCCATTCCGCCAAGTTTATGTAACGGGCTTGGTGCGTGATGCTCACGGTAACAAAATGTCAAAATCTAAGGGCAATGTCATCGACCCACTGGATTTAATCGACGGTATTTCGCTAGATGATTTAGTCGCCAAACGCACCACAGGCATGATGAATCCCAAGCAAGCCGCCGCCATCGCCAAGCAAACACGTGCTGACTATCCTGATGGCTTTGCCGCTTTTGGCACGGACGCGCTACGCTTCACCTTTGCCAGCCTCGCCACCCACGGACGCGACATTAAGTTTGACTTGCAACGCGCTGATGGGTATAGGAATTTCTGCAATAAACTATGGAACGCGACACGCTTTGTGATGATGAATTGCGATGGCAAAGATGTGGGGCTGGATGCCAATCTGCCACTCGAATACAGCTTTGCCGACCGCTGGATTATCAGCCGCCTGCAACAGGCAGAGCTGAACATGGCGCAAGCATTCAGCGATTACCGCTTCGACATGGCATCTCGCGCGGTGTATGAATTTGTCTGGGATGAGTATTGCGACTGGTATCTGGAGCTAGCAAAAGTTCAGCTTCAAACTGGCAATGAAGCCGCCGCTCGTGCCACCCGCCGCACCTTGGTACGCGTACTGGAAGCCGCGCTACGCCTCGCACACCCTATCATTCCGTTCATCACCGAAGAGCTCTGGCAAACCGTCGCCCCACTCACAGGTGCAACGGGCGACAGCATCATGAATCAGGCTTACCCGATTGCCGACACCAGCAAAATCGACGAGCTGGCAATGAGCCAAATCGGTAGCCTCAAAGACATCATCAACGCTACTCGTGGTTTGCGTGGTGAAATGAGCTTATCACCCGCACTCAAAGTGCCACTGGCAATGAGTGGTGATGCTAACTTGCTGACCCGCTTCGCGCCCTATATCGCCGCACTGGCTAAACTCAGCGAGGTCAACATCCACGCCGAGTTGCCGCATGGTGATGCGCCTGTTGCCATCGTTGGCGACAGCAAGCTGATGTTACTAATAGAAATCGACAAAGAAGCCGAAAGCGCGCGCCTGACCAAGGAAATTGACAGGCTGCAAAATGAAATCAACAAATGCGAGGCAAAATTAAACAACGCCAGCTTCGTTGATCGCGCCCCTGCGGCTGTCGTAGATCAAGAAAAGCAGCGTATGCTAGACTTCAAAGCCACCTTAGGTAAAGTACAAGACCAACTATCGCGCTTGATACCTAAATAAGCAGATGCCACGCTGGGATATATTTTGCAGAGTCATCGACAATTACGGTGACATTGCAGTTACTTGGCGTTTAGCGCGGCAATTGGTCGCTGAGCACGGGCTAAATGTACGCTTGTGGGTGGATGATTTACGCCCACTCGCCGCACTTTATCCGCACACCAATATACACATTGCCACGCAAATACTCGCAGGGGTAGAAATACAGCAGTGGACGGCTGATTTTCCACACACAACCACCCCTGCCGATGTCGTCATTGCCGCTTTTGCCTGCGACATCCCCGATAGCTACCTCCATGCTATGGCAAACTGCGCCATCAAACCGCGCTGGCTCAATCTCGAATATCTAAGTGCTGAAGATTGGGTAGCAGGTTGTCATAACCTGCCCTCGCCACATCCACGTTTAGCATTGGTACAACATTTTTTCTTTCCAGGATTCACTGCGCAAACAGGCGGTTTAATTCGTGAACACGACCTCATTAGCCGCCGTGACGCGTTCCAGCACAGTACTGACCAACAAGCCGAATTTTGGGCGCAACTAGGTATTACGCCGCCCAACAACGCACATATCATCTCACTATTTGGCTACGAAAATCCCACCCTGCCCGCACTACTAGCGCAATGGGTAAATAGCACTACGCCCATCGTCGTTTTATTACCTGCAAACAAGCTCACACCGCAAGTCAGTGCGTTTTTTCATGATGATAAATGGCAACGTGGCAACCTCAGCGTACATCAGCTACCCTTCCTAGCGCAAGATGATTACGACAAACTACTATGGTTATGCGATACGAATTTTGTCCGTGGCGAAGATTCATTCGTCCGTGCAATTTGGGCAGGCAAACCATTTATCTGGCACATTTACCCACAAGCCGACAATGCCCATCATGCCAAATTAAACGCATTTTTAGCCTATTACCAACACGGTTTAGCACCCGACCATGCCGCGCAACTAAGCGCATTTTGGCAAAGCTGGAATCAGATTTCCCCACACGACGCAAACTGGCAAGCACTGCACAGCATATATCACCAACGCCAACAACACGCATCTCAACAAGCGCAACGCTTAATACAGCAAACAGACTTGGCAACTAAATTAACGCACTCATGAATATATGCACTTGCATATATTTAACATATCGAATATATTAGCCCTCTTACCCAGCCGCACAAGAAAGCTAAATATGAATGCCATCACTCACACCAGTGCTCTCAAATGGCTGGTTGGTACTATTATCGCGATAATCGCTTGGGGCTGGTTATATAGCCAACTTCAACCACTCGCCGACTACCTCATCTCGCTCACAGGCATAGCGACAGATAGCCATCTGGGAACAGCACTTAATTTTTTCATATTTGAAACGCCCAAAGTATTGATGTTATTAACGCTCATCGTATTCGTCATGGGGGTAATACAAACTTTTGTCGCACCTGAGCGCACACGGCAATTATTATCAGGGCGACGTTTAGGCGCAGGCAACGTCATGGCCGCCAGCCTAGGCATAGTTACGCCATTTTGTTCGTGTTCAGCAGTGCCATTGTTTATCGGCTTTTTACAGGCTGGCGTGCCTTTAGGTATCACATTTTCATTTTTAATCTCCGCCCCTATGGTCAATGAAGTGGCATTAGGCTTGTTATTTGCGTTATTTGGTTGGAAAATTGCCTTGCTATACCTCAGCCTAGGCTTATCCGTTGCCATCGTGGCAGGCTTGGTGATAGGCAAACTAGGCATGGAAAAACATCTGGAAGACTGGGTGCAAGCCATCCTCGCCCAAGGCGGCGCAATTCATGCCGACCTCAATCAGTCGCTAACATGGGCTGAGCGTGTGCAAGCAGGCATCACCCACCTCAAAGACATCGTTGCTAAAGTGTGGCCGTATATTGTACTGGGCGTAGCCGTCGGCGCGGGCATACATGGTTACGTGCCACAAAACTTTATGGCGAGTATTATGGGCAAAGGTGCTTGGTGGTCAGTGCCAGCGGCGGTGCTTATCGGCGTGCCTATGTATTCCAACGCGGCGGGTATCATCCCGGTGGTACAGGCTTTATTAGGTAAAGGTGCGGCACTGGGTACGGTACTCGCGTTCATGATGAGCGTGACCGCGCTGTCTTTCCCCGAAATGATTATTTTACGCAAAGTCTTAAAACCAAAACTAATCGCCACTTTTGTGGGTATTGTTACAGTGGGTATTTTGCTGGTTGGTTATATTTTTAACGCAGTTTTATAAAAGGAGTAAGACAATGAAAGGCAATCGCACTATGCGCATGATGTCATTGATGGTTATGATTTCACTGATAGCCACCCATTTATCAGGTCAGTTTAATCTGCTACACCCTAGTTTTTTATGGCTGGCTGGTTTTGTTAGCATTATGGGATTCCAGGCAACATTTACTGGATTTTGCCCAGCCGCTGGTAACAGCGGTTCATGTTGCAGCAAATAAGGGACAAAAGTCATCATGAAAAACATCAAAGTATTAGGCACAGGCTGCGCAAACTGCAAGACCACAAGTAAACTCATAGAGGAAGCGGCGCAAGCCAAAGGCATAACAATACAATTAGAAAAAGTAGAAGATATCGCCGCCATCCTCGGCTACGGGGTCATGTCCACCCCAGCCGTGGTCATAGATGGCGCAGTTGTTCATGCAGGCGGCATACCTGACCGCAAGAAAATTGATAACTGGTTAAGCTAAGTTAAAAATAGCCGCATAATGATAAGGCGGCAATTCAACGATGCTATCCAGTTGGAAACCTGCCGATACCAACACCGCGCAGGTTGCCTGCGTGGACATGCGTAATGCAGTTTGTGGTCCACGCGCTTGCCCCAGCACGGGCGTTTGCTCACGCGCTATATCATGCCAATTGATAATGGCAAATTTGCCTGCAGGCATCAACACTTGCGCTACTTGCTGGCATAGCGCGATTTGATTAGGCACACCGTGAAATGTATTCGCCATGAGTACAAAATCTACTTTATTCGGCATTAGTTGAGATAATGCCATCGCGTCGCCGAGCAACCAATCACAGTTGTGTAACGCCTGGCAATACACCTGCGCGGATGCCAGCATCGCTGCGTCCAAATCCAGCCCTACCACCCGAGCAGGCGCAATCTGCCGTGCAATTGCCGCCGTAAAATAACCGTCACCACATGCCAAATCTAATACACGCATATCAGGCGTAATCCCAATATCACGAATAACCGCATCAGCATCAGACCATAGTGTATGCCACCAGTCGGCATCAGGCATTACTGTTGCAGAAAATACTTTGTTATCCATACCCGCGCTCCTAAACAAACTCAATCACGGATAATAACACGTAAAAAAGCCCCATAAATGGGGCTTTAACAGACGAAAAGCAGGCTTATTTTGCTGGGCCGCTAATCATATACAATTGACCGCCTTGCACTAACTCACCATCCATCTTGTAATGCGCTTGCGTCGTGCCTAGCAAGTATTTTTTTCCCGCATCAAACCAACTCGCGTTTTTCACTAAGTTAGTCACGTCAACGATGCCTGAATTTTCTTCATCAGTGGTCAAGAAACCAGCCTGACCTGCTACAAAACGTGCCACATCTGATACAAAAATCTTGCTGGCTTTTTTCGTACTAGGGTCAAATTCCCAAATAGCCGCTAAATGGTCTTGCTTACCTGGATCTTCTTGCAAGTAAATTTTGCCATCGGCAGTCATGGTAAGGTTATCAAACATCTGCGCACCGATGTCTTTTGCGTTTAACACTGACTCAATAAAACCACCCGCCGTTGGATTGTTAATTTGGTTGAATGTCATTTTGTACAAACGACTATTACCGTCAAATCTATCTGTGGTCACAAAGTAATACACATTTGCATTTTTCACATCCCACACGCCATCTTCAGGGCGAGAGAACGCCGTCACACCGCGCTCACGGGCATCAGCCATTAAATCCATACCTGATTTATTCGCCGCCTTACCGTCGCCAAACATCGGAGCAAGCACAAACGCGCCGATTACGCCTACCTTTGCATCTTCAACCGCATCAGCCGTTCTCACGCCGTAGAGCTTGCCACCCGTCAAACCAGCTTGGTCGATTTCGCTACCGTTTTTTTGTTTTTGACCCACGTAAAAATACACATTACCTGGCATTACATCGTTATTCATAGCGACTAAAGTCATATCGCCCGTATTAGGATGCACCAACACATTTTCAATCGCGAATTTACCTAAATCTGGCAATTCAAAGCTAGTACCTGCATTATCACCCGTCGCAATATGCGCAAACACGCGACCTTCAGGCGTGGTTTCTTCGCCGTTCAAGAAAATTTTACCGTGATAACCGAGCTTGCTTGCCGCGTTATATAAACCGCTATCGCTAGGTAAATCCGCTGAACATAAGCGATCAAACGTCACCGCACGGTTATAAACATAACTATTAGCCGCCGCATCCCAAGTAAACACCTGCTTGGCTAAGTCTTGCCCGTTAGTCGCTTTTAATGTGTTTAAATCGAACGTCCATTGCGACACAAAAGCACCCTGACCACCATGCGCACGCGCTATACCCTCAGCCGCTTTCAGCTCATGGTTCATCAACACAACCAGATTATTCTTTTTATCCAAATAAGCACCCAAACCATCAGGCACACCTACCATTTGGTAAGGTTTACCATCCGCTTTCGCATTCACGCTATCGCCCACCGTCAATAACGGCAACACCTGCCAAGCAGCGGTGGCAGGCGTAATATAAGCTGTTTGTTTTGTTGTCGGTGCAGGCTTTGCCACGACAGGCGCACTCACTGCTGCAGTTTGCGCCGCTTGTTGTGTGGCGCAACCCGCTAAAGTAAGGGTAGATAAAACAGCAATAGTAAGTAAATTCGCGCGAAAAGACATATAAACCTCATAGTTAGTTAAGAAACCTCACCAGTGTAATATGCCAGTGTTGCAAATATATGAAAGACGTGTTGCGACGAGCTAATTGAAACGTTGGGAAACGCGAGTGCGCTCAGCCCACAACTGCAAAATCAGTTGCGCTCAAAGTCTTCTGCAGTTGCGGGCATTCTTTCCGAGCGGCGAATATATAACACCTCTATCACTTGCGTTATCCGATAAAACACTAGGTAAAGACCATTGAGTACAACCAGCCGCCTAACACTAGGCATCAATTCATAACTAGGTGCTTTGTTGGGATGTTCAGACAACGCCGCAATATCAGCGCGTATGAGTTTAATCATCCTCAGTGCAAGCGACTGACCACCTTCCGATAAAAAATAGCGTTTAATATCTTGAATGTTTTCTACTACAATAGGCTGATAGTTAATTCGCAAGATCGGTCTCAATTGCATTGAACAAATCATCATGCGCCACCCAAACTGTATTAGGGTCGTCCGCTTGTTTGATAGCCATATCTAGAGCACGCTTAATCTCAGCCGCTGTCAATGCCTCACGCAACACGGCTGCTCGATCTGGTCTGGTTGCGCGACCGATACTTGCCTGTTCTGGCCGCCAGTTTTCAGTGTTCACAGAAAATTCGTTCACGCCTAATTCGCGGAGCATTAGCGTTGCTCTTTGCACATTACGAAATTCACGCAATACCGTACTCCTCGCCTTAGTCAATACGGCTTCACCGCGTCTAGTTTCAGCTTCTACATGAAAAAATCCGCCTTGCGCTACCAATGAAACCGAAAGTATCCCACCCGTTTCCAGGGTAGTACGGAATGCGTCTAAATCTAAATTGTGCATAATTCCTCTTTAATAACAGTAATATAATTTTTATTATATACAGCTATAACGCATACATAATAGTAATTTACGCATACTCACTGATAACAATCAATCAACGGCCACCAGCTCCAGCGTATTATCGTCAGGGTCGCGGCAAAAGAGGGCTGTCCGTCCAGATGAGCTCACCGTGTAATTTACCCCTAACGCAGTTAAACGTTGCTGTAACAACGTCATATCGGCAACGCTGAATGCGACATGCCTATCGCGGCCGCCGTGTGCGGGGCGGGTTAATCCTGCCTCGGGATTCGGCACACACATGAGATGAATTTGGCTGTCGCCCACGTCGTACCACACACCTGCAAAACTCATCTGCGGGCGGCTGGGGTTGGGGGTTAAGTCGAATACACTTTCATAAAACGCCTGCGCCCGCGCTAAATCAGCCACGATAAAAGTGGCATGACGCATGGCTATTAGTAAACTCATGTTGGTTCTTTCTGCTCTAATTGCCCTGAAAATAAACTCGCCACCATAATCATGGCCGCCCCTACCCATTCTTGCGCGGTCAGCGATTCGTGCGCCAACCAATAAGCAGTTATCGCCGATATAATCAGCTCAAATACCAAAATCACAATAGCGCGGTTTGCCGCGACATGCATCAAACCGTATTGTATGCACAAAGTCACCCCCACCATAGATAGCGCAACCACCACTAATACCCCCCAAACCACAGGCGTATAAGTTGCCCAAGCGTGAAAGCCCTGCCCTTGCCACAATATCAACGGCAATGACACCAGCACCCCGCCTATCCAGATACCGATAGACTTCGCTTGTATGCTGATGGTGCTCGATTTTTTCGCCAGCACATTGGTGAGCGCGAAACTCATGCCCGCTGACAAACCCATCCACTCAGCCAAATTTGCTGGCAATGGCAAACGCCCATCCGCCTGCCACAACATCACCAGCGCACCCGTAAACGACAGCCCAATGACAATATATCCCATATCGTGCAAGCGTTCACCCAAGAACAAACGGGCAAACAATACCGTCCACAAAGGGGCTAAGTAAAACAACAACGCCACGCGCATCACCTCGCCATCAATGACGGCCAGCACGTAGGCGGTATTCGTCCAGCCCGAGCTAATCACTATCGCCAGCCACAGCCATTTCGCATGACTCACCGTGCGTAAATGCTTAAAATAAAATGGCAAACCAAGTATGAGCGCAATACCGTAAGTAATGAAACTAGACATCAGCCCAGACACGCCCATCTCACTTAACCAGCGGTAGGGATACCAAATCGCACCCCATAAAGTTGCGCTAATAAGTAAAGCAATTATGGGTAAGACTAAGTTTTTCGGGGCGGTGTGCATTATAATGTTGGTTTTCCAAGTTTTGTGTTAGCGATGAATCCGTATCTCAATAGCTTACAGCCTTACCCATTTCAAAAATTACGCGAACTATTCGCAGGGGTAACACCCTCAGCCGCGCACCATGCGATTAACCTTTCCATAGGTGAGCCTAAACACGCAACCCCTGAGTTTATCAAAACTGCGCTGATTAACAACTTAGACGGCTTGGCGAGTTATCCGCTCACCGCAGGCGTACCCGCATTGCGCACTGCGATTGCCAACTGGATAGCGCGGCGTTATCACATCACCGCGCCCAATATCGAGACGCAGATATTACCCGTAAACGGTAGCCGTGAGGCGTTATTTGCTTTTGCCCAAACCGTTATCGACAACTGTCGTGCTGACCCTGTCGTGATTTCACCGAATCCGTTTTATCAAATTTACGAAGGTGCGGCTTTATTGGCAGGCGCACAGCCTTATTACTTACCCACCACGCCTGAAAACGATTACCAGATGGATTTTAGCGGCGTGCCGGCATCCGTACTCAGCCGCACCCAGCTAGTCTATGTGTGCTCGCCTGGCAATCCTACTGGCAAGGTCATGAGTTTAGCCGAATGGCGTGGTTTATTCGCACTATCCGACCGCTACAACTTCATCATTGCCGCTGACGAATGCTATTCCGAGATTTATTTTGACGAAGCCCAACCACCTTTAGGCGCATTACAAGCCGCCGCACAACTGGGACGCAACGACTATAAAAATCTAGTCGTATTCTCCAGCTTATCCAAACGCTCTAACGTACCGGGTATGCGTTCAGGCTTTGTTGCTGGTGATGCGACAGTCATCGCCAAGTTTTTGCTCTACCGCACCTATCACGGCTCGGCCATGTCGCCTAGCATACAGCTCGCCAGTGCCGCCGCATGGGATGATGAAACGCACGTCATCGAAAATCGCCGTTTATACGCCGAAAAATTCGCCGCAGTACAACCCTTACTCAACGCGCCTATGCCTGATGCGGCATTTTACCTGTGGATGCGCGTACCCAATGGCGACGATGCCGCATTTGCACGTCAGCTTTATCAAGACTATCACGTCACCGTTTTGCCAGGTAGCTACCTGGCACGCACCGTTGACGGCAACAATCCTGGCGCAGGTTTTATCCGCATCGCCCTCGTTGCACCCTTAGCCGAATGTATCACCGCCGCATCACGCATACAGCAACTTATTACTCAACTCACCCCTCAATAAAGGAAAAACCATGTCAGATATACAGCAACTCATAGAAGAAGCATTTGAACGCCGCGCCGACATCAATCCAAAAAACGCTGAGCCTAAGCTCAAAGACGCGATTGCTCACGTGTTAGAACAATTAGACAAAGGTCACTTACGCGTCGCCAGCAAAGAAAATGGTGAGTGGGTGACGCATCAATGGCTAAAAAAAGCAGTCTTGCTCTCATTTCGCTTAGAAGACAACAATTTCATCAAAGGTGGCTTTACCAACTATTTCGACAAAGTGCCGTCCAAATTTGCGGACTATAACAGCCGCGATTTCCGTGAAGGCGGCTTCCGTGTCGTCCCACCTGCCGCCGCACGTCGTGGCTCATACATCGGTAAAAACGTGGTACTCATGCCGTCCTACATCAACATTGGCGCGTATGTCGATGAAGGCACGATGGTGGACACTTGGGCAACGGTAGGTTCGTGCGCACAAATCGGTAAGAACGTCCATCTATCAGGCGGCGTAGGCATAGGCGGTGTATTAGAGCCAGTGCAAGCCAACCCCACCATCATCGGTGACAATTGCTTCATCGGCGCACGTTCAGAAGTGGTAGAAGGCGTTATTGTTGAAGACAACGTCGTCATCTCTATGGGTGTATATATCGGTCAAAGCACCAAAATCTACGACCGCGAAACAGGCGAAGTCACCTACGGTCGCGTGCCCGCTGGCTCAGTCGTCGTCAGCGGTAATTTACCATCCAAAGACGGTAGTTACAGCCTGTACTGTGCGGTCATCGTGAAAAAAGTCGATGAAAAAACCCGTAGCAAAGTCGGTATTAACGAATTATTACGCGGGATTTAATCTTTGCAACGGGATGCTGACATGAGCTGGCATCCCGTGAATAGCGGCAGTTTTACCAAAATATCAGCTTCAAACCTATCAATATTGTCGTCACCTCAAAACCACGCTTAATCCACACATTGCCTTTTTTAATCGCCAGATGGCTACCCAAATAGCCGCCTATCACTGAGCCAGCCAGCAAAGCAGGCATCCAACCCCAAGCAATATGCCCCAAGTAGCCGAGCACTAATGCGCCAGCACCATTCCACACCAACCCGCACAACACCAAGGTATAAGCCACTGCACGTTGATAATCCAAGCCAAAATAACGGATTAACCAAATAGTTAAAAACAGTCCCGTACCCGACGTTATCGAACCGTTCAAAAAGCCAATCACAAACAGCCCCAGCATACCCACTGCCAACGCCACACCTGATTGATTACGCGGCGCATAAGTCATACCTAGCCGTGGTTTGAACACCGAATACAAGCCCAATCCCAGTGTTAATACGCCTAAACTCTTGAGTGCGAATAAGGGCGGAATAGCGAGTATCACCGACGCGCCCAAGATTACCCCAGGCACGCCCGCAATTAAAACAATGGCGGAGAACCTAAGCTCTAATTGATTATTTTTGAAATGGCGTAAACTCGCTCCTAAACCCAGCGCGACGGTGGCCACTTTATGCGTAGCCAGTGCCACGGCGAACGGCAAGCCCATGAATATGAGCATAGGAAACTGTATCAAACCCGCGCCACCACCTGATAATGCTGAAAACCAATTCGCCGCCAATGAAGCAACAAAAACGATTAACTGCTCACCCATTAGCCCGTGTATCCCGTCGTCACAGGCGTGACGATATAAAACAAATTAAACTGATGTTCGTGGCACAGGGCTAACAGCGCATCAACTTGAGTCTGCGTAGCGACAAACTCTATCACCTCAGGCAGCTCGCCACCCAGATCAAAAAACCCCGCATCCGCCAAACCGTGTCGCCCAAAACCCGCACTGGCACGTATCACCGTGCCACCACCCACGCCCAAATTACGCGCAACTTGTAGCAAATAAATGTGCAACATTTTGCCCTGATATTGCCGCCCTTCAGTACTGTATAAGCGTAAACATAGTTGCGTCATCATTTAACCCTTTAGCACTTTGTAAGTCCACACGCCCAAGCCCGTCATCAGCACTGAGCCAGCTAAATGTAACAACACCGACACCGCACCCCAAGTCCACTGTTGGCGCGATAACAAAGTGAAAATTTCGGCCGAAAAAGTGGAGAAAGTCGTCAACCCGCCCAGAAAACCCGTGATAATCAATAATCGCCATTCAGGCGATAAACCAGGCTGTTGCGCAAAAAAAGCAATCGCCAAGCCGATTAAATAACCACCTAACAAATTCGCAGTCAGCGTACCCAACGGTAGCGTCGGAAACACAGGATTAAGCCACAGCCCTAAGCCCCAGCGTAACCAAGCCCCCACAGCCGCGCCGATACCGATCGCAATAAATGCACTTACGCCCATGCCATCAGCCCCATTACATTTTGCAAACAGGGCCGTTATACGGTTGCAATGCGCTTTTTGCCACCGCCGCAAACATAGTATGGATTTCTTCTACCGTAAAATTCGCCATCAATCGCCCTGCCAAATCAGGTGGAATACCCACCGTTGTCGTACCACCGTCAGGCAAATCGACACAAAATCCTGCTACGTGCTTTTCTAG
>JABFSE010000007.1 GCA_013140765.1 Sulfuriferula sp.
GACCATTTTGGCTATCTCTAGCTTAAACGCTGCGTCGTATTTCGCTCTTTGTTCTGTCATTGCAATTTCCTCTCTTTAGGTGAATTATCCCACCTAGTGAGGTGTCTGGTATTATTAGACCACTACACACAATACACGCTCAGTTCAGTCAAAGATATCATCCCAGACTGAAGTAATACCCCAACCGACCAAAACAGCAGCGGCGACAGGTAATGCGAAAGTCGCTGCCGTTGCCACCATACCTGCTTCAATACCTAACAGTGCCAAACCTGCAGTGGTCGCGGCTCCCGTGCCAACTGCAGCCGCACTGGCTCCTGCACCTGTAATTCCACCTTTGATAGTAGCCCCCCCGACATCCATCGCCACCTCTCCGACTGATTTCGTTCCATCCATCAATCCACTTGCACCTTTAATGATTGCTATGCCGCCACCGATTGCCGCACCCGCTACTCCACCACTTTTTGCAGCAGAAAGTACGGCGCCTCCCAAGGTACCAGAACCTGTTGCTCCAGCGCGTTGAGCTAGTGTGGTAGTGGTTTTTGAAGATGTTCCAGAACTGACCATTCGCTTGCTAAGTCCCGCTTTTTCCAAGGCTGCATTGACTCTTTCAACGGTTTCTTCAGTTCCGACAAGTTTTACACTACGATATTTTCCATCAGCAACCTGCTTGATAATTTTGTCCACGGATGATCGGGATAACGTATCTTTAATCTGCATGCGCCCGATGACTTTACCAGCTTTGGTGGTAACCAGGTCAACACATTGGGCAGTAGTGCTTTTCGTCAGATTGGTACTTGCGCCATTGAACACATTTTTCAAGTTGTGTGCATCCTTGACCAAAATTTCGTGAATGTGCCCTTTGATGTGCGGATTGTGTCCAGCACGCCCCATCGCGCGAATAATTACACTGCCCTCGTAACTGGTTTTTCCGCTAATCATTGCAATGTTTGCTTTACTCATGTTTTTCTCTCCTAATTAAGTTGATTTAGCTATGATGTCTCAAAGTGGATAGCATTGCTGTTATGGCAAGCTTGCTATCGATAGATGTCAAGCTAGTTGCCGCCTAAACGGCTAAATATCAGGCGGCTATTTTTAGTTTTTCATCATCATCCTTTTGATGGTCAGGGTTTAAATGAACGACGGTCACAGGTTGCCAGTTGCGTGCTGCACCAGACCATCGTTCTGGGTGGTTTTGTTTTGCTGCCGCATATACCGCCGCGCGGTTCTGTAGCAATGCCGTATCCAAGCCCGCATGGCGTTGCGCAGGGGTGACGAAGCCAATGGCACTGTGGCGATGCTCATGGTTGTACCGCTGCACAAATGCAGCTACCCATAGTCTGGCGGTCAGCAGGGTTGCGAATGGGCTGCGCGGGTACACAGGTCGGTATTTCATGGTTCTGAATAAAGATGCCGAATAAGGATTGTCATTGCTCACCGCTGGGCGGCTAAAGGAGGGGCTGACACCCAGTGCTTGCAAGGTCGCCAACATGGTTGCGCCTTTCATTGGGCTACCATTGTCAGAATGCAGTACAACCTGTGCTGGCGCAATGCACTCCCGAGTACAAATATCCTGCATCACTTCACTGGCTAATTCACTGCTTTCTGCTGCATATACTTGCCAGCCCACTATCTTGCGGCTAAATATATCCATAAACAAGTACAGGTAAAAATAGCTGCCTTTAATGGTTGTCGGCAGGTAGGTGATGTCCCAGCTGTAGAGTTGGTTCGGTGCGGTTGCGGTGAGTGCACGCGGTTTGTGGATTTTACGTACAGGTCGTGAGGCACTGCGATGCCACAGTTGCCCTGCCGCCTTGAGTACGCGATAGAAGGTGGCTTCTGATGCAATGTATTGCCCGTTATCCGCCAGCCTGGGTACGATTTGGCTGGGGGGTAGATGACCGTACTCTTCGGAATTCGCCACGCTCAGAATGTGGGCTCGTTCTGATTCGCCAAGCTTGTTCCTGGGTTGCTGCAATCGGTGTGGTCGTTGGTCACCACTGGCAGGATCGCGTTGCCAGCGTTGTAGGGTGCGCTGGTTTAAGCAAATAACGGCACAGGCACGATCCTGACGCGCACCTGCTGCGATGGCTTCTGCAATCAAGGCGATGATGTGGATGCGCTCTGCAGTGGTGGTCATTCGACCTCTCCCCCCCAGAGCGCGCGGTACTTTTTTTGTAATATCAATAAGGCAGCGGCTTCAGCTAATGCCTTCTCTTTACGGCTAAGTTCGCGTTTGAGCTGGTCGTTTTGGGCTTTGAGTGCACGTAGGTCTTGGCTGTTGTTGACCACGGGTTTGTCAGTGCAAAACGCCTTGCGCCAAGCAGTCAGGTGATGCGCAAATAGACCACGTTCACGACACCAGGCATTTAAGGCTTCACCAGACAAACCATCACTGGCAATCAGTGCCGCCAATTGTTCTTCAGCGCGCCAGTCTTGCGGACGACGGGCTTGCGTTGCCAGATCGCTGTTATTTTTAACTGACTTCTTCATCCAGTCCTTTAGTTGATATAAGCTCACATTCAGTTCATCAGCAACGGATTGTATTGTACGATCGTCACGCGAATAAACTTTAACCAGGGCTTGTTCTATAAATGTTGCAGAATACTTCGATTTCATTGTGACCTCTAGTAAATTACGTTAATTTTTAGAGGCGACAACTAGTCTGACACTGGGGGGCTTCGCGAGCTAGATTTCCAAAAGCTACGCCGCTGATAACAAGAAAACCGATTTTGTTATATATTCTCGGTTGTTATGCCCAACCCAGAATTTGCGCATGTGAAGCCACAACTTTTTTCCAGAACGATGAAAAATCCTTTTCAATCTCGCCTCGCAAAATATCAAAGGTGTGATATCTGGGGCGCTTACCAGTAGGCTGATCCATCTCATCCGCCAGGGTATCCAATAACAGACTAATACGTGTTGGGTATTTCTCATCATCTTCACTGGCCGCAAGTCCAGATACAAAGGCCCAAATGTCATCACGGTGCAAATCACGCTCAATACCATCCCATTGGGTAGCTATTTCGTGTGCCCGGTCAGGTGAAGCACGACGAACGGCTGATAGCAATGCGGCTTTGATGAGTTCAGCATCAGTGAGTGGGATACGCCCAACATTGAGGCGAGTAAAAAGAGCGATAGCATCAGTGTTAGTATCATCCGGGCTGGCAGGAGCTTCATACCAGATTACGTGCACGGAATTAAACAGATAGTATAGGAGCGTATTTGCGGCATTATTCTGGGCAAACTTGTCCCCATGCTTTTGAAACCACACGCCAATAGACTGATGAGCTTGGTAAAGGTGGTAATAGTCAATATTGGTGCTGTGAGAGGCTTCGTCTAGTTCATTGAGATAGTGCTGACTGCCGGAGCGTGTTTCATAGCGAAGTTTGTAGGGAGCACCGATTCCGCAACTCACTTGCTGCTGCATGTATTGCATTATCAGATAAAGCGTAGTGAGGCGCTGCTGACCATCAATCAACTCCCATTCGTCCTCATTTACATCCACCCCCTGCCGGTGGAGTTTCACCACAATCGGTTGCAGGTTGTAATCTTGACCCTGATTATCCCAAATATCTTCAAGCAAGCGCGTCACATCATTATGATCCCACCGATATCCTCGTTGATAGCCAGGCACAAAAAAATGGCCACGTATCGCTCCAATGGGTTTGCGGTCAAGAGTACAGGTGCGATCTGAAGTGGATGTAGTATCGGTTGTTGTTTTCATTTTTCTATTTCTCTGCATTAATTATTGGCTCGTGACTGTCACATTTGGCGACCATTCAACACGTAGTTAAAATGTATCGCATCAATCCTCCGACTAAGAGTCGACCTGCCTTTGACGTCATCATGCATCATGATGGTACGACTCGTATATATGTATACCTACCACAAATATGGGTAATCAAATTTTCCGTATTCAATATCCTTGGGCACTAACCTTACTGTTCACGACTTTTCACTTATATACGCCTGATTCTGCCATCCGGCAATCCTGATTCTATGCGTATTAAGTGTAAACTCTGCATGCTGATCCACACCCCTACTCCACCCCCAAAGCCTTAAACACAGCATCCACTGGATCAGAATAGAAGCTAGTCTGGAACTTAGCGAATAACTCACCTGGTACAGTTGGTATATCAATCACGCTCGACATCGGCAACAATATCCTTTTAGCACCCGCGTCAAAAGCCACTTGCAAAGATTCGGCTAGATTTCGCACTTGTACCACTGTTCCACCTAGGCTCATATCTCCCATCACCGCAATTTGAGACTGAACTGGTTTGGTTAAGGTAGCGGAACAGAGCGCGATAAAACTTGCCAGCGTCAGCGCGTCTGGCGTGCCATTATTCTGAAGTTCAACGAGGTGCAAGTGAAAATCATGTTCGCCAGGTTTAATGGATGCACTAACACGTGATGCATTAGCTTTGAAGTAATCGAATGCCACTTTGACTGCTTCCTTCTGACCAGGACCTGAAATATTCAATTTACCCGAACCCGCCATAGACTGAATCTCTAGTCGATATACGCCAGGAATACCAGATCCACCAACGCTAATAGTATGTAGCGTGCCTGGATTCAAGCGACCTTCAGGTATCAGACCACCACCTGACTGCTCCGGAACCGTAATAAAGCGTTCCTGACCATCTTCCAGATCAATATAGCTGAAATGGACATCGTAGAATTCCATGCCGCCGATTTTTTTAAGCTGCTCCTTCACCCGCCGCCGCACTTCCAAAGCATATTCAAGGCATTTTCTGACGATTTCCTTCTCATATTCGCCATGGGGACAGACTAACTTAAGCAAGCCAGACACGGTGCGTCGCACGGCGATAGTGTCACGCTGGTTCAAGTTATTGCCGAGCTTAAACCACTTATCGATAGCATCAGCGAAATTCCACTTTCGCATCTCTCGCAGGTATTCAGCGAGGTAATCGACGATCAAACCATACTGGTTAGTAAAAAACTCTGGTCGCATCTTTGGAATTTCCCAGCCCGGCACGTAGGCATGGAAACGATCAAAGAATGCCGAATCAATCATCACCTCCGGGAATGGTGCCAATAGATGACTGGTTTTCACCAACGACTCCACGCTCTGATTGATATTGCCGATAAACACCATGGAAGCGTTTGCATTAATCGACTCGCGGCCTCGGCTAAATGAACCGGAGGCCATGTAATCCTTCATGATCTGAACACCATCATGATCTTTGAAGTTGATGCCCGCCACCTCGTCAAAGGCTACGGTATCCCACAGCCCGACCAAACCCACCTTACGCGAACTCATGTTATAGAACAGGTTGGCCACAGTGGTTTGCCCACCAGAAACCAGAATGCTGTTCGGGCTAATCTCTTTGTAGATGTGGCTTTTGCCAGTACCACGCGGCCCCAGCTCGCAGAAGTTATAATTGTTTTCCACTAGCGGGATCATCCGTGCCAGCAGATGCCATTTCACCCGATCTTTCAAGTGGGATGGCTCCATACCCGTTGAACGGATTAAGGCATCGATCCATTCTTCTGCAGTAAATGCACGCCTGGCCTCAAACAGCCCTGCCATATCCATATTGGGCATTTGTATGGGTTTAAGATCAGTCACGGCGAAAGGTGACCCCTTCTGGTTTTCCTCAAAACGATATTGCAGTGTTACTATGCACCAGATACCACCCACCAGAAGCTTCTCAAAATCGCGTACAAACGTATCGGAAATTTCAGCGTTTTTCACCCCTAGATTCGACAGCAGTGCCTCATACACGTCGCGCTTTTCATTGAGCTTCACTGTCACTTTGTCGATGACCTTGTAGCTACCACTTTCCCGAATTTTCGATTTGACCTTCTCTGCCTCATCGGGCCGCACATAGTTCTCAGCCAGAATCCGCTTCACACTGATCAAGCCAGACTGAATAGTGGCCTCATCATCTGAAGCACAATACATCCCGAGCAAATACTCCAGCACATAAACTGGAACGTTGGCACCCTCCTTAATCAGCTTGGTCAGGTCTTTGCGCACAACTTTGCCAGAAAAATGCTCAATCAAGAGCATATCCAGACTTTTTTCGGTGTTATCGGGGAGCATGGTTGCACTCATAGTCAGCCTCAGAAATCATTAGTGAAGGCGAGATCCACCTTCAAAGGAATACGCATAACCTCAACCTGAGTTGCCGCATCCCGCGCAATCAAGTAGTAATCCTGATTACGGTCATAGGAGCCAGATAACACAGTCAAAAATACGGATCGCTTTCTTTCATCAAGCAATTGCGAAGTGCTATCAAAGGTTAGCTTCTGCTCATCGCTGATTAGCCTATCGCCATCCCGAAGACCTACCAGCACCGTACGTGGTAGCACACGCTCTGATACCGGTTCGGTCTGGATGAACTCAAACCGCTGAGTATTGGTCACCACCTTATTGGAAGCACCAAGCACACTAAACTCCACCATTCTGATTTTGGCTCCGTCAGACTCGCTCACACGTACGGTAATCACAGGCACAACAATCTCTTGCGGCATGGCGCTGCCGTGAACAAAACGCGCACCCCCAGCAAAGTGAAAACGAGAAGCCCCTTTTGGAACCCAAAAGTCCAGACTACCTTCAGGCGTCGTGCCCGCAGTTAACGAAGTATTGCCACACCAAGCCTTACTACTAGTCCCAATACCCTGCCCCAGCAGATAACGCTTCTTCGCCTTGAGCGTACCCTCAGATTTTTCTTCTAATTTAGACTTATCCGCATCTTCCAACGGAGATTCCTGGTAAATAAAGCCATGATCAGCTGTTACCAGCACCGTCGAGCCATTCAGGCTGTTGATGATGAATCCGACTAATTGTGACAGCTCAGTCAGCGTATCAGCAGCCGCTTCAAATGTCTTGGTCTCAGAACTCTGCTTGTCACCAATCAGGTCAATCCGATCGTGGTAGACATAAACCAGCCTGCGATCCCTAACGAACTCTCGCCCCTTGTCTTTTCCTAACGCCAGTAAATCCTCAGCTTTGATCGCTACGCCACCAAACTTGGCAAGATGGTTGCTCCGTTGCTCAGTTGTAGCAACAATTTGACCATCCACCATCACATCCAGGTTACTGTTAATTTTGTAGGCTAAGGTCTCGTGGGGAAGCAACGCCGCCATACCTAAAGCGGTATAACTCGGCAACACACCCAGCTGACTGCCCAGAGCTGCCTTGAAACGGTTCTTGCTGTTGAACTCCTGCACCAGCTCTTCTGCTACTTCATAACGGAAAGCATCAGATATCACCACGAATACGCGCTTAGTCCCACTCTCAAACAACGGCTGTACTTGGCGGGCAAAAAAGTCCTGCTGGTTGTCTATACCCGGAACACGCCAGGAGGAAAGCAGACCGTCATCGCCCTCCAACACCTTGGCCCAGGCCGAACCCAGTTGCGGAATAAACCAGCCTGAATAAGCAGCCTCAATAAGTTCACGCAGCTCATGCAACACCGCCCAGCCCATAGGCTCTACTGCTTCTGTGGCGTAATTGAAGCGGCGGTAAAGTTGATCCAGACGGAACAACTCGGACTGATATTTCTCCAACCCTACCTTGGCACTAGCAAAACTGAATCCACCATTGCAATTCGCTTTGAGCTCGAAGAATCGCGCTGCGGCTTCTAAAGCATCATAGCTAGCAGCGAGTGCTTTAGTACCCTCATTGCCTTGTGCCAGCACGCGGCTAGCCCAATGACCATCACGGCGGCGAGCAATGAGCGCATATACACTCTCCATGTTCGCCCCAGCGCCCGCAATGATGCGATCTTTCAAATCTTTAACGATGCATCGTTCGGCATCCTCGAAAGTCATGGATTCTGCCAAATCCTCAGCTGACAGCCCCGCCAGTATAGGCGACAGATTAAATTCTTTGGCCACAGCTGCTGATATTGCATTGTAACTGGTGTAATAACCCAAGTCAGAGCGCCAGCGCGCAGTAAATACAGTTGCATTTGCGGCCAGCGCCCTATCTGGCAACATAAAATGTCTCAAAGATTCGGGTATCGCCCCAAGAAGAGAGCGGCAGAAATCTGTCACCAGTATGCGGAGCAATAAATCCCGCAGCGTAGGCTCAGCTTCCTCATACCCCATTTCCTGTTTTGCCAATGCCCAAAATGCTGGCGCGAGGTCATTAGCCACAATCTCCTGCCAGCTTTTAGACTGTGCATTCAAATCAACCTCATCCTCCGCCGCCAGCGCAGCAAAAAGACGCAGCAGCATAGCGAAAAACTCAGGTTGATCCGCACGCACCAACACCGCCAGCATCTTGCGATCCAGATCTTCGGCGGTGTCCAGTGGGACAACCAGCCGTTTCAAACGCTCCACACGATCCTTCGCGCGTAAAAATTTGGTGCGTTCCTTCAAATGACCACGCAATGTTTGAGAGGCCAAGCCCAAATCATCCAGCAAGATAGAAGTGGAATCCGCGCTAAATGTTTTGGCTCGCAAACGAATATCCAACAGCCAGTCTTTACTTGGCTCTAGCTCGGACTTGTTGCTGTAAATCAGCCAACGCTGATTCGAGGCGCACTCAAGATCAAGTTTTACGCGCAATGCGGATGTGTCATCCAAACGGATAAACTGCACTTCATCGAGGTCCAGGCTGTCGAGCACACCTACAAATTCAGCATCCACGTCATGCCAGAACACTACAGAGTGAGTGGTGAACAATGATGCCAGACTTTCGGAAATTTTTTGATTATTCATACAAATGGATCACCAAACACGTCAATTTGATTTCTAATTTTAGTCGCAAAGATGCCAAGACCGTCTGGCAAATGCGATTTTCGATAGCTTGGCACATGCCCACCCAGTGAGCGTGAATCAAGCGCAGACAAATACGGTGACTCAGCACCTTTATCGGTAAGCACGAGAAGTCTGTGCTCAGCACGTGTCATTGCCACATAAAACAACCGCCGTTCTTCATCAAGTACAGCGCGCGGTGTCACTCCAAAAGGCATAAACAGTAAGTTGTCAGGGTGAACTTTCGGAAATTGCCTTTGTGTCGCATCCAAGATGATCACCGTGTGCGATTCTTGCCCTTTGGAGCCATGGGCAGTCATTGTGGAGATTTGCCCTTCTAAGGACTCTTTTGTTGCAGCGCTCAGCTTGCACAGTGCTGCAACAAGTCGATCTTTGAACTCACTGAGTTCGACCCCATAAACAAAGCCGCCCCTGGCCAAAATCATGGTCTTTTCAGTGTGCGCTTCCAGAAACTTTTCAGCACAATATTTCAACGCCTGCGCAAGTCTCAACATTGAGGGCGAAGGCGCTCTATTGTCTTCACGCTTGGGAAGGAATAGTCGATCCTGGTCACGTTCAACCTTGTACTGATCACCATCGCGGAACTCCAACCAAATGTCCCCCAAGTTTTGGGTTTTGATCAGCCCAGGGCTTGCTTTACTGCTTTTGGCAGGCTGCCCCCGCCCAGCCATTAGCCGATTTCCTGCAGCCACCACTAACGAATCGCTGCGATAGTTGGTCGTTACACCCACAGCATCCGAGTTTGGGAAAAAACTGCCGAAGTCATTAAAAAATCGCAAATCGGCGCCGGCAAATGCATTGATGGCTTGCCAGTCATCGCCAACAGCAATCAGACGGATGCTCGGATTTGCCCTGAGGACCGCGTCGAGCATCTGAAAATAGAGCTCAGAAAAATCTTGATATTCATCAAGCAACACCCACCGCAATTGCCCCAGTGGCATCATTCGGCCTTCACCCAGGTGGATGCTGGCAGTCGCACCACGAACGCGAACTTCTTGTGTGGCCTGCATGAGCAGATCGTCAAAGTCCATGGCTTGCTCTTCGGTCAGCATGGCTTCGTATTCACGATAGGCCCTTAACGCCAATTCATGGAAAAGTCTCGCACGTGGCTCGATGTCTGGAGAATCGGCCAACTGTGCGGCAACTGTATCGACTGACCAGGCTCGCTTCTTTGACCGCTGAATGAATTGCAGGAACAACTCAGCCATACGGGAAATTGCAAAATCATTTTCAAAGACACGCCGAACAATTTCAGATTCCGACAGCAATGTGCATTTGATGCCCTGCTTCTCCAAGATCCTTTGCAAGCTGGCCTCAAAGCCAACCCTACCGCTACGAATCAACCCCGTGTGAGTCTCCAGAAGCGGGATCTGATGCGCCTCCCAAAACTTCCGCTTTGCCTTGATTTGATCGCGGTAAGCTTGGGTGGATGTATCCCAATGCGCTGGCACCGCGTCGGCGGGGTTATCGGGATCAATGGCCCAATGTTCAAGAATGAAATCATGGCCACCCGAAACAATCGAGAAGTCCGGTTTGTAAACCGAACCATCCAGAAAACCCACCTTCCATGCCCATGGCTTTTCATAGCGGTATTCGATGCCATGTTCAAACAAAAAGTCGGCAATGAACTTCTCTCCGTTCGACTTAACACGTTCCCCCTTGAGGGTCACGTATTCAAGTGAGCGTCGAAAAATTCGATAGTCCACCGGCGGCAGGTCTCTGCCAATACTTTCAATTTGCTCCAGCTCCTGCCTGAAGAACTCGACCATTGCCTCCTTAAAGGCGGGGTTCAAAATTCTCTCCATCATTCTTTGAGCAAACCGGCTTTGTTCACGTGCAGAAGGTGCGCCACCAGCATCGAACAACAATTTCTTCTTTGGCTTCACCAATTGATAGGCCAGACTGTGAAACGTTCTGGCATTGCTGTAGTCGGCAATGCCACCTTCCTTATGCAACCGCTTCTTTACGGTGACGGCTGCCGCCTTGTTGAAGGCCAAGATCATGACTTGATCAGGATTCAGCTTTTCATCACCAATTGACAAAGCAGCTTTTGCGCATAGCGTTCTCGTCTTGCCGGATCCAGCCCTTGCCGTTATCAATAATCGGTCTTCTGGGCGCGCATTGGCGCGAGCCTGTTCTTCGTCCAGATCCATACCGATGGCCGACAAGCGTTTCCGGACCTTGGGCAATTTCAGCGAAATGTAATCCTCAACTGGAAAATCAATATTTTTCGGGCGGTCGCGGTACAGTGAATCCAGTTCACCAAGTGACGCCGAACAATAAGACTCTATGAATTGATGACGATACTTGGTTTCGACTACCAAGCCTTCAAATTCAGACCTTGGCCACCAGTCCTGACATTCCGCTCTGTAGCAGTCGTACGCTTCCTCATATTTCTCCAAATCCAATAACGCAGCAATTGCTTGCATAGTTTCACTCCGAGACAATGCCAGAGCTTGCGCTGCCTTTGCTGCCTGCCGAATTGCCTCCGCCTCCAATGCTTTCTTCTTGGCGATCTCAAACTCAGCCCTATCCCACTGGCCAGCGCATTTTTCGTCGTATACATTCGTCGCCAGCTCGAACTTTCCAGATTGCAAAAGCTCAAGGATTTCAGCCTTTACCTGGCTGAGCATCCTAAGGCGAAATACCTTTTCAGCTGGAATTAAACCATCAAGAGGAATGCCGGAATAAACACCATATGGGAAAACAGCCTTACAGGTGCCGTTGGCATAAATCTCTACCAACTCACCAATTTCTGAGTCCAGTGAGAAGCTCCCATGCAGTACGCGGTCACCGGGTTTCAAGGAGATATTCCATTTGATGCGGACACATTACGCTTCATCATGACAATGATGTTTTCTAATCTGCGCAGCAGGTCATCGTAGGTCATGATGTCGATCATGTTGGCGTACTTTCTTCGGATAATTTCGAAGTCGAAGCGCTGCTCACTTGTGAAGTCGTTATCACGCCCGAGCAAAATCATTGCTTTTGGGTTTGTGATCTTCAACTCCATTCCATCGGGGAGTTCACTTTTACGTTTTTCGTATATTCTCTGTTCACCAGCCTGGCCCCACTTACTCAAATGAAACAGGTATTTTTCGGCTTGCATCACCGATCCAGCAAGTTCGATGCGCGGTGTATGGTTGCCCCGGTACGCGTTACGTGACAGCAGCGCATTGGCGAACGGTTTCTTGACCTCAATGATGTCAATATTTCCATTGGCATCCACCAACATTAGATCAATGTAGCGGTCAGTGTCCTTGCCCTGTTTCGAGTAAAAGTCCTTGATGTGCACGTTTTCAAGCACCGCGATGTACTTCGGGAAGACAAATAGCAGAAGTTCCAGAATCTTCTTTTGCCAGTCCCGCTCTGAATAACCATCGACATCCTTGAGCATTCCTTCCAGCTCACTGCGGATGTATTCGAACTTCTGTAGCTCGAAATTTCCCAGGATGCTGTTTCTGGATGTTGCAACCAGGCGCTTCTTTTTTGCCAGATAACTGTTAAGTTGGCTTTCCGCGTCTGATAGCGTTCCAAAGTAATCTTTGAGCACCCGTGAAATGCGTGATCTAGCGTAGTGAGTCAGCTCGGTGCTGGTTGGGAAGGTTTGAATAAGCAGTTCAAAATCGATCAGCGGAATCGCAACTTCGTTTTCACCGCCGACAATGATCGGTTCATCGATCAATTCATCGATTTTTCGAAAGATAGAAATATCTCTGTTCGCAACGAATACCCGAGGTTCAAGCTTCATGGCCTTATCAAGCAACAGGTCGTGCTTCAGCCCAAGAATGTCTTTGCCTATTCTGAAATAGCCATCTTGGGTTGTACCCAATTTGAAAATACGCTCTGCGCCATCCTCGTCGTCAGTCTGCTGAGCCTGTGAAACAAGATCGCCATTGGTGAAGGTAAACGTCCGACGCAGGGTAACTTTGCCATCCTGTCTGAGCTTTTCAGCAATCCATTGTGGGTTGCTGGACCCATCGGGCACATAGGTCAAAAGTAGTCTATCAGCCTGTTTTGAAATCTTGATCATTGACTGCCACCGTTCCTATTAGGGTCTTCCACTTCTTGCAACTGCTGCAAATCATTCTCGATTTCTTCCACAGTCGGCAATGCACCCTTCAGGTTGTCAGGCAAGGCTTCCACCAGGGTGTATTCGCTCACGCCCATGGGTTTGTTCATGTCGCGCAGGGCAAATTCCACCTCGATGTTGTTTTTATCGCGGCACAGCAGCAGGCCGATGGTGGGCTGGTCGTCGCTGCGTTTGAGCAGGCTGTCCACGGCAGACAGGTAAAAATTGAGTTTGCCTGCGTATTCTGGGATGAATTTGCGGTTCTTGAGCTCCACTACCACGTAGCATTTCAGTGTGACGTGGTAGAACAACAAGTCGATGTAGTAATCGTTGCCCGCCACTTCAAGGTGATATTGTCGGCCAATAAAGGCAAAGCCTTTGCCCAACTCCAGCAAAAACTGGGTGATGTGCTGTGTGAGTTGACGCTCTACATCCACCTCGTTGAACGGCGTCGTCATGGTCATGAAGTCGAAGGTGTAAGGGTCTTTGAGGGTTTGCTGGGCCAAGTCAGACTGCGGCAATGGCAAGGTGCGGGAAAAGTTGGTCACCGCCTTGCCCTCGCGGGCATACAAGTTTGACTTGAGCTGCAACGCCAACACATCGCGACTCCAGCCTTGCTCCAGGGTTTGCTCAATATAAAAACGGGCTTCGACAATGCTGTGGCACTTGGTAAAAATTTGGATGTTGTGCCCCCAGGGTATGTTCGCCAGCAACGCAGACAACTCGGTTTCAGTGCCTGCCCACGGCATATCTCGCAATTTGGCAACAGCCTGTTGCCAAATTGCAGAGTCGCAGTAGAAGCGAAAGAAAGCTCGGCAATACCGCAAGTTCTTGGATGAAAAACCACCCAAGTCAGGGAAGGCCGCTCTCAGGTCGTGACTGAAAGCGTCAATGAATCCGCTGCCCCATTGCGCAAGCGACTCCCTATCCACAATCTGCGCCCCAATTTCGTAGTACAGGGCAATCAACTCCCCATTGGCGGCCAACGCCACTTTCATCCGTGTGGCATGGATTTTTTGCTTGATGGTCTTGAGCCAGTTCTGGTAGTCAGCCAGCACAGCGGGTGGGAGCGTCCGAAGGTTTGCCATGTTTGCTTCAGTCATCACCCTCCCCTCCCGTAACCGCCTTCACCCCGTCATCCAGATCCAGGGTGATGGGCATATCAGCATCAAGCGCGGATAATGAATCAACGTTGCGTTGTATGCTCAATGAGTAACCTCACCCAACGCCCGATTGAGCTGTTCTCTAAATACTTTGAAACTCAACATAGCAGAAGCACGTTCTACATCTATTGGATTTTCATCCAGCCAGTCGCAAATTTCATCACCTGACATGTATGTGCCAAATGCAGCATCCAATTGTCGCTTCGCTGAATTCGGTGAATTATCGTTACCAGAAATCTCTTCGAGATCGGCACAATTTACAACAGTAGGTTTTGCAGCACACAGCAACCATGCTTCAGATTTCGGCTTGGGCAACATAGGCACTCCTCTGGGGAATTCAGCTCTACCAAATCCATTCACCATGGATTGCCACTTTGCTTCCCACAGACCAGAAATGGAAGTTCGAGTGCCATCACTGTCGCGGAATAGAACGGCAATCACCTGATCATCTCGCTCCTTTTCAATTTGCATCGCAATCTCCGCCAGCATCCAAGCATTGATGTAAAAATATGCTGTTTCTTGATCTCGTTTCTTACCTACCAAGGAAATTTGACGGCGGTTATTCTTGCGGACTTGCTCTCGTGCTTTTAAACCAGTTTCGCTAACATATTGATAACCACCTGGAATCGAACGTAACTGGTAGCCTAATCGAGATTCCAGCATCTGATCCAGCAACACTGTCATAGGCCCGATCTGAAAATCCGCATCTTCGCAATTGTTCTGGGCATTTCTACACTGCCCAAGGTCAGTTGGACCCTCACCGCTCAACACAACAATCATGCTTTGGCCTCCGCCTCTGCACGTTGCTTTTCTACTAACGCATCCTGCTCATCCAGCGCGATACATTCCTCTGTGAGTTTAACCAGATCAGTATCAATAAATGCTTCACCCGCACCCATGACCTCAAGTTTTTTACCAACATTTTCCATCTCAAAGAATCGACGTATGCGGGTTAAACCAACCGTGTTTTTATAGATGTACTGTACAGCAACCCGAGCCACATCATCATCCAGGTAATTCAAAATCATCGGGCTATGTGTCGTCACAATAATTTGCTGAGGTGTCTTAACCAGCATATCTACTAGTTTCTCGATAATTTCTGGATTGATGCCATTCTCAATTTCGTCCAGTAACACTAGTGGATGATCAGATTCCGCCTGTGCCAAAACCGCTAAAATCCTAAGTAACCCATCGCTCAAATGAGTAGCTTCCGTTTCCAACTTTTGCTCACCGAATTGTTCAAGCACCATGAGTTTTTTCCAGCCTGCCCGCATACTTGCCACTTTAAAGTCGATCAGGTTCGGATAAAAAACTTTTAATAACACCAGCAAGTGCTCTTTCGCACCGCCTTTGATGTTATGCAAGTAGCCAGACAGTTTTTCCCCACCCGCGCCAATATCATGGTCTTCTGCTCTGGCACGCTTGCGCAACAAATGCGGAGAAAGCAACTCCAATGAACGAATACGCCTGAGTTCGTTGCGCAATTCCAATATTGGCAGAGGTAACTCGCTGTCCTTGAGCTGCGAAAAGATGGAGCCTTGATAAGTAAACGAAATGGGTTGTTTGCGGCCTTCGATTCGATATTCCTGCCCACTGGAAGAAAAAATAATCTCCTTATTCAACGTGATTTTTTCCGACGAACAGCGCAAGTCGTGCCGATTAAAACTGGCAAGCCAAGTCAGCAACAATCCAGCTTGTGTGCGATATTTCACCCCAAGCACGATATTGCTATCCTTAATAAGTTTACAATTCAATTCTTGAACCACCCAGCCACGAGAATCGAGCCAGTCTTGCACATTACCCGTCATAAGCTGAGAAATGAAGTCTATCCCTTGTAAAATCGTACTTTTCCCTGCCCCATTCATCCCAATAAAACAGTTAAATTTACTAAGATTCAAAACCAGTGAACCTATCGACTTAAAATTTCTAATTTGGATTTTTTCAATCATCAGCACCACCTCCCGTCACTGCTTTTACTTCAGACAATAAGTTACCAAATTTACCATAATTCACCTTAACCCCATCATCCAGATCCAGCTGGATACGCATGTCGGCGTAGTGGCGGAGTTTTTCGTCGTAGGCCAGCAGCTCGACGTGTTTTTTGCGCAGCCCTTCTATTTCCTTGTTGATCTTGTTGCGGGCGGCGGTTGAGGTGGCGGCTTCGGCATCCTTGGTCAACATCTCGATGCGTGACTGGATTTTGCTGGTGAGCGGCACGACGTATTCGCTGCGCATCCGCGCCAGGGTGCTTTCGTTGTAGCGGTGCAGATAGACCAGCGCCTGGAATGCGCCCTGTTTGCCGCTGCTGAAGAGCCAGTAGATGGGGCGCTTTTTGTAGGTTTGCAGGTGGTCTTTGTAGAACTTGTCGGCAATGTAGCGGCGGATGGTCTCGTCCAGGGTTTCGGAGCCTTTGGTACCCAGGCTCTCGGCCAGCCAGGCCATGTTTTTTTCCAACGTATCTGGCCCCCAGACAGCGCGCAGGAATTCACGGATGCGGCTGGGCGCATCATCTTCAAACCAAAGTTCGTCGGTGATGGGGACGATGCCGTCGGTATCTGCGGGGAAGGTGGTATAGCGGCCTGGCTCGAATCCGACGTTGCCCGCGTGGGCATAGATCAGGCCGGGTTCGTCGAGGCTGTAGCGGCCCATCATGCAGCCGATGGCGTAGGAGATCAGGCGCTGGCAATCTTTTTCGCGGTCGGCACGGGCGAGGGTGATTTGGGATTCGGGGACTTCGGGGGAGAGTTCGTCTTGCAGGCCGTAGGCATTGATGAACGCGATGTTATTGCTCATTTCCAAGTTGACCATCTCGGAGATTCTTTTTTCGCTAACCTCTTTCCATTTGCTCCATGCTTTACTTAATGATGCCCAGCCAAGATATGGTGATGTCTTAAAACCCCAGGACGACTCAAAAGAATTCCAATCTAAGTCAGCAATCTCAATAGCTCGTTTAACCGAGTTTGCGACATCCGGTAAGGTTGCAACGGGAACCCTTCTAATGTCTCCAATCTGATAGTGCAGTGTCGGATTAAGAATGTTTAAGAAATACTGTGTTACTTTGGAGTTCAATAGGCCAAGCAACGCGTACTCGGGATTATCAAAAATAATTGAAGGCGATACATCATCGAACCAAATGTTGCCACTTTCGTAACGAAATGAAATATCTCCACTGGTCAATCCTGACCAGGCAAAACGCTCCTTACCAAAATACTTTGCAGCACCAAGACCAGCGCCGTCAAATGCACATAGATCACGCCCCCCATCCTTCCAGTTCAACACATGTTCAACATTTCCATGCCACTTTCTCCGTGCTCCACCTTTGGAATACAAATTCCACCCTTTTTCCAAATGACTTACCTCGTGCCAAAATCTAATAAATCGAGCATTGTGGCCAGTAAATATGCCCTTGGTTACATTTGGAACGACTGACGCAAGAGCCGGGAAATTTTCAAAACTTGAAAACAACGCATCTCCAACCCAATAAGCGATTGGATTTCCAGGTATTTTCTTAAAGTCATCAGGTTTGGAAGTATGAAACCAATCAACACTGTTGTTCTGTATGGCTTCCAAAGTCCTCGGGGATTGATTCTCGTGACCCTTAAAGTCTGATAGCTTGATGTAGCTGCCCTTAAAGTTGGATATGTGACGCTGTCCGAATACAAATGCGCATACTGGGACGCACGCTGGCTCAAATGCGTTGTACTCAAGTTGAATGAGAGACTGAATAGTTGCACGATCAATTAACTGGGCACGTATAGCTTCATATGAAGCGATAAACATCCAAACAAATGGCGTGACGTATCCCATCTCCGCAGAGGGTTTACCAAAGAGATGCCCGCGCTCTATGAACATCGCAAATACATCTGACTTTGTATTCGGGAATTCTGATTTCGCAAAACTCTTCATCATCAGATTCATTCCACCACCACCCATATACGGCGGATTCGCCACCACCGCATCAAACTGCATCGCCAGCACTTGCGCCTGCTGCACCAGCGGCAGCAAATCATCCGCAGCCGCAGTGGCATACATATCCCCACTCTGCTTGACCAAGGCCAGCACTTCCGGCAACACCGCCAGATGCGTCTTGAGCGCATAGGGAATCTGAATCAGCGAACCAAAGGTTTTGGCGTGCTCAAAGCTGTCCACCAGCGCGATGATGGTAGCGCGCTGCACCTTGAACGGGGCCAGGTGGGTGGCAAGTTCGTCCACGCTCAGGCCCTTGCTTTCTTGCAGGCTCAGCACATTGAGCTTGGGCGGCTGGAGGTTGCCAGCATCGTCCGAGGTGGTGAACAGGCGGCGGTCGTCGGCGCGGGCTTTCATCAGCAGGGCAAAACCGGCCATTTGTGCGGCGCGGTCGTCGATATCCAGACCAAAAAGGTTCTTTTCCAGAATCAGGCGCGGGATGGCTCTGGGCTGGTAGCCGCGCTCCAGGTAGATGGCCTTGAGCACGTCATAGGCCACCACCAGTATGTGGCCGCTGCCACAGGCCGGGTCCAGCACGGTAATCGATTCGGGGTTGAGGGTGTCGCCATCTTCGCGCACGCGGCTCTGGATCAGGGCATCGAGCTGCGCTTGCACCTCGGGCGTTTGCTCGGCGGGGGTGATGTAGTACGGCCACTCTTTGGCCAAGGTGCTTTGCGGGTTGGCCATGAGCCAGAGGCGACCGACGCTGTTTTGCACCAGGTATTGCACGATCCAGTTGGGCGTGAAGAGCTGGGTGGCGGCGGGGATGTCCTCAGATTTGACGACCTTGCCAATCACTTCGTCCTTCTTCTCGCTGATATAGAACTGGTACAGCCAGCCGATGATTTCGACCTCTTGCCAGTCTTCCTCGGGGATGGCTGCTACCAGCTTGGCGATGATGGAATCGGTGCGCAGCAGGTTGTCGGGCAGCAGCAGCTCGGTTTCGTCGTCGATGCGCTCAAACAGGAAGGGCATGGCGTTGCTGAGTGCGTTGCACTGGGCGACCAGCAGCATCTTGTAGAGCTCGCCGTCTTTGTTGCCCGCCAGTTTGAGTTCGACCGCCTTGGCTTTGTTGTAGCCCGGCAATTCCAGCTCGGTGGCGTGGTTGAGGATTTCTGGCATGCCGCCTTCGCGGTTGGAAAGCACACGATGGCCGTGATCTAGGTAGTCGTGGATTTCCATGAAACGCAGCGCGGCGAAGCGGTTGAACCAGGTGTAGGCAACGGCTTCCATGGTCTGCGTGTAGCCGACCTGGTGGATGCGCTTGATGAGCTGTTCACGCTGGCCTTGCACCTTGGCAGGCCAAGGTTGACCGGCGATGATGACGACATCACCACTCTTCTCTGCCGGGGCGATTTCGAGGCTGCCGCCCTTATCGGACAAGCCGAGCTGGTTGGCGCGAGTGGTAATAGCGGCGATGAAGTCCTTGCGGGCTTGCGGGGCGTAGGATTTTAGTTTGGATTTGTTCATTCTAGTTAGAGCTGGTCAATATGCTGGTGAATGCGAGCGAGGATGTCGCCAAACGGGATTTGACCGGTGTAATACAGCGCGGCGGTTTCGCGATATTTGGATTCGTACAGCTTGCGCACTTTAGGATCGGAAAGCAGGAATGCTTCGTTACTGGTGATGTCCAAATTATCGCCGGAACGGAAGCGCTCTATTTTGCGGGCGTGATAAGTCGGGGTACCAATAAAGCTGAGCACTTCAGGACTATCGAGCAGGCAATACAGATCGTAATAATGGCGCATGAAGTTTTTCGGAAACTTATTGGCTTCCTGCTGCATACGAAATTTAGTCGAGACGGTTTGCAGCTTTTCCACAAAGGTATAAGCGGGACTGTAGCAAGCGACATCCACTGCCCGATTATCGATGATCGCGACTTTCGCTTTTAAGGCTACATCCAGCGCCCACGAGGAGATGGTGCAGGGGTTGTTTGGTGCAGTATCGTCAAAGCCCACTTCCAGCAGGATGCCGTCTTTCACGCCATGCAACGCACGAGTCAGGATAGGATAATCAAGCAAGATGCCGCTGTTGCGATATTTGGCATCGTCAAAGTCAGTGTCGCGAGAGACGGATATCAGCCCCGGAATTTTGATCTGCTTGGCCAACCAGTCAAAGAATTCACGGCGTGATGCTTGGTGAGCAGGTTTATCCTGATTTTTTCCTGTTTTAACGCCAAGCTCTGCGGGTGGCTCAAAGCGAATATCAATATCCTCTGAAAAACGATGGATAAGCTGGTAACCTTTTGATAACGATGTACCGCCTTTCAGCTCGAACTTCCAGCCCTGTTGTTGCAGCCCCCACAGGCAATGCATCAGCCAGTAATCTTTTTCAATCAGATTAGCTTCAATATTCAGTGCGTCTGCAATCTGTTCAAGGAGAACCAGGAAGCCTTCGTGTTCATGCAGAAAGCCGGGGGCTTTCATTTAACTTTCCCAGCTTGAGCTTCATTCAACTCAGTCAGCCAGATTTTCATCAGACGGCGAGTGGCTGCCGAGCCGTAATCCTGCAAAGCTTTTTGCAGTTTATTCGCATCAAACTGTGACAGCTTGCGACGGACGATGGCAAATACATGCTCTTCATCTTCTGCCAGTTCATCAAAGTTGTTGAGCATATCCACTAACAGATACTCACTGCTCACTTGATTGGGCAGCGGAAAGCGATGCTTAACGCGGAAATCGTATTCGCGATTACCCAGGAGGAATTTGCCATGACGCTTGTGGTTATAAACGATGGCTTTGTTATAGAGCTGGGTAGTACCTAAGCGCAATGAGTTATAGACGCTGGGGTTGAAGCTGAGAAAATTTTTATCTTTCAGGAAAGCCGCCAACATTTCACTTTCAGCCGGTGGCGCATCACCAAAAACACTTTTTCTGGGCGCATAATAAAGCCCTTGTGCGGCCTTGGTCAGCCGTCCTGCTGCAACCAGTTGCTGCAACTCTCGATCAACGCTCGTGGAATAAGGCACCAGATCCTCGCGGCGATACACCTTGCCAGCACGGAGATGTCGGGCTAGGGGCGTTGCTTTATTCGGCGAGGATGTGTGCGTTTTCATGAATGTTTTCTCATTAAGGTTTCATGCATTATGATAACGCTTTATTATTGTTATTCATAGCATTACTGTATCCTTACTTTCCCGCCCGCCTTGATCTCTGCCACGATCTTCTGCTTTAGCTTAGCAAGATATTCATCGACATCTGACTCTGTTTCCAGATAAGACTGCACGGCGACATCCGCAGCTCGCACGACTTTGGTTGGCTTAACAGGTACAACAGGCTTGACTGTACCCGTCGTCAGCACGGTCGCTGAACTTCCAGGTTCACTTATTACAGGGACAGCTGGCTTGGCTGCCAACGCGATGTTATCCATGGCACTATCCAGCAAATCACCTGCTTGTTCCTTGAAATAACGAATCCTGGGTATGCTGGCAAGTGCGGCAACCGTTGCCTTGATTTGCTGCAATGGTAAAAGTGCTTTATTGCGTAGCACTGTATCGGCTTGAGCATCATCCAACGTTTTTTGCACTTCACTGATGCGATGATCAATAGACAGCAGCGCAGACTCACGCTCATCGCCAGCAATACGATCATTCACCCCTGACACTGTTGCAATCAGGGTGTCAATGCGGCTGACCTGACCATAAGGCGCGGGGTTGTCACGAATGGATTCCAGTTCGCGCAATGCAGCGGCGGCTTGAGCATCCTTGAGCAGGACTCCCTGATTGTCAGAAAACGCAATCAGCGAATCCAGCATCCTGCGCCAGGTGGCAATCTGGGTTTTATAGAAACTCAGTACATCATGGATGTCGTCGGTGGTATCAAGCCAGTCATCCTTGCCCGTCAACAGCGCTTCGATGAACTCAAACGAATCACGGATGGCAAGCTGCTTGGCGATACGATTTAATGCCTGATCCATGACTGCCTTACCGGGATAATATTTCATCGCGGCGGTATTAATGAAACCCTTCAATTCCGTTTGCCAATCCCTCAGATTGTCCCGGAAGTTAGCGACCAGGCCATCTTCGTCCTCCCGTGCCAGATTGGAGAACATAGCTTTGTGTAAATCTCTGGCCTGCCTAATGGCGCTTGCGTCCGCAGTCTTGCGCTTGAGGATAGAAACCTGCTTAAAGCGTGCAGACTTAGTCAGTGGATCAACCGCACTCTTGGGATCCAGGTCTGAGCCTTCCAGCACGAGCTTGATCTCGCCAGTCATGAACAGCCGGGCGATGAGCAGCACGATCTCGCCTTCTGGTTTCCAGCCCCATGGCACGCCAGTGAAACGATCAACAACATCCGCGAGCACTACACGATTCTGGCTGGCCGCAAGCTGGAGATATTCACGCATTTCATTGAGGGCGAGCGGATTACCCTCCTCCCCGCCTAGTTTGAGGCCATGTTGACCTATATCGTCAGCAGCAAGAACTGCTTTGATTTCTGCCAGGGGGTCAACTTGCCTTACCTTGAGATAAGGCAGCTTAGTGTAGGTATTGGAAATCAGGTAGTTGAGTAACTCATCCAGCAACGTGGTCGGGCTAGCTGCTTTGATCTGGGGTTTCTGTCCAAGCACATAAAAGTCACCCGTAAGCATGAGGTTGCTCAGCTGTTCGACCAGACGGCTACGACGTTCACGGTTTTCAGCCTTGCGATCTTCAAGGATACGTTTTATAGACGGGGTAGCTGAACTGCTGGCCTTGGGACTGACAATGTATTTCTCTATCTGCTGGTAAAGGGTGAGCTCGATGTCCAGCCGCTCCCCTTCAGCAATACGTATCAGTCCACGATCTGCACTGCGTAGTATGCACTTGGCTTCGTTCAAGCCTTCATAGTCGTCACCCAGCGGCGTGGCGACTTCCAGGGACAGCTGATGATTAGCCTGTTTCCAGGGTGCACCATCAAGCAGACGGTTAAATTCGTAATCTGCTTTGGTATCCTTATGGCGAACCTTGGTCTGACCACCCAAGATGTCGTCGTAGATCAATTCACACATCAGGCGAGATTTTTCAGCGGAAGATATTTCCACATGACCGATCTCGCGAGCCACGTCGCGTTCCTCATTGGTGAGAAAGAACCAGAGATCACCATTGCGATTGACCAGACGTTGGCGTTCCAGGCGAGTAAGGCTTTCCTGTATCTTACGTTTGAGTTCCAGCTTGTCGGCATCAATCTCATCAAGGAAGAGCGTGGCCAGATTATCGACGCTGGGTCGCACTATGTCCGGGATATAGCGGATCAAAAACAAGCCTTTCAGCAGCAGGATGTCATAGGCTTCCAATGCCGGGTTCTCTGGCGCATCTTCGATAGAGCGTTTGGCGGTGGTGTCAATGAAGCTTTCAATGGATGGATAAAAATCATACAGCGGTACCATGGCCTCGGTGCCACGGTCAGCGTTGCGTTTAGCCGCTGATTGAAATGCATCCAGCAGGGAACGTTCACCCTTGGACAGGTGCTGGCCAGTCGCACCCACATTGCGGATAGACTCGAAAATCTTCTGCAGGAGTTGGAACTGATAGGGTGCAAACGGGTAATAAGCTACGAATTCCGCCGCATCTTTGTAACCACGCATGGAAACCGAATTACCGACAAAGGCGAGCTGGTTGTTAATGATGTCGCCCTTCAATGCGAAGCTATCACGTAATTCTATGTGTGCAGCTTCGGTCTTGGACAAAAGACGCACACCAATAACCTCATCTGTGTTGGAACTGGCTAACGACAGGCGAGTATGAAAGCGCCCCTGAATCTTGGAAAAGTCCTGTGACTTGGCTTTGTTAGCTTCGCCGATGGCAGCATCAATATCTGACTGGCTGGTGACGATGACCCAAGCTCGCCCTTGACAAAGCGTGCCCAACTGCTCGGTGATAGTTTGCAGAGTGAGCATTAGCTGAGTGTTGTCACCGATGAATTGCCCCACTTCATCCACAAGGAAAATGATACGGTGTCCAGCTGGCTTGGTATTCAGGTATTCGCTAATCAGCTTGGCGAAGCTTTCAATATTGATGCGGTAGTCGTCGCGCGCTTTGTCAAACCAGCTGCTCGCTGATTCCTCCGTCATATTGAGGGACTTGGACAGGGCATAGACCACATCATCGCGCAGAAAATCGACAGCATCGCGCTCTTGTTCCCAGGTTGAACCGTTCTTGACCTGAAATTCACGCTTGAAAGTTTCGTAAACGCCTTTGGTGGTAAGGTATCGCTCCATATTTGCGATGTGTGGAGCATCACCGGAATATCCCAGCTTCTCGTTAAATACCCGCAGAAAGACCTGAAGAATCACATCCCGATCAGATTTGCTGTCCGCTTTGGCATCAATGTTAAAGAGAATGACATCAGAACTACCCTGAATGGCGCGCTGAACGTCGGCCAACAACATGGCATCCTTAATTTTTCGCTCATCAAAAAACTCTGATGCGCGTTTGTGTTGACCATCTGCTGGATTAATTGCTTCGATATTCTCTAGCAAATAAGACAAGATTTTGATGAAATGGGATTTACCAGAACCAAAGAAGCCAGATACCCAAACGCCCATGCGGGAAGACAAGACAGGATCTTTTGGATTATCAGCGGCAGCCAAAAACGCATCGAAAAATCGACGGAAATATTCAGTGAGTTGCTTGGTCACCACGTACTCATCCAGCTCCTGCCAGATGCTCTCTGCATCGCGCTGGTCTGCCTTGATCACACCATTAATGGGGCGGTCGATGGGTTTAGTGAAAAGATCCCGGATTTTCATTGTGGTGTTTCCTATATTCTCTATTTTTAAGGGACGAGCTGGAAAGCGCGGTAATAATGATCTTCCGCAAGTTTGTTAAAGAGGCGCAGCGAATGGCCATCGTAACGACCCGGATACAGCATCAGCAAAGGCGTGTCCTGCATGATGGGATGCAGCGCCGACAACAATGTGTGGGTACGCAGCATAGGATAAACCGTGCCCACCCCCCACAGGATTAAGAGATCAAGGCTGGGTAAGTCAATCTGAGTTGCAAGCTTCTGAGCCAGTTTGTCTTCTTTCAACACGGAGCGAAGAGAAGCCAGCACAGCCGCATCCCCCTTGGTTTGTTGCATGTCTATGACTTTATCCAGCAACTTGCGCTCTTCCAGCTGGCCAATGACGAGGTCAAATAGGTTAACAGCTTCGACTTTGACTGGAGGTTGGCGCTTTGCCAGTGCAGGTATGATCACTTCTTGCAAGAAAGCGCGCATCTCCATTTCACGCTCTGGCGGATAATCGAAAATCCAGAAGCCAATTTCGCCACCATGACCACAGTTATTAAGGAGTTCAGGCGAGGTTAGTCGTGGCAGGATTTGATTGAGTCGTGCTTCGAAAGTTTGGCTCATCGGGAGTATTCCATGATGGAAAGTGTTTCAGCATCACCACGTCGCTTCAGGTAGGAGGCTGCTCCGGGGTGAATCATAGGTGGTGTTAAATTCATTTTTCGGGTGGTGTCCAGATATTTGGCTTCGACAAGAATACGTACGATTACTTGGAAAAGTTTTTCCTTGGTGGAGGTTGCCCACCCTTCCACTTGATTATCCCGATGGATGCATTCTGTCAAAAAACCATCCCATTGGTTCAGGCTGAGCGAGTGCTCCAATCTTCGCAGATCCTGAGCATAGACATCACGCAGAAAATCGGCCAGTAACTGGCTATGTTTGATAGATGCCGCCAGCAACAATTGGCCGACTAATTCGCTATCTCCCTCAACTATCAGTTGCCAGCCTTCGGCATCTAAGGTTTCCAGACGTTTGCGGATCAGTGCTGCTTGACGAAGTGCCGTTGCTGGATTTTTTTGCAGTATATTTTCGTCTTTGAGTGCATGAATCCAACGTTCTTTTGTTGGGTTTTCCAACAGCAACTTTGCAATGCGCCGACTTTCAGGCAGCATCAGCGAGCCAGCAGAAATTTCGGCATTATAGGTCGACATCTTCATTCTTTCCTGTATCCAATACGTAACCTGGTGCCAGTGCAAGATTCTGCACACCATATAACGCTGGCGTATTTCTTAACCATAACTGGTACTCGTGTCCCCGCATTCGATGATCGGGAGATACATCAACATTCCAGAGTCGGAGCAGATACCCTGCAAGCGCGGCACGAATTGGCACTTGAGCACAATCTTTTTCCATCGCCAAGTCTCGCTTAATTGCGTCTGCGACTGTCACATTGTCCGGGTGAGGAATAAGCTCTAACTCTACGATACGATTCCACTGATTGTCTTTATCTGCAAGTTCATCCTCTACAGGCACTTCATTCAAAAGGGTGGCTGAAATAACGCGGGTCAAAACAAAATCTCTAAACTGACGTCTTTTTCGATCGAAAGCACGAATATGCCAACGCCAACCACTATTTGCCAACGCAAAAGGGATGATTTCTCGCTCAGAATCCCCAGAGGACAAAGAACAGTAACGGATGCTGACTGCCTTCCGTTGATGTATGGCTCTACTCAAGATTGCGACGACATCCAGGTCTGGCTTGGAAATAAATGGTACAGGCTCTGATAAAACGTGGCCTTTGTGCCTTACGCTAATCCCATCCCCAAAACCCTGACTTAGCCAGCTCAGTGCACGATCTGCTGAAATATCAAAGATAGGAGTAAAACTGGCTGAAGGAAGATAACGTTTAAGAGATGAATCAAAATCGAGGTTATCTGGTGCCAATGCCCGATAGGAAGCAAAATCTCGCGTAGCAGCAGCCTCCTGAATCGAAAACCGATCCAGAAGCTCAGGTCTTCCACACTCCCCCAAGAACCTCACTCTGAGTTCAAGGTAAGCAAGTCGCTCCTGCTGTGTTGCCGGAATATCCTCCAAAACAAGCGAACGAACCACTTATAACTCCTGACCAGAAATAAAACACAAGAATACACCAATCAGAATAAGTGGTCTATCCGATATTAATGATGACATTAACGGCTTATTCAAACTTTGTATAAAAACAGATTATCCTGCAAACGCACCAACCGTAGTAACACTGCTTTTTCCACCACCATGCACCCCCACCCTCACCTGCACACCAATCCGTTCTACCATTGCCGGCACATGTGATATCACTCCAACCTTACGTCCTAACGATTGCAGCGCATCCAGGCTGGCAATGGCGATGTCTAGTGTTGCTGGATCCAGACTGCCAAAGCCTTCATCGATAAAGAGTGATTCCACTTGTGTTCGGTTCGATGACAGTGATGCCAACCCTAATGCCAGAGCCAATGAAATCAGGAAGCTTTCTCCACCCGATAAACTATGCACACTGCGCACCTCATCACCCATTTCCTGATCGATCACTTGCAACTCAAGATCGCTGCCCGGCACACGCTGCAACAGGTAGCGCCTTGCCAATTCTTCCAAATGCCGATTAGCATAACCCAGCAACGCATCAAGGGTGAGACTCTGGGCAAAGGTACGGAATTTACTGCCATCCTGAGACCCTATCAGGTCTTTAAGACCAGCCCACAATTGCCATTTTTCTTTCTGAGTCTCCAGTTCAGCGCGTAGTGCTTTGCCTTGACTTTGCTTATCATCATCCTGTTTAAGACTTGCTTTGATTTCCGCAATTTTGTCTTGAGATGCCTGACATAAGGTTTCTGTTTCGGCTAACTGAGCACCGGCATCTTCAATACTTAGTTCGGGCTTATTAGCGGCTTCATAATCCAACCTTTGCTGTTGAAGTGCTGCGTAGATAGCTTTTGCTTCCAGCAATTGCGTTTAAATTTTACTCAATTCAGCCTGTTCGCTACGCAACCATGTTTCGTCATGCACAAGTAGTTGTCTCAGCCTATCCAAACCCATCTCGTACTTAACCAATGCCGCGTTGACCCCATTTTCGGCCTGTGCTTTTGCTGCTATCTGCTTTTCATGCTCATCTTGTTGATGCTGGATAGTTTTGCGATTCACGGCTAACTGCTCATTGGCAGTTACAAGCTGAGTTTGCGCTATTTTTAATGCACTACTTGCGGACATAATTGCCGTTTTAAGTTCAGTTTCTACCTGATCCGCGGTTCTGCCTGCTAGCAATATTTTTCGTTGCGCCCGTAAATCTGTCAATTTAGCTTGAACGCCAAGCAGCGTCGATTGCGCGTTATTACTACTTTCCAGCATATGCGTGGCTTCGGTCGAAGCCGCCGCTAATAATGCTTGTTGTGTTGCTAATCCATTACTAGATTCATCCCTTTGCTGAGTTTTTTTACGCCATTGCATAACGATTTGTTCGCACGCTTGACGCAGCGATGGCACATCGCCTTCCAACTTGCGTTGCCAGTTCTCGACCCCGATTAGCACGGGTGTGAGTTTATCTACAATCTGTTTGCGCTCAGACACCGCTCTAGCCAACTCTCGCGTTTGCTGTTCATGATCGTGGTTTAATTTTTGGAGCTGAAGCGTGAGACTAGCAATCTTTTCAACAGTAGTGGTCAATACCAGCCTGAATTGACGTAGCTCCAGCTGCTTTTCTTGCAGTGTAGTTTGCAACCGATGTGCCCGACTTTCCTGTTCAGCAATACTTGTTAACTCCAAATCAACATCTTTCATTTTTGCTTGCAGTTGCTCTTTTACCTCTATGGCAAGCACATTCTTACTTAGCTGCTCTGCGTTACAAGCCGCGTCCCACTTCGAAATGTGTTCCACCAACACGCCGCTGAGTTCAGTTCTTTTGCTTTCAAATTCACTGATAAGTTTAATAGCAGTAGCATGTTCAGTTTCCAGCCGACCCAGTTCGCGCGTCGAATTGCTCACTTCGTCACGTAAGGTTTGCACACGGCTAGTCATGTCATTCAGCAAAAGATCTAATTTTGGCTCGCTACTCACCCACGGATGTTCAGTAGAACCACATACGGGGCAAGGCTTATCTGTCAGCAGTTCATCGCGCAGTGAGATAACGTCTGCCTTGCGTGCTGACATAAATAAATGATGTGATCGCTCAACTTCGGCCAGTGCTGAACGACTGGCGATTAAATGCTCATTTAGCTTTTGAATATCGGCCTGTAAACGGACTGATTTCGTCTGGTTGTGCGCCTGCTCAATCGCTACCGTATCCAGTTGCTTATTAGTATCGACTGCATTGTTATGCAGCGCCAACAATGTGCTCAAACCATTTTGACGAGTTTGAAGACCCACACGCTCCTGTTGTAACGCCGCCAATGGAGTTGCCTTTGCCTGCACTTCCAATATTTCTATATTTTTCTCTGCATCACTGACTGCAGCATTTAATTCGGTTTGCTGAGCTGTTGCAGCAGCAAGTTGAGGTTGAACCAACAGCAGGGCCGCCCCTAAGGCAGTAAGTTCACTTGTAGCACGCTGCCTGGCATGATCTGCTTCAACCAAATTTGTCAGTTCCTGATCCCATCTCTGCCATTGATTGGCGAGTTCAGCATTGTGTTGATTTGCCTGTAACCATTGCGTTGATTCTGCTAATGCCTTTTCAATAATTTGGTTTTGAGTAACAGAATCAGCCAGTTTTATAGCCGCAATATCTGCTTTCTTCTTGGCGTCGAAAGCAGTTTGTTTACAGCTTTCTTGCTCAGCCAAAGCACCAGAAAGCTGCGTATCAAGCACCCTCGCCTCCCGCAGATCCGGTTCTATTAACGTAAGCTCATTTTCGTGATTCGTCAGACGCGCTTTATCCGCTTCAACAGTCTGCTGCAATTCAGTCACGCGTTTTGCTGTTTGCAGTTCTTCAGTTCGGGCAGTTACCAGCGATTTTTCGGATTCAATTAGCTCATTAGCGCTTTGATCCATCCGTTCGAGGCTTGCGCGTGAAGGCTGAACCAACTGAATCAGCTCTAGTTCTTTGCGTCGCTCACTTGCATTGGTAACGACCTGATCGGCTGTTGCCACTTTGGCTATTGCATCACTTTCTGCAACATTGAGTTGCCTTAGCCGTTCATACCAATCGATCATGTGCTTTATAGCTAGACGCGATTGATCTAGTTGCGTTTGTCCTGCTTGCGCCTTTTTAAATTGATCCTCAAGCGCACTGCGAGCCTCTGCAGGCATCGGCAGCAAATCTCCCATACGCAACTCAAGGCGATTCTTTTCATTTTCTTCATGGGCTGATCGAGCATGAGCTGCCTTTGACAGCAGGCCATAAATTTCTGTACCAGTCATCCGTTCCAGCAATTCGGATCGCTGCTTGGCATCTGCTTTTAAAAAAGAAGCAAAATCTCCCTGCGCTAACAATACAGACCGCCTGAATTGCTCAAAAGACAGACCGAGGCGTTCCTGAATGGCTTGCCGCACTTCACTTTTGGTGCGCCCAACAAGCTGATTATTGGCAAGCGCAGTGAGTGTCATGACTTGAGCTAGGAGACGACCACTTGCGCTATTTCTTGCACGTCGCACTTCCCAATGAGCCAGGTAACGCTGATTATCACATCCCACAAATTCAACTTCTGCGTAACCATCAGCTGTGCCTCTACGCAGAATAGAACATACGTCATTGCTCTTAGTCCGCAACGAGTCATCTTCATCTGCACGACCTACTGGCACACCCTGTCCCGCTGGTAACCGCGGCATCTTATCAAAAAGTGCCAGGCAAAGTGCATCCAAAATTGTACTTTTACCCGCTCCCGTAGGACCCGTAATCGCAAACAATCCAGCACGTGCTAGTGGCGCTTGTTCAAATTCAACTGAGAACTCACCCTCTAGACTCGCCAGATTTTTACCTCTAATCGCAACTATCTTCATAGTTCAGACTCCTGCTGAACTTGCTCTAGTATCTGGTGAAATGCTGCCATTAGGGGTTGCGGTGGTGAATCATTATGTACCTGCTGATAACGACGATTGAATACCTCATCAGGCGAGAGGTCTTGAAGATTACTTTCAGGCATACGCTCAGCCAAAGATGCCCCATCACCTGGATAATGTGTGGTTAACTTGAGCAGACGCACACCTTTACCTTCGAGAGCTTCATCAATACTCCGACGTAAACCAGGCTCTGGACGATCGAGCAAAACCGACACTTCCATATAAGGCCAGTTTTGTTCTGGCACACTTTCTGGCAAATCCTGTTCTGTAAGCAACGATAAGATTTGGGCTAGTGGCAAAGATTCCTTGGACGGTAAGCGCAGTATTTCAACCGTACGCGGCACGCGAATCGGAGACCAGTTAACACATTTATCCCCATCAATATCGACACTCACTACTTGGTGAGGATATACATTTTCCGCAAGTGACAAAGGGATGGGAGAGCCACTGTACCGAACGGCATCTCGTCCCCCGACACTTTGCGCCAAATGAAGATGACCCAGTGCAGCATAAGCAATATCTGCAGGAAAGATATCAACGGGCAAAGCATGCTGGTTGCCGCCCAATATTTTGCGCTCACTCAACTCAGACAATGCAGCCCCCACCATATAGCAATGCCCTGTTGCCACAATGGCCTGCCCTGGCAAAACCCGTGCCCTTGCCTCTGCAAGCGCTTCACCGTAAATATCACGCACACCTTGTATCAGCGGATCGTCATCTCCATCAACAGGCAATAAGTCACCGGGACGCAAAAACGGAACGGCAACACACCATGCAGCAACACCCCCTTGTTTATCTATCAGGGGGACAAGTAGCTGCTGACTATTCAGTTGGTCATCCTTATCCCGGCTGATACCACCTACGACATGCACGTTCAGCTCTTGCAACAAAGGTTGCGGCGCATCCAGACGAGCTGCAGAATCATGGTTACCCCCGACCAGAACGACCTGAAGTTTAGGAAAGCGGTGGTTTACCAGCGCCAGGAAGTGATACAACATAGACTGCGCGCTAGCAGGCGGATTAGCTGAATCAAATACATCGCCTGCAATTATCAGTGCATCAGCGGCTTGTTCGTCCAGTGTATCTAATAACCAATCCAGAAATTTTTGATGCTCAAATTCACGAGACATTCCATGCAATGTATGTCCAAGATGCCAATCGGCGGTATGTATTATTTTAAGTATTGAGTTAAATCGAACCTTTAACAATTTATTATTCTTACGTCGGCACATCTTTATGAATGTAAGCGCATGCCTTGATCAGCATATTTCTAAATTACTTATCCGATGCTGACAACCAAATTAACTCACACTCCAGCGACAAGTCATGCCGCACGAAAGTTAGATGTAAGCGTCCAGCCCAGCCACTCCAATCCCTTCACTACCTATGGTAGTTCATTTCTAAACGGCAGCAATTCATCAATCTGGCTATTAGGCCAGGTAGGTAATTTCTCCAGTGTATCTTTGAGCCAAGCATAGGGTTCCAAGCCATTGAGCTTGGCGGTAGCCAACAAACTCTGAATCGCTGCAGCGCGTTTGCCTGCACGTTCTGAGCCTGCGAACAGCCAATTCTTTTTACCGATGGCAATCGGTCGTATTGCATTTTCGACTGGGTTGTTATCGATGGGTAAGATACCGCTGTCCGCATAACGTATCAGCGCTGGCCAACGCTTGATGCTGTAATCCAATGCGCGGGCTGTGCCGCTGCCATCGGCCACTTTGATGCGAGTCTGGATTAACCAGTCATGCAGCTCATCCAATAGCGGCTTGGCCTGGGTCTGGCGCAACTGCAAACGACCTGCCGCATCCAGCTTGTCCGCAGCCTGCTCAATGGCATAGAGTGCCGCGATACGCTGCAGCGCAGCCGCTGCAATTGGACTTTGGTTGGCTGCATGTAAATCAAAGAACTTCCGACGTGCATGTGCGAAGCATGCCAGCTCAGTGATGCCTTGGGTAAATAACGCTTTATAACCAGCGTAATCGTCAACCATCAAGTGTCCTTGCCAACCCGCCAGAAAGTGCCGCGCATGCAGTCCATGCTTGATTAAATCACGTCCACACGCACCGCACTGGCAAGATGCAGGCTCATGGCGATGAATGATGCGTGGCAGATGGTCAGGCAGGGGCTGACGACCTGCGCGTGGACGCGCAGGCTTGGGGATAGCGGTTGTCGCATCTTCGGTATTAGGTGTATCTAGCTGCCCGATTTGGGCTTCAATCGCCGTGATGTCGGCTGCCCAGCACTCATCAAACAATGCACGTTGGTCAGGGGAGAGCTGTTCACTCTTGTTGGCGAAGCGGATGCGGCGGTAATAGGCAAGTTCCAGTACCAAAGCCTGGTTCTTGAGTTCGGCGTGCTGGATTTGCTTAGTCAGGGTGAGTATTTGTGCGGTGTTTTGCTGGCGTAATACTGTGTTTTGTTGAATGAGTTCAGCATCCTGTTTAACCTGCGCCAACAGCTTATCCACATACGCCGCCAAGGCGGGATCGGGGTTAAATTGGGCAAGTTGTTGGGCTGAATCCATGCCTGAATTATACCATTTCACCCCTACGGAAGGCGTAGGCGGTGCCATCGCAGGGACTGCGACCCAGGCTGTGCTGGATGCGCTGGGAAAGGCCATCGATGCCAATGCGCATGTCAACAGGTTCGATGACTAGCCAGACCTGGGTGGCGATGGGGCTGATGGGATGGGCAGGTATCATGGCAGTTGCCGCAACAAGTCAATTAGCCAGGGCGTGTTGCCCATGGGGAGTGTTATTTGCCAGCCAGTGGGGCTGTGGAGTTGGAGTGTACCCGTGACAGGTGCGGGTTGAACGCTGACGGGGATGAGGGTGAGCGGTGGCTGGCGCGTGAGACTGGCCGCTGTTGTCAGCTGGCTGCGCCAGCGATAAAAGGTCTTGGCACATAAGCCGTGATGGGTGCAATAAGCTGTGACGGTCAGCTTGCTTTGCTGCCAGGCAGTAAGGTGCGTTTGCCAAAAATCAGGAGTGTGTCGAGTAGCCATCTAGCGTGCCTTCCAAAAAGCAGCTAGATTGCATGAGTTTGGCGGGCAATGACAGGTGGATGGGTTGGATGCTTACTCTTGAGCAACCTCGTCACCGCCACAGTTACCACTACTATTTAAGTGCTTCGCAATTTGATTGAGATTGGCACCCACATGAGCCAAACTGGATCGTGAGTCAATTAGTATTGAACGTTGTTCAGTAGACAGCAGCGGAATTCCTCTAAATGCTTGCCGCAATATTTCCGGTCGTGATACACCCAGTGCCTGAGAAAGCGAATCAAGTCGATTAGCATCAGTCGGCTGAAGGGTAACGGAGAACTCTCTACCCGTTTTACTGTGGTGCGATTTTTTGACACTCAATTCTGCCACCCCCTTGGGGGTGTCATGCCAGTTACTACAATCTGAAGATGACTTTGGGGAGACCGCATAAAGTTGAAAAGTCTGGTGATGGATAGGATGACAGCACACCGATACTCATTTGTATCGCTGCAGAACAAGATTGAAAATGGGCTCGCTATTTTTAGATACACTGACTAACTCATCCATACACAATCCCTGACAGACGTATAGCCTGCTCAACTTTTGTTGGTCGACCAGGTTTTTTCTTAGGGGGGATGTGACTACAATGAGCGGTGCTGGCGCCTGTGATACTGCCGGGGGTATAAATATCTGGTCGGCAAGGGAATCGATGTATTTGGCAATGTCAACCACGCGCACCATTCGCTTGCCACCAGTATCAACTAGCGGCAGGGGGAACTTACGTTTACCGACTAAATTATAGCTTGTCTGCGGCTGAAATCCGATGACCAAACCAGCCTGTCTAATTGTGACAATATGAGCCCCACCGAATTGGCGCAAAAGTAAGTCAAGAGTTGTAGATGTTTGAAGCATATAGTGCCCTCATATGGTTTGCATGCAGCTGATATAAAACCTTCGAAAAGGTCTAAAAGCTGCAATCACCACACTCGATTGCACTAATTTTGGGATGCCAGGATACTGACTAAACTCAGTCTAAATATCCCAGAGGCTCGCTTGTTCATGATTCGCCGGCAGGTGTTGGTGGTTCCAAACCCATACCCAGCTATCTGCTTCCTCACCCTTCAGCCGCAGCTGATACGTTCAAAACGTCAAGCTCACATTGCTTGCCGCAGGGTGTTGGACGGATCTCGCCGTTTAACGACGGGGACAAAACGGGGATACTGAAAACGAATTTTGATGGTAAAACAAGGTAAATCGAGGTAAGAAAAAGTAAGCATGAATCAGCTGCAAGCCTTGCTGCTGGCGGAGAGAGGGGGATTCGAACCCCCGTTGGGAATGACCCCAAACACGCTTTCCAGGCGTGCGACTTAAACCGCTCATCCACCTCTCCAAGCACTTAACCAGCATTGCACTGAATTAAGCAAAGTGCGAAAGGATACCGTATTCACCTATTTTCGGCAAGGCTAAATCAATTCGGGCATGGTTAGCCTATTCTAACCACGTAAAAATTGGTATGATTCACTATTACTGATAATTTCCACACACTTCTGATGGCGCATGCTGAACTTTCGCTGCTAGAGCAACTTTCAACCAATAGTGCTCATTACGCTGATCCATTGACGCGCTTGGATTGGGATAGTCTGGACATTAACCAGTCTTGGTTGCCTGACGAAGCGGTATCACTATTTGGCTTACCCGAATACAGCGAACTACCCGACTCCGTCAAAATCCGCTTGTCCCAATATGAATTTACTGGGTTTATTCAAGCAGGTATTTGGCTAGAAGCTATTTTTATCGAACGCCTATCTAAAAACCTGCGCCATACGCAATCAACCCAAGAGCTTGCTTATTATTTGCACGAAATAAGGGAAGAAGCTGGGCATAGCTTGATGTTCTTGAAACTAATGGAAAAAAGCGGTCTGCGTCTGCCTGGCGTATGGCGACATCGTCCTTTTGTAGCCGATTTTCTTGGTCGCCACACGCCGCTTAATACCACTTTATTTTGGTTAGCCGTCACCATAGGCGAAGAAGTGCCCGACCGCTTAAACCGTTACGTGCGCACTGAAGGCAAGGGTAAAGTCGATAATGTCATACGCCAAATGTGCACCTTGCATATTATCGACGAAGCTCGTCATATCGCACATGCCCGTAGTGCGCTTGAAGCCAGCCTCAAACACTGCGGCACTTTGCAACGCAAATTACTCACGCCTGTGATTAACTTGTTGATACAGCAATTTGTCCGCACTTTTTACTTACCGAGTACGGATGTCTATGAGCTGGCAGGCTTGAGCCACGGTAAACAATGGCGTGAAATGGCGCGTCGCAACCCTGCTCGACGCGCTTTTATCTTGAAGTGTTTGAACCCAACTTTGCATATGTTGCGTAGTCACGGTTTTGCAGTCCGCGACCCGCAACTATAATCAAATCGCTTCGTCGCCCTGCTCGCCAGTGCGTATGCGCACGACTTGCTCGACGTTAGTGACAAAAATCTTACCATCGCCTATCTTGCCTGTGCGTGCAGATTTAACGATGGTTTCTATCGCTAACTCAACTAAAGCATCGGCAACCACGATTTCAATTTTCACCTTAGGCAAAAAATCAACGACGTACTCAGCACCACGATAAAGCTCGGTATGACCTTTTTGCCGACCGAAGCCTTTGACCTCAGTCACGGTTAAACCAGTCACGCCCACGCTGGACAAGGCTTCACGAACTTCATCTAATTTGAATGGTTTAATAATTGCATCTATTTTTTTCATTTTATCATCCTACAGGGTTATAACGATTGGTAATGGGGTAACGCCTATCTTTGCCAAAGGCACGGCTGGTAATGCGCGTGCCTACGGCGGCTTGCCGACGTTTATACTCACTACGATCTATCATCCGCACTATACGTTGTACGTCAATTGCGTTCAAGCCTGATGCTATCATCTCAGCGATACTTTCGTCATGCTCAACGTAACGTTCTATGATGTTATCGAGTATTGCGTAATCAGGCAATGAATCTTGGTCAGTTTGGTCTGGGCGTAGCTCGGCTGAAGGCGGTCGGTCTATAATGCGTTGCGGAATAATGGGTGCGAGTTTATTACGATATTCGGATAACTGATATACCAAGGTTTTAGGCACGTCGCGCAATACTGCAAACCCGCCTGCCATATCGCCATATAAAGTTGCATAACCAACTGCCATTTCAGACTTGTTCCCAGTGGTAATCACCAACTTACCCAGCTTATTTGATAACGCCATCAGCAATGTGCCGCGCACCCTAGCCTGCAAGTTTTCTTCCGTCAAATCAAAGGGCTTACCTGCAAAATGCGGCGTTAAATCAGTCATGAACTGCTGGTAAATAGGGTTAATAGCAAGTTCACTATATTCCACACCCAAGGTTGCCACCATAGCGCGGGCATCAATCACACTGATGTCGGCGGTATATTCTGACGGCATCATCACCGCATGTACTTTATCTGCCCCCAAAGCATCGACAGCTATGGCTAAGGTTAAGGCAGAGTCTATACCGCCAGACATGCCCAACAACACACCAACAAAACCATTTTTACGCACATAATCACGCAAGCCCACGGTCAATGCCTGATAGACTGACGCGTGCATAGACAGCGCAGGGGCGATACTAGCTGGCTCTGGCGACACACCATTTAGCGTTGTGTAATAGACACCCTCTTGCATGGTTGGACATTGTTGCGTCAATTTTGCGTTAGCATCCATTACAAATGAGCCGCCATCAAACACTAGCTCATCTTGCCCACCAAACAAATTACAATAAACCACCGCCACACCATGCGCCGCAATCCGTTCACGTATCACGGCATGACGGTCATTTAGCTTATTGATATGGTATGGCGACGCGTTTAACACCAATAACACTTCAGCACCTGCATCCACCGCACACTTGGGCGCGGCTTCATGCCAAACATCCGCACAAATGTTAATGCCGAATTTAACGCCACCTTGCTCAAATACACACGCTGTCGTCCCTGCGGTGAAATAACGTAACTCATCAAAAACAGTGTAATTAGGGAGTGATTGTTTGTGATAATGCGCAATAACGCGACCATCGCGAATCACGCTTGCCATATTGTAAATATCACCGTTGATTTCGGCAGGATGCCCGAGCACCAAAGTAATGCCATGCGTTGCTTTAGCCAGTTGCTGTATTGCTGCCTCAATTTGCCGATGAAAATCAGCACGAAACAGCAAATCTTCAGGTGGATAACCTGATAATGCCAACTCCGGTGTTAGCACAATATCGGCTTGCTCAATCTTAGCGGCGGTTAATACGTCTAAAATTTTAGCCGCATTAGCTGCAATATCGCCGACACAGACGTTGATTTGTGCAAGCGCGATTTTCATCGTTGCATCGCTTTTTGCACCGCCAAACCCATATCGGCAGGCGATTCAGCCACTATCACGCCAGCCTCTGCCAAGGCGCGGATTTTAGCTTCTGCCGTCCCGCTACCGCCCGCAATAATCGCCCCCGCATGTCCCATACGCTTACCTTTAGGCGCAGTTTGCCCTGCAATATACGCCGCGACAGGCTTGGTAACATGATGCTTAATGTAATCAGCCGCTTCTTCCTCACGCGTGCCGCCAATTTCACCCACCATGATAATCGCTTCGGTTTCGCTATCAGCTTCAAACAGTGCCAGGCAATCAATGAAATCCAAGCCTTTAATCGGGTCACCGCCTATACCTACGCAAGTCGTTTGCCCTAAACCTAACTGCGTGGTCTGGTGTACCGCTTCGTAAGTGAGCGTGCCTGAGCGTGACACGATACCTATCTTGCCACGCAGGTGTATTGCGCCTGGCATAATGCCGATTTTGCACGCATCTGGCGTAATGATACCTGGACAATTCGGACCGATTAAACGTGCGCCATTGGCACGCAAAGCCGCTTTAACATTGAGCATATCGAGCACAGGTATGCCTTCAGTGATGCACACTATCAGCGCAATACCCGCATCGGCGGCTTCCATAATCGAATCAGCCGCATAATTTGCAGGTACATAAATCACACTGGCATCCGCACTGGTTGCACGCACCGCATCACGCACGGTATTAAATACAGGCAAGCCCAAATGTGACTGCCCGCCCTTGCCAGGTGTGACACCACCGACCATTTGCGTGCCGTAAACCATGGCTTGCTCAGAATGGAAAGTGCCCTGCTTACCTGTAAAGCCTTGGCAAATCACTTTGGTATTTTTATCTATCAAGATACTCATGCTGATGCTCCTTGCACTGCCGCAACTGCCCGCACTGCCGCATCTGTCAAGCCATCCGCCGTCATAATATCCAAGCCACTTTCTAATAGTTTTTGTTTGCCTAAGGCAACGTTCGTACCCTCTAAACGCACGATAACAGGCACACTCACGCCGACTTCTTTCACCGCAGTAATAATACCGTCAGCAATAATATCGCAACGCATAATGCCGCCAAAAATGTTAACTAACACCGCTTTCACTTGGCTATCCGACAAAATAATCTTAAATGCCCGCGCCACCGTGTCAGCCGTTGCGCCACCGCCCACATCGAGAAAATTCGCAGGCGCACCACCATGCAGTTTAATCATATCCATCGTTGCCATTGCCAAGCCTGCGCCGTTGACCATGCAACCGATATTGCCGTTAAGCGCGATGTAATTCAACCCTACGGCTTGCGCGGCGACTTCTTTGCTATCAACTTGGGTAGTGTCCGCCATATCAGCGAATTTCTTTTGCCTAGCCAGTGCATTGTCATCTATGGACATCTTGCAATCCAGTGCCACCATGCGCCCATCGTCGGTAATGACCAGCGGGTTGATTTCCAACAAGCTCAAATCCGACTCAATAAATAGCTTATACAAAGCCTGCAACATACGCGTTAAATCGCCAATATGCGCCCCTGTTAAACCCAGACCAAACGCTAAATTACGGCATTGAAACGCTTGCAAACCTAAAATCGGATCGCAATACTCACGTAAAATCTGCTCAGGATGCGTCGCGGCGACCTCTTCAATTTCCATGCCACCCGCACTCGATGCCACTACCGCAACGCGTTCGGTTTCTCTGTCCACCAATACACTCAAATACAATTCACGCGCAATACCTAGCGTTTCCTCAACTAACAAACGACCGACTAACTGACCTTCAGGCGCATTTTGATAAGTCACCAATTGCGAGCCGAGCAAATCTGTTGCCGCAGTACGTAAATCATCCAGCGACTTGACCAAACGCACGCCGCCAGCCTTGCCGCGCCCGCCAGCGTGAATTTGCGCTTTTACCACCCAAGCCTCACCGCCTAAATAGCCTGTTGCCGCCAGCTCTGCGTGCGTAGGGTCTTCCACCACGATACCGCGTGGCGTGTTAATACTGAATTCGCGTAATAATTGTTTCGCTTGATATTCGTGTAAATTCATTGTCTATCGTTTCTTCTCATTTATAGGTCAGTTAAAGCGCATTATATCGCGACAGGTGCTTTAATCGCAGGGTAAGGGTCATAATTCTGTAATTCAAAATCAGCAAACGTAAACGCAAATAAATCATCAATCGCAGGGTTAATCCGCATCGTCGGCAAGGCACGCGGCACGCGGCTCAACTGCTCGTGCGCTTGCGTTAAGTGATTACTATACAAATGCGCATCACCCAGCGTGTGCACAAAATCGCCCACTTGCAAGCCCGTCACCTGCGCCATCATCATCGTCAACAGCGCATAGCTGGCGATATTAAACGGCACACCGAGAAAAATATCCGCACTACGCTGATACAGCTGACAGCTCAACTTACCATCCGCCACATAAAACTGGAAAAACGCATGGCAAGGTGCTAACGCCATTTGATCTAATTCCGCCACATTCCACGCAGAGACGATGATACGGCGCGAATCAGGATTGTGCTTTAAGTCATGGATGACACGCGCAATCTGATCAATATGCCCGCCATCGGGTGTCGGCCAGCTACGCCATTGTTTGCCATAAACGGGGCCTAGATTACCTTGCTCGTCCGCCCACTCATCCCAAATACTCACGCCATTAGTTTTAAGATAAGCCGTATTAGTTTCACCTTTAAGAAACCACAGTAACTCATGGATAATAGAGCGTAAATGACATTTTTTAGTTGTTACCAGCGGGAAACCTTGGCTTAAATCAAAACGCATTTGATGCCCGAATACAGACACCGTCCCCGTGCCCGTACGGTCAGATTTTTGTGTCCCGTTTTCAACCACGTGCCGCATTAAATCCAAATATTGACGCATTATTTCCCCCCAGTATTATTGTTGCAAACCTAAATGCCGCTTCATCGTATCGCCGATACCCAGTGCCATTTGCAACCAACGTTGTGCCAATTCTGGCGATAAATGAGCCAGCAAAGTTTCCTCAAATATACGCAACCACGTATCAAATGCGGCGCTATGTAAATTCAACGCCTGATGCTTGCCCAGCATATCAAATGGGCGCGGACCATCGACTTTACCGCCCATCACCGTCCACCAATAATCCGCAATCAATGATTCATGCGAGGCAAAATCACCCATATTCGCAAAAAATGGTCGCATCATTTCATCTGCCTGCAAACGTCCATAAAAATCATGCACCACACGTTCCACGTTATCGCGCCCGATTTTGTCGCATAACGGCTCAAGTTTGCGCCGTGGTGTAGGTTCGCCAATCTGCATCTATAAATCCTTGTAATGGTTGATATTGTTGCTTGTAAGCCATTTTACGGCTATCGGCCACCCAATAGCCTAAATATAAATACGGCAAATGAAACTGCCGTGCGAGATGAATTTGCCATAATACATTAAACACACCCAGACTGCGCTTGGGTAAATCGGGATTAAAAAAGGTATAAACCGCCGACAAACCATCCGCTAAATGATCAATCAAGCTCACCATCTGCACCACACCTTCATCGCGAAATACTAGCAAATAACTCGTTACCAGCCCCGCCACCAAAAAATGCGTATATTGCTCGCGGTCATCATGATCCATCCCTCCACCAGCATGACGCGCCGCTTGATAACGTTGATACAAGGCAAAATGCTCGTCATCAAAATGCGGCGTTTCTATACTCACCGTCATCCCCGCATTCATTTTCAATGCCCGCCGTTGCGTGCGATTAGGGCTAAATTCATCGACCAACACACGCACAGGCACACACGCCTGACACTCACCACACTGTGGGCGATACGTATATAAACCGCTACGCCGAAACCCTATGCGTATCAACTCACTATAAACTGCCGTATCGACTAAGTGCGCAGGCGTGGCCACTTGCGAACGCGCCATCTGTTCAGGCAAATAGCTACACGTATAGGGCGAAGTAATATAAAACTGCAACTGTATCGGAATCTCATGTAACCGCGTCATCACATCTCCAGCGCATCCCAATGGATATTAGGCTCATCGACATTATCCTGCAAAATCCGCATAAAATCTGCCCGCGCTATTTCACGCGCACCAAAATGCGCCAAATGCGCCGTATTCATCTGACAATCTATCACCGCAAAGCCACTACGTTGTGTAGTGGTCAACAAATTTCAGACACCCCGCTAGGTTGTTTAGCTGCCATATCTTGCTCATAGTTAATCGGTGAAGTGTAGCCCAAGGTGGAATGTAACCGCAGGCAGTTATAAAAGCCGACGATATAGTCCACGATGTCTTTTGTCGCCTCCATC
>JABFSE010000008.1 GCA_013140765.1 Sulfuriferula sp.
ACGCCCATGCCATCAGCCCCATTACATTTTGCAAACAGGGCCGTTATACGGTTGCAATGCGCTTTTTGCCACCGCCGCAAACATAGTATGGATTTCTTCTACCGTAAAATTCGCCATCAATCGCCCCGCCAAATCAGGTGGAATACCCACCGTTGTCGTACCACCGTCAGGCAAATCGACACAAAATCCTGCTACGTGCTTTTCTAGCCCGCCTTCTTCAGCCTCGACCAACTGCATCTGCTCTTCTTGCAGTTGGTCGTATGCGGTTTCCAGCAAATCCATCAATTCTTGCGTCAATTGCAACTCAGGCACAGCGACTACCCAACCGAAATGATCATCGCGTTGCTCGCTAGTCAAGCTCAAGCCCGACAAATAATCAACAAAACGATCACGCAATACCGCTTCAAAAAATATAAATTCCAAATTCATCATCTATCTCTTTTTATCCTGCGGGCGGCTTTGTGGTAAAAACTCAGGCACAGGCAACGCCACCCAATTCAATATAGACGCAACTTGCGCCGTTTCCAATTCCAGCATCTGCCCACGTTTGACGCGTGGCGGCAAATTCACCATGCCAAAACGCACACGAATAAGGCGGCTCACCATCATCCCCATTTTCTCAAACATACGCCGCACTTCGCGGTTACGCCCTTCTTTAATAATCACTTGATACCAACGATTTGAGCTTTCACCGCCCATTTCAGCAATACGTTCAAAATACGCCATACCGTCTTCCAACTCTATACCTGCAGTCATTTGCTTCATTTGCTCTTGACTCAATTCGCCCATGATACGCACGGTATATTCGCGTTCAACTTCAAAGCTAGGATGCATTAAACGGTTAGCAAGTTCACCGCTAGTGGTAAAAATAAGCAAACCTTCGGTATTAAAATCCAGTCGCCCTATCGCTATCCACTTGCCATTACGCACGCGCGGCAAGGCATCGAATACGGTTTTACGCGCTTTGGGATCATCACGGCTGACGATTTCGCCTTCTTGTTTGTGGTAAATCAAAATGCGCGGCAATTCGACTTCAAAGCTCAATTTAACAGGGCGTTTATCGACCAGCACACGGTCGCCAGGCATGATACGGTCGCCCAATGTCGCGGTTTCGCCGTTGACCGACACGCGCCCAGCCGTAATCCACGTTTCCATTTCACGACGCGAACCTAAACCAGCGGCGGCCAACATTTTTTGTAGCTTATGCCCTTCAGCAGGCGCGGCTTCATCTTCGACTATATCCGTCGTGTCAGGCACTTTGGGTGGCACTGGTGCTACAGGTTTGCCTGCTCGCACAGGTCGTGTTGGCTGAGTTTTAACAGGTGCTGGCGTTGTTTGCGTTTGCCGCGCAGGCTTAGGTGGCGTGGATGGTTTGCTGGGACGACGAATTGGGGATGCGGCCATGGTGATTCCGATGCTAACTAACAATGCTCAATTATACGTTACTCCGCCGCATCTGATACTAATTCCAAGTCCAGCGTATAAGGATTCGGCGCAACTAATTGCCCTAATTCAGCAAGTGGCGGCAATTCTGCCAACGCACGCAGATTCAAATCACTCAAAAACTGCGGTGTAGTCACATACAACGCAGGGCGACCTGGCACTTCCCTATGCCCCACCGTTTTAATCCACTCGCGCTGCTCTAAGGTTTTAATAATTTGCGTATTGATAGTCACACCCCGTATTTCCTCGATGTCGCCGCGTGTCACAGGTTGTTTATAAGCGATGACTGCCAGCGTTTCCATCACGGCACGCGAATACTTGGGTGGGCGTTCTGGGCTTAACCGTTGTAAATAAACTTGATACTCTGCCCGCGTTTGAAACCGCCAGCCATCCGCCACCACAACCAACGCCAAACCTTTGTGCGCCCACTCATCACGCAATTCGTTCAAAGCCCGATAAATCAACTCTGCACTTAAATCCCCAGCCAAGGCTGTACGCATTTCGTTAATGGTCAATGGCTCGCCATGCGCGAACAGCATGACCTCTAATATGTTTTTTAACTCAGCGTGTTTCATGCCACCACTCCCGCCAAACGCAGGTATATCGGCGCAAATTCAGCATTTTGGGTAATTTCCACCCTGTGCTCCCGCGCTAATTCCAACATAGCCAAAAACTTCACCACGACATGCGACACGCCTAACGCTGGCTCGAATAACGACGTAAATTCCATAAACAAATCACCCTGCAAACTATGCAATATCTGCCCCATCGCCTCACGCACCGACAACACCTGTTGCGTCACCTGATGATGGCGGCGTGTGCCTGCCCGCGCTATCAGCCCCAACCAAGCATCACGTAAATCATCGCCGTGCACTTGCGGCAACAAGCGAGCGGCTTCTGCCTGCCAGCTATGCGCCGCCACAAAGTCACGCCCCAAACGCGGCAACGCATCCAACTGCTGTGCCGCGAGCTTCATTTGCTCATATTCCAACAATCGCCGCACCAATGTCGCACGCGGGTCTAAATCAGCGTCATCGTCACCTAGCAATACAGGGCGCGGCAACAACATACGTGATTTAATTTCAATCAACAACGCCGCCATGAGCAAATACTCAGCCGCTAATTCCAGCTGGGAATTACGCATTAAATGCACATACTCCATATACTGCGCGGTCAATTGCGCCATCGGAATATCTAACACATCTAAATGATGTTTGCGAATCAGATACAGCAATAAATCCAGCGGACCCTCGAACGCGCCCAAATAAACTGCCAACGCATCTGGCGGAATATATAAATCATCGGGCAATACTGTCATCGTCGCACCATTAACTCGCGCTAATACTGCAGACTCCTCCACTATAGTCAAGTTATCCACCCTGACGACATCGCGTTTTAACGAATAAATGTGCCAATCTGTTACTCCTCGGTTTTCTCAATATCAGTTATCGGGTAAACTCACAGAATATCATTTTTGTTTGAATTAGGGACATACATGCTCACAGGTAGTTTAGTTGCGATAGTCACCCCCATGTTTGCTGATGGTAGCCTCGATTTACCGAGCTTACGCGCATTGGTGGATTGGCATATCGCAGAAGGAACCGACGGTATCGTCGTTGTCGGCACGACAGGCGAATCGCCTACCGTTGACTTTGATGAGCATTGCACGCTGATACGCGCCGTCGTCGAACAAAGCGCAGGCCGCGTACCCGTTATTGCGGGCACGGGTGCTAACTCCACCCGCGAAGCCATTACCCTGACTCAGTGCGCATTGTCCGCAGGTGCTGATTACGGCTTATCAGTCGCCCCGTATTACAACAAACCTGGGCAAGCAGGCCTATACCAGCACTTCAAAACCATCGCCGAAGCCGTTGATTTACCGCTCATACTCTACAACGTACCAGGTCGCACCGTCAGCGACATCAGCAACGATACCGCCTTACAACTAGCACAAATCCCCAACATCGTCGGCATTAAAGACGCGACAGGCAGCATAGAACGCGCCACCGATTTAATCATGCGCGCCCCTGCCGATTTTGCCCTTTATACAGGCGACGATGCCAGTGCTTACGCTTTTATGTTACTCGGCGGGCACGGCGTGATTTCCGTCACCGCCAACGTCGCCCCACGCGCTATGCACGATATGTGCGTAGCAGCATTTAACGGCGATTTACAACACGGTCGTGAAATCAACCACAGCCTATTTGGTTTACATCGTAAACTATTTGTCGAAGCCAACCCCATCCCAGTAAAATGGGCATTAGCAGAAATGGGGCGCATGGCACAAGGTATCCGTTTACCGCTCACCGAGTTAGCCCCTGAATACCACGAAACACTACGCGCAGCCATGCGTTCAGCTCACGCCCTTTAAGGATTATTATGCAACGTAAATCATTATCCATCGCCCTCATCAGCACTGGCATCATCATCAGCTTAGGTGGATGCAGTAGCATAGACATCCTCGACAGCAAAAAAATAGACTACAAATCAGCAGGCAAAATCCCCACGCTAGAAGTCCCACCCGACTTAACCGCGCCCAGCTCGGACGGCCGCTATAAAGTCCCCGATTTAAGCCCATCAGGCAGTGCCACCTACTCCGCATACAACGCCGAGCGCGGCACAAACACAACCACCGATAACACCATATTACCGACACAAGACAAAGTACGCTTAGAACGCGCAGGTAGCGAACGCTGGTTAGTCGTTGACCAAGCACCTGATAAAGTCTGGCCTATCATCAAAGAATTCTGGCAAGAAAACGGCTTTATCCTCACTCAAGAAAACCCTAATACTGGCATCATGGAAACCGATTGGGCAGAAAACCGCGCCAAAATCCCACAAGACATCATCCGCAACACCATAGGCAAAGTATTAGACGGCTTGTACTCCACAGGCGAACGCGATAAATTCCGCACCCGTATCGAACGCACACCTAGCAACCCGAAAGAAACCGAAATCTACATCAGTCATCGCGGCATGATAGAAGTCTATGACGGTAGCGACAGCAAACGCACAGTATGGCAACCACGCCCAGCCGACCCTAGCCTAGAAGCAGAAATGCTCAGTCGCTTAATGGTCAGACTAGGCGTAGAAAAAGCCCGCGCCGCCGCCCTCATCGCCGACAACAGCCAAGCCCAACGCGCCATCATCAACAAAGACAGCAAAGGCAACAACAGCCTCACCGTCAACGACCCATTTGACCGCGCATGGCAACGCGTAGGTCTAGCACTAGATCGCACAGGCTTCACAGTAGAAGACCGCAACCGTGCCAAAGGGATATATTTTGTACGCTACATAGACCCAGAAGCCGACAACGCCACCGCCAGCAAACCTGGCTTCTTCAGCAAACTCGCATTCTGGAAAAGCAGCACCGTATCGAGCACAGAGCAATACCAAATAGAACTAGCCGAAACCCCCGCCGCCAACGCCACCACAGTACGCGTACTGAGCGCCAAAGGCGAAGCCGCCCAACCAGAAACAGCCAATAAAATCATTAAGTTGTTGTTTGAGCAGGTGAAGTAATGATGAGCAGTTCATAGATACTACTGGTATCTATGAACTGACGAATCCAAAAAACACAGAGAAGCTCACTTTACCATATGATTAAATTATTCTTACTGGCATTAGCGGTAACCCAGCTACTATTTACATCTGGCACAGCTTCTGCCACGCAATTTTTCAAGTGCAACATAAACGGAGCAACACTTTATCAACAAGAACCATGTCAATCTGGCGAAGTTAGAAAACCACCTACAGTTAAAGAACTGAATGCCCAACGGCAAAAAGAATTGGCTCAAGAAAAAGAGCACCCCTCAACGTCAAAATCATCAAGCCACTTTAACACTTCATCTGCGGTACGAAATAGCGAAATGGTAAAGCCCATTTCTTTACCTCAATCGTCGTTCAGGTGCGATGGTCGCCAACACTGCGGCCAAATGACCTCATGCGCAGAAGCGCAATACTTCCTATCTAACTGCCCTAACGTAAAGATGGATGGTGATAGGGATAATATCCCATGTGAAGAGCAGTGGTGTTATTAAAAAACTATAGACAGGAAGACACAGACATCAGGTTTTGCAATACAACACTTCAATATGACGCTTAACTTTAACACATCAATTTTAATGTGTTTTATTTAACATAAATCACAAGCACAGGTTCAATATACATTTACCATTTCGATATAAAAATTAAGGTAGTTGTGGGCTCTATAATCCCATCTCACTATGCGATCCGATACGCACTAATTCCAGCACGTTGTCATCGGGTTTCCGATATATCAGTACTAGGTCTGGCTTGACATGGCAATCTCGGTGAACTTTCCAGTCACCAGACAATGCGTGATCGCGATACTTGGCTGCCAATTGTTCGTCGTTAGCAAGCGCTCGCACAATCTCAATGAAATCATTCGCCAATATCAGACGGACGTTCCTTTTGCTTCGCGTTTCAGGTCGCGCTTGAACTGTCCAGACTGTTTAATCGTCCGCATCAAGCACCGACTGGAGTTCGCTGAGTGTAACGGTTTCCAAATTTCCTCGGCGAGCTTCTTTCATTGCCGCAATGGTAGCTGCATTAGGAATCAGCGGATCAAATGGCAATGCGTGTTCACGTGCAACTTTGGTCAGCATTAGTCGCACAGCGTCAGAGATAGTAAGCCCCATAACTGCCAGCACGGCTGCTGCTTCTTCTTTAATAGCACCATCAATACGGGTTTGTACAAGTTGGTTTGCAGCCATAATTAGGAACTCCGATGTATTTATTGAATTACATTGCAATACGAATAACGTGATGATGTCAAATAACGAGAACCGAGCTCAGATACCGCCTTGCAATACAACGTACAACATTTGTTTCAGATTTTGTCACAAATGACGTGCTCTAAAACGCATGGCATATTATGCCTGAGGGTGCATCATCAAATGCACGCGGTAAATGTTAGCGACATTAGCTTTAGTGGACACAAATTAACCCCATAGCGAGCCATTTTCTTCGCGTGTTTTATCGAGTTGTTGCTGTATCATGCGCGTTGTTTGTGCGCTTACGCCTAGCCGCATTGCAACGCTTGCCCAGTTAGATAACGCATCGAGTATTTCATGGATGATGATTTGCGCTTTATGCCAATTATCTATATTAGCGTGCGCGGCAAGTTGTTGTATGGCTTTTAAGGATGGCTGTTTGCCGTAGCCCATAAAAGCTGTACTGTGTTCATTGTAAGGGCTAGGGCTGAAGGTAATATCATAAGCTGGGCTGAGTTGCCACTGTCCGTTATCTTGTTGCAAAAACGCCCAATTTTTACTGTGATCGTCTTGATTGCAGGCGAACAGGTTAAATACAGCACGTCTGAATAATGCTTGCCCGACGGCGGGACTTTGACACAACATACAGCCCAACTTAATCAGATTTTCATAGTCCAGCGACGGAGTACGAAAATCAGCATCAAGCAAGCCTGCCACGCTATGCAAATGCAAATGTCCTTGTTCACCGACACAATCAAACCGTTTCACAGCCAACCACTTTCCCGTTGGTGCATCAATAAGTTGCCATGCGGGTACGTCGATACCTGCTTGTTGTGCCAATGTTAAATACGCGGCTTCGCACACGCCCTCTTCGTGCGCTAATGGCAAAGAAGCGGCGGTAAATTTAACTAACCAAGGTTGATAACCTGTTTGTGGCTGAATGCTAACATGCTGGGCAATATCATCTTTCAAATAAACTTGTGCTTTTGGTCTAGCACCACCAGAGCCCCCTGCTTGTGCCAGTGCGACCAGCACTTCCGATGACTGTCCTGCAAACACAGCCTGTGCCTGCTGCCCCAGCTCGCTCAGCGTAATAGCACTTTCATTGCTCACGGGGGTATGAGTGCAGGGCTCGAAAGAGAGTGCCCCCACGCCGTGTTGCCCGACAAACGCCAAGCGATGTAATGGGGTCAGTTGGTGGGGCATCACACCTTGCTGACGAAAAACACTATCCATAAGCAACATACCCCAACCATCGGGCAAACTATCAGCAAATACCCCATGCAAACCTGCATGGGGTATTTGGGGAGCAACTTGCAACCGATTGTCGAAAGCGAGATTAAACGGCGATAGACTAGGTGCGTAAGCAAGGTAATCAGTGTGATATTGAAAATAAATACCACCTGCGTTTTGTGCAAGTTCGCCAACTTGCTGTTTTTGCCCATCACTAAAAGTACGCCACACACTGAGGTGTTGCAAAGCGGGTATTAGTTTCATCGCTTCAGCACCTCGGCTATGCTTTTAGGCGCGGCTATTTGGGCATGACAAACTGCCTCAAGACGATCTAAGCGATCCAGTGACTGCCACAATAACAATAATTGACGCAAAGAAATCTGCCCTGTTAATTCAAATTTTTTAATGGTAGCGGCAGGCACGCCACTTTTGGTCGCAAGGGCTGCGCGTGAGAGTTTTAATTGCTGACGCTGTTCACGCAGGTAGCGCACAAAAGCGTTTTGCAGGTCAGCAACCGAAAGGAGCGAAAGATAGGGTGACATAGTTGTCGTCTCTAATCACTAAACTGGATACTATTATATCTTTTTTCAGTAAAAAAATCAATTTTTGGATACAATAATATCCATTAGATAACTATGCAATACACCATTTCTATAGCAACAGCTTAAAAAATCAGCCTACAGCAGCACTGTAGCTGGTTGATTCACGTCATCACTTAGCCGTATTGCCTGCCGCTTTTTGTTGCTGCATACGCTCACTAAAAGCGGCTTGCAATTCTGCGCGTGAGACTTGACCATCATGATTGGTGTCAATTTCGTCAAAATGCTGTGCCAGCATAGGCATGGTGGTTTCAGCTTCGGCCTTGGTGAGCGAACCGCTTTTATCAGCGTCAGCTTGATTAAAACGTTGCATCATCATCTCGTGCATCGCCGCTGGATTCATGGCGCGGGGCTTGCCTATGGTGTCCATCTGCGCGGGGGCTGATTCAGGGGTGTTTGCGGCAAAAACAGGGCTGGTTAGTGCCAAGCCTAAAATACAAACCAAGGTTTTACTCATAATATACTCCTAACATTGTCATCCCGATTGGATGCTGTCATCATAACCAAGTGATGCAAACTAAACATTACTAAACCGTTACAAACTGTATCAAAAGGACAACATGCTTAACCCACTCGCCACCACCGCGCTCATGACGGCACTCGATGAGCACCGTGTTATCACCGATCACAGCACGCGTGAAATTTACAGCCATGACGAAACGCCAAAATACTGCCTGCCGCTCGCGGTCGTGTTTCCACGTAGCCATGACGAGGTCGTCGCCATTATGCGCATCGCGATTGAATACGGCATCGTTTTAATCGCCCGAGGGGCTGGCTCAGGTAATGTCGGCGGCGCGTTGCCTAGCCCGCAGTCTATTGTCGTCAGTTTTGAGTGCATGAATCAAATTTTAGAATACCATCCCGAAGACCGCTACATAGTCGTACAAACAGGCGTAATCACTGCTGAAATCGACCGTATCGCCCGCGAACATGGTTTATTCTACCCGCCCGATCCAGGCAGTGCCGCCTACAGTCGTATCGGCGGCAATCTCGCGATGAATGCCGCTGGTCCTCGTGCTGTTAAATACGGTGTCACCCGCGATTATGTCATGGGTTTGCGTGCGGTTACGGGTGCGGGCAACAGTATCAACAGCGGTTGCCGCACCAGTAAAGGCGTAATGGGTTACGACCTCACCCGCCTGCTGGTCGGCTCAGAAGGCACACTCGCGCTCATCACCGAAGCTACCTTAAAATTATTACCCTTACCCGAAGCCCGCGCCACATTGAGAGTCTGCTACGCCAGCAACGCCGATGCCTGCCGCGCAGTCAGCCGCGTGATGAATCAAGCTGTCATTCCCTGCGCACTGGAATTCATGGATAGATTCTCCATACAAGCTATCCAAGCCGCAGGCTCGGCTACCGACTTGCCCGCAGGCACGCAAGCACTGCTCATGGTCGAAGCGGACGGCGTAGCCAGCGACTTACCGCGCCAAATCGACGCACTCCAAACCGCACTAGCAGGCACGGGGCTGTTAGATTTGCAAGTCGCCACTGACAAAGCTGCTATTGCTGCCCTCTGGATCGCCCGCAAAGCCTTATCACACGCAGTCAAAAACATAGCACCGCTCAAAATTAACGAAGATGTTGTTGTCCCCGTTTCGCGCTTGGCGGAATTAGTTATACACATAGAATACCTCGCACAAAGCTACGACCTGCCCATCGTCAGCTTCGGTCACGCAGGCAATGGTAATTTACACGTCAATATCATGGTTGACCCTATCGACACCAACCAAATGCAACGCGCCAAACACGCCCTGCACGCACTTTTTAGCGAAGTCCTCGCACTAGGCGGCACGCTCACAGGCGAACACGGCGTAGGTAGCGAAAAACGCCCCTACGTCACCATGGAAATAGACGCTGACAGCCTCGCCCTCATGCGCCTGATTAAACAACAATTCGATCCACACCAATTACTCAACCCCGACAAACTCCTGCCTGCGCAAATTTAACCTTGGCTAGTTTACAAACCCAATGATACTGCCTATAATTGCGCTTCGTTGCTGGGGGTATAGCTCAGCTGGGAGAGCGCTTGCATGGCATGCAAGAGGTCAGCGGTTCGATCCCGCTTACCTCCACCATCGAACCCAGCCATTATAAAGCAAAGTAAAATGAAGTTGAATTGCGCTACAAAGCAGGTGGAATAAGCCTTTGTGGGTTTTTATTTAGCAAAACAACTTGCATTTTATACGAAACACGCTATAATGCGTATCTTCAATTCCCTGATAGCTCAGTCGGTAGAGCGACGGACTGTTAATCCGCAGGTCCCTGGTTCGAGTCCAGGTCGGGGAGCCAAAAAAACAGCAAGCAGGCCATCTTTCGAGGTGGCCTTTTTGTTTTTTCTAGTGTGCTAAATTGATATTACCCGTCTATTCATCGGCACGTCCAAGGAATCGGTATGCAGGCAAATCACGTTTTATAGCACTTGAAAAAACAGGGGCAATTTTTCGACTTAACGATAGCTTCAGCGAGAACTAGCCTCAGCAAGTTTCAACTAAGATAAGGAGTAATACCAGTGACCAACGCACAACGCCGCGCAGCCGCTAAGATGGCTGAAATGAATGGCAGCAAGCCAGAACTAACACCCAGTAACGCATTCCGCCCTCATGAGGCTGGTGCGTATTACTTCACTAACGTGGCTACGGTTAGCGCGATTAAGGTAGTCGCTACGGACATCAAGCCACCTGCGCACACCTACGACATTACTACCGTTAATTTTGAATTGGATGCGGATACAGGCAAATGGGTATGGTTTGATGGCGAGACTAAGCTATCCCCACGCAAGAATCAGGATGGTTGGCGGCTAGGTAGTAAGCAGCTATACGACACACGCGAAAGTGCCGAAGTTGAGCTGCAACGCGAGATGGTCAAAAATGGCGACCGCGTGACCAAAGTGCATGATCTTCCAGACGATGTCAATGCGCTGAAAAAAATCCGCAGTGCTCATCATCCAGATCGCAACAATGCCGATGCTGACCATGATCTCTATCAGGCTGTTATCGAAAAGCTGGATAGAATGCGTGCGGCGAATCAGTAAACATAAAAAAACGGGGTGTGCATATAGCGCACCCCGTTTTTACTTACACCACGTTTATTTATTTGCTAAACACCATTTCAGCATCACGATAATCAACGTGCACGGTGTCTTTTTCGGCAAAATTACCTGACAAAATCGCTTTTGCCAATGGATTTTCTAATTGTGACTGTATTGCCCGTTTCAATGGGCGTGCGCCAAACAAGGGGTCGAATCCGACTTCTGCCAACTCATCCAGTGCGGCATCGCTAATCTCGAATCCCATACCCATTGCCGCCAAGCGTTTTGCTAGGTATTGCAATTGGATTTTGGCAATACTGCGTATATGCGCCGCGCCTAATGCGTGGAACACCACGACTTCATCAATACGGTTGATGAATTCTGGACGGAAGTAAGTTTTCACCTCGCCCATCACCGCGTCTTTGACCATCGCGTAGTTCTCGCCTTGCATCTGTTGTATCAATTGCGAGCCTAGGTTAGAAGTCATGACGATAACCGTGTTTTTGAAATCCACCGTGCGCCCTTGCCCATCGGTCAAACGCCCATCGTCTAGCACTTGTAGCAATACGTTAAATACATCGGGATGCGCTTTTTCTACTTCATCCAGCAAAATCACACTATACGGCTTGCGGCGCACTGATTCGGTCAACGTACCACCTTCTTCATAGCCTACATAGCCTGGTGGCGCACCGATTAAGCGCGACACGCTGTGTTTTTCCATGAACTCACTCATGTCAATGCGGATTAAATGCGCTTCCGAATCGAACAAGAAGCCAGCCAATGCCTTGCACAGCTCGGTTTTACCCACCCCTGTCGGGCCTAAAAACAGGAATGAACCGTAAGGTCGCCCAGGGTCGCCCAAGCCTGAGCGCGAACGCCGTATCGCATCGGCAACCAACGTCACTGCTTCGTCTTGACCAACAACGCGATTGTGCAGTACGCCTTCCATTTGTAATAACTTATCGCGTTCGCCTTCCATCATTTTAGACACAGGAATACCCGTCGCACGGGAAACCACTTCAGCGATCTCTTCCGCGCCCACTTGGGTGCGTAGCAAGCGTTTGGGCGTGGCTTGCTCGGCCGTTTCTGCCGCCTGCGCTTGATGCAATTGTGATTCTAATTGCGGAATACGCCCATATTGTATTTCTGACATAGCCTGCCAATCACCCTGACGTTTGGCTTCTTCCATCTCGATACGGGCTTGATCTAGCTGTTCTTTAATGTGTTGCGTGCCTGCCACCATGGCTTTTTCGGCTTTCCAGATTTCTTCTAAATCGGCGTATTCACGTGCTAATCTGTCGATTTCTGCCTCTAACAAGCCCAAACGTTTTTGTGAGGCTTCATCTTTTTCTTTTTTCACCGATTCGCGCTCTATTTTGAGCTGGATTAAACGTCTATCCAGCTTGTCCATAGATTCGGGTTTGGAATCAATTTCCATGCGCACGCGTGATGCGGCTTCGTCGATTAAATCTATGGCTTTATCGGGCAAAAATCTATCGGTAATGTAGCGATGACTAAGCTCTGCCGCCGCGACAATAGCAGGGTCGGTAATATCAACGCCATGATGCACTTCGTATTTTTCTTGCAAGCCACGCAAGATGGCAATGGTATCTTCTACGCTAGGCTCGTTGACTTGTACTTTTTGAAAACGGCGCTCTAATGCCGCATCTTTTTCTACATATTTACGATATTCATCCAACGTCGTCGCACCCACTAAATGCAGCTCACCTCGTGCCAATGCGGGCTTAAGCATATTACCCGCATCCATAGAGCCTTCAGTTTTACCCGCACCGACCATGGTGTGCAACTCGTCTATGAAGAGAATAATCCGCCCTTCATCCTGCCCGACTTCTTTCAACACGGCTTTCAAACGCTCTTCAAAATCACCGCGATATTTAGCCCCTGCTAATAAAGCCGCCATATCTAGCACCAACAAGCGTTTGTTTTTTAAGGTTTCAGGCACTTCGCCATTGATAATACGTTGCGCTAAACCTTCAACAATAGCGGTTTTGCCCACACCAGGCTCACCGATAAGCACGGGGTTATTTTTAGTACGGCGTTGCAATACTTGTATCGTGCGGCGGATTTCATCATCACGCCCAATAACAGGGTCGAGCTTACCCAACCGCGCACGTTCGGTTAAATCTAGCGTGTATTTATTTAGCGCCTCGCGTTGCCCTTCCGCATCAGCATCATTCACACTCTCGCCACCACGCACTTGGGTGATAGCCGCGTCTAAGGCTAATTTAGTCACGCCGTTTTGTTTCAGCACACGCCCAATTTCGCCTTTATCATCAGATGCCGCTAATAAAAACAGCTCGCTGGCAATAAACTGATCGCCACGCTTTTGCGCTTCTTTGTCGGTGATATTGAGCAAATTAGTCAATTCGCGAGAAATTTGCACTTCGCCGCCATGCCCTTCAACTTTCGCCAAGCTCTCCATCATAGTTTGTAACGCAGTACGTAATGCCCGCACATTGCCGCCTGCGCGTGACAACAGCGAAGTCGTGCCACCCTCGGCATTGTCGATTAACGCGGCGAGTAAATGAGCAGGTGCAATATATTGATTATCTTGCCCTATCGCCAAACTTTGCGCGTCGGATAAGGCTTGCTGAAATTGAGTAGTGAATTTATCTATACGCATTATCATGCTCCGTGGATAATTAGAATGATTTATAGATGAGGTAGATAAATCGTATTTCAACCCTGCTTGTCCGAAATTACATTGCTTGCATGATTGCGCTACTCCACGCACAATAAGCGCATTCTAATTTAGCCGCATAAATTTATGTTTAGTCCTGAACAATTAAACCTCGCCATTCAGCAAAATATCACTAGCGCACTGCATGAAGATATAGGCACGGGTGACTTAACTGCCGCGCTTATTCCCGCCGATAAAATCGCAACAGCGACGGTCATCAGCCGTGAAAAAGCCATTTTGTGCGGCACGGCTTGGTTTGAAGCCTGTTTTCAGCGATTAGACCCCACCGTTAAAATCACTTGGTTTAGCCAAGATGGTCAGTGTATAGGCGTAGATCAAATGCTATGCGAAATCACAGGTAATGCGCGTGCGCTGTTGTCAGCTGAACGCCCCGCGCTGAATTTTTTGCAAACGCTATCCGCCACAGCAACCGCCGCACAGCGATACGCATTAGCTATAGCAGGCACTCAGGCCGTCATCATGGATACGCGCAAAACATTGCCAGGCTTACGTATCGCACAAAAATACGCAGTCAAATGTGGCGGCGGCGCAAATCAGCGCATCGGTTTATTTGATGGCATTTTGATTAAAGAAAACCACATTGCCGCCGCAGGCAGTATTGCCGCTGTACTGCACGCTACCCGCAATGCAAGCGTGCCCGTGCAAATCGAGGTAGAAAATCTAGACGAACTACAGCAAGCCTTAAACGCTGGCGCAAAGCTCATTTTGCTAGACAATTTCGGCATCACCGAGATGATACTAGCGGTCTCGCTCACGCAAGGACGTGCGGAGCTTGAAGCCAGCGGCAATGTCGACTTGCGCAATATCCGCGCTATTGCTGAAACAGGCGTGCAACGTATTTCCACAGGGGCAATTACCAAACACATACTCGCAGTGGATTTATCCATGCGCATCAGCACTTAACGCGCATGAGCTGGCTTATTGTTCCTGACTTAATCCTGCCTGACGACATGCGCACTGCCGTGTTGCAAGACTTAGCACTACCCGCGCTGACGACACTACTTGCCCGCGCTACAACGCAAAGCACACCCACGCCACACAGCACATTAGGCGCGTTATGCGGGCATTTCAATATTGCGCCACAGCAAGATTACCCTATCGCGCCGATTAGCCTTGCCGCTGACGGTGGCGAACCTGCGCAATACTACTGGCTACGCGCGGATCCCGTGCATTTACGCGCCACCCGCGACCAACTGATGTTAGTCGATAGCGGCGCATTAAGCATCAGCCAAGCCGAGGCAGAATTATTTGCGCAGGCTTTTAACGAATATTTTAAGGACGATGGCTACCTACTCTACCCGCTACGCCCTGACCGTTGGTATTTGCGCCTAAATCACACCCCACAAATCAGCACCACACCCACCCACCAAGTCACAGGTAAACACATCGACCCTTACCTGCCCAAAGGCATAGATGGCTTGGCTTGGCATCGGTTTTACAATGAGGTCCAAATGCTGTTTTTTAGTCTAGCTATCAACAACGACCGTGAACAACGCGGCGACATACCGATTAACGGGCTATGGTGCTGGGGTGGCGGCATCATGCCTGATATAGCACGGCTGCAAGCGGGCAAGCTCTGGTCGGACGACCACAACCTGCGGGCAATGGCGTTGCTGGCGAACATGCCGAATGACGCGTTACCTGACGATGCGGCTAACATAGATGAGCACGCCATCGTTATTCTCGACCAACTCACAGGGGCGGCGCAATATGGTGATTATTATGGTTGGCGTGTAGCCATATTAGCGCTAGAAAAAAACTGGTTCGCGCCCATGCTACAAAAATTAAAAAAGGGTGAGCTGCAACAGCTCACCCTCACCACACATAGCCCCAACCAGCAATTAGACTGGCGTAATAGTCGTTGGACATTGCAACGTTTTTGGCGACGCGCAGCGCTTAACCAGCGACTCGCCGCCCCAGCTAATTAGCCAAATAACTTACCCTTTAACAACGACATCCCTTGCGCCAATAAATCGCCACTAGGCACTTCACCACCAGGTGTTAATTTATCCACCACGCCTGGTAGCATTTGCGCTAATCCCTGTGATAAAGTTTCAGGCGCAATACCCGCCTTAGCCGCTAACGACTGCACCATGTCACTGCCTAAGGCCGCTTGCAATGCACTCGCCGCAACACCTTGGTTTTCACCTGTACCGACCCATGACGACACCACATCACCCAAGCCACCTTGCTGTAATTTAGTCACCAAACCTGACAAACCGCCTATTTCTGGATGATCCATCAAGCCACTAATCGCGCCCATAATGCCGTCCTGACCCGCGTTTTCCCCCGCTAATTGACCTTGCACCATATTTAACGCTTCATCAAATAAACCCATACTATCTCCTTCACGATAATGGTATAAAAACGTGACGCGGATGCGCCACGCACAAATCACAAATTATTTAACGGGTGCTGGCATCGCTGCTTTAGCCGCCGCCTCTTGTGCCTTCATTTCTTTTTTGCTCATTTTCTTAGCTGGTTCAGGCATAGCTACAGGTGCAGACGTTGCCGTTGCTGGCTTCACAACAGCTTTCTTAGTTGCAGGCGCGGCCGTGACCGTCGTTGCGCCACTGACACTTAACTCACTACGCAATTTATCAACCGATTTCATGCCAAAGCCTTTAACGCGATCTAAATCATCTACGCTTTTGAATGGTCCATTCTTAGCACGATCATCCACTATCATTTTCGCTTTCGCAGGACCTACGCCTTTTAAGGTTTCTAGCTCGGCTTGCGTAGCGGTGTTGATATTCACAGCGGCAAAGGCAAATTGTATAGATGCAAACAACATGACGAGTAATAAACTTAATGCTTTCATCTTTGACTCCCTAGGGTTAAAAAAATGCGAGCAGACCATTTAGTCTGCTCGCAAAGTATAATCACAGTTGCACTATTGCACCATGCTAAATACAGTATTTAACAATTATTAATTTTCTCACTCAGTACGCTGATACATTTTCAAATACGCCGTTTTTTCCATAGGCTCTATATGTGCCACCGCCAGCACGTCTTGCAAATGCGCAGGGGTGCTGATGCCGACTAGCGTAGTGCCGACACCTGGGGTGGAGCGATTGAACTGTATCGCCTGCTGGGCGTGGTTGGGCAACATCGTCATCGACTGCATCACCGCGTCCATCGCCTGCGTTGCCAGATGCCCTTTGAACAGCGTATGGCTGGCCATTAAATATACGCCCAACTGGTGCGCCGCCTGTATGGTGGAGCCGACGTTGCCTTGCCCTGTGGTTTGGCTGAAACGGGTAAAACCCTCTTGCATCACCTGATTAAACGGCATTTGCACGACTTTGAATTGATGCTTAGCCTGCGGGTCTTTCCAAATCGCCTGCGCCGCTTTTTCGGCGTGACCTTGCATGGAGGTAATCGACTGAAACACAGGGTCATCCGTTTCCGCACGGAAACCGTTAAAAGTAGAAATACCGTAATAGCGGATTTTTTTGTCTTTTACCGCCTGCTCCAGCACCATGAATACTTTTTCCAACTTGCGGTTGAGCTGGTCTTTGCCAATAGCAGGAATATGCACTTCTGGCTGGTCTATCAAGAAAGCATCCAGCGTTTCCACCCCCATTAACTGCCGTGACAACTCCAGCTGAAAGGCGATGTACTCTGGGCTAATGCAATGCGCCTGGGTTAAATCCTCTACCCGCCCCAAGCCTTTTGCCACCACTTCAGTCTGAAACCATGCCTGTAAATCATCAGGGCGACCATCGCGGAAGCTCAGAAATCCACCCTTGGATACCAGAAACATCTGCTCGCGCTTCACCCCTGCCGCCAGCGCACGGCGCACGCCCTCACCCACTGCGGCGGCGGAACGCCCGTAGCGATAATGTGCGCCCGTGTCTATGACGTTGATACCTTGGGTCAATGCCGCGCTGACTATTTCGGCATATTGCGCATCTACCTCATCAACAGGTGCACCAGGAAAAGTGCCTATGCCGATAGACGAGAGCTGTAAATGCACGTTCAAGAAATCGCTATAATGCCCCGCCGCGCAGTCTTTGCCTATGCTGGTCACGTATTGTTTGGTTGCCATCATCGTGCAATGGCCAGGTATCAGTGGTGTCATCATGGTGTTTTCAAATAAGGATGTTGTTGAATAGCTGAAATTAAATCGTGTATTTCGGCGCGTATGTGGGTGTCGGATTCGGCATCCAGACGCGAGGTAAATAATTGCGCAAAATGCGGCTCGTCTTCGTCCATATCCCAAGGCACAGCTTGCAACGCGGCTATGCCTGCGGCGGGCAACTCGGCGGGTAGCTCACGCCCTGACAATAACGCCCACAGCCCAGTCCACGCCCGCGCCAGTACCAACGGATGATAACCGCCGCCGCCCGTCACCAGCAAGCGCGGTGTACCGTCAGCGTGAACTGGACTGGTGTTGAGTATGGTCTGTGCAATGGATAAAAAACCTTGTGTCGTCATGCCCAGCTTGCCTAGTGGATCGGCGAATATCATGTCTGTACCTGCTTGCAAGACAATGGCATCAGGCTGGAATTTATCCAGCACGGGTTGCCAGGCGGCATCGAACACCAGCCTGTATTCTGCGCCATTGGTGGCTTTCGGCAACGGCACATTGAGGCTGGTATGCCCCGCCCGTGCGGTGTCGCTGAGTTGTCCTGCCTTGAATGGATAGGCGTAATTATCCATATGCAGTGACAGCGTAAACACCTGATCATCGTCGAGAAAAGCCTCCTCTACGCCGTCACCATGATGCGCGTCGATGTCGATATAGAGTACTCGCCAGCCATGTTGCCGCAGGCGCATGATACCCAGCACGGTATCGTTAAAATAACAGAAACCATGCGCCGCATCAGGTCGGGCATGGTGCATACCACCCGCAGGATTAAAACCGATGCGGCCGTTAATCACCTCGTCTGCGGCTTGTACCGACGCACCCGTTGCCGTTGCGGGGATGGTAAAAAACTGCTCAAAGTAAGGATTCTCCAGCGTGCCCAAATGATGACGCTGGCGCACCGCATTCGACACCCGCCCCAGTGCCTCGGCACGTTTGTATGCCGATACGTATTCAGGCGTATGAAACCATTCCAGCTCATAATCCGCCGCCTTACGCGCCAGCTTATATTCCGCATCGGTCATTGCGTCGTAAGCCAGTATCAAATCCGTCGCCAATGACACGCGCGGAATAGACAAGGGGTGATTAGTGCCGTAGGCGTTACGGCGATATTTAGAGCCACCGATATAAGTTGCCTTACGCGTAGGCTGATTATTTGGCATACAAAATACACACCGCTTCCGCCGCGATGCCTTCGCCGCGCCCTGTGAAGCCCAGTTTTTCTGTGGTCGTCGCTTTGACGTTGACCGCGCTCACATTCACCCCTAAGTCCGCAGCGATATTGGCTTGCATGGTGGCAATATGCGGTGCCATTTTTGGGGCTTGGGCAATAATGGTGCAGTCTAAATTGCCTAGCTGGTAACCCTGAACGGCGATTAAATTGGCCACTTCGCGCAATAAGCGACGGCTGTCTATGCCCTTAAATCGCACATCGGTATCAGGGAAATGCCGCCCTATGTCACCCAGCCCCGCCGCGCCTAACAGCGCATCACAGATGGCATGGAGCAATACGTCGGCATCAGAATGCCCTGCCAGACCCAGTTGATAAGGAATCGCCACACCGCCTATTATCAAACGGCGCTCAGGTGCAAAAGCATGGACATCAAAGCCGTGCCCTATGCGTAAATTAGTCATTTGCCTGCTCCAAAATCGCCTGCGCTAATATCAATTGCGCCATGCGTAAATCGTTAGGATAAGTCACTTTGAAATTACTGCTATCCGCCGCGACCAGTAAAGGATGATGCCCCAATGCTTCAACCGCGCTGGCTTCGTCGGTAGGTACACCGCCTGCATTCAATGCCTGCTGTAATACACCATGCCGAAACATCTGCGGCGTTTGCGCTTGCCACAAGCCATCACGCGGCTCGGTGTGAGCGACATGCGAATCTGATGCCCGCTTGAGCGTATCCGCTACAGGTATCGCCAGCAAACCGCCGATTTCCGTTTCATTCACCGCTGTTATCAATTTAGCTATCAATGCTACCGTCAAACATGGCCGCGCCGCATCGTGAACCAGCACCCAGTCTTGTGCGTCTGCCGCCATAGCCGCCAAGCCGTTGGTCACACTTTCAGCCCGCGTCGCGCCACCACAACGCAACACCTGCAATTTATCGCCAAATTCACCCCAACCATAGCCTTGCCACCCGCTATCATCCGCCGCCAGCACCACATAGACTTTATCAATTAACGGTGACGCGACCATAGACCGCACCGCGTAATAAATCATAGGATGCCCTGCAATATCCAGATACTGCTTGGGCAAATCCACGCCCATGCGCGAGCCTGTGCCTGCGGCGGGTATCAAGCCGATATAATGCGTCATAACAAATTAGCTTTCAAATAGGCATACACTAGGGCAGGTTGGTTCAAATCCAGTTGGGGTAAATCAGTCGCAACAACGTTATCCGTTACCACTGCCATTATCGCATTGTCGTCCTGATATAGGCTAGGCTTGCCCAAAGCCGCGCGGTAAATTTCCAGCTTGGGCACATTGGCAAATTTGCAACCCTCGATGAGCACCACATCGCACGGACTGAGCTTAGTCAGCAATTCATCCAGACTGGGAACGTTCTCATCGTGCAACTCATGCAGCAACGCCCAGCGCTGATTGGAAGCCAGCAATACCTCGCCCGCGCCTGCCGCCCGATGCCGCCAGCTATCCTTGCCGACTTTATCGAGGTCAAAATCATGATGCGTATGCTTAATCGTCGCCACCCGCAAGCCGTCAGCCGTCATCAAGCAGATTAACTGCTCGATTAAGGTCGTTTTACCGCTACCGCTCCACCCTGCAAAACCCACTATATTCATCATGCACTGTCATTCAACAAAACCTAGCGATACTAGCATATTCACACCCTCGCAAAAAGCCGCAACACACATCAGGCTTTTATTAAGTGGGCAAATAGGTTATATTCTTAAATATCTAACGCCCACCCATCCACTATGACCATCCCCATATTATCTGACCCTTTTGGTCGCCGCATCGAATATCTGCGCCTCTCCGTCACTGACCGTTGTGACCTGCGTTGTAGCTATTGTATGCCTGAAGATTTTAAGGGATTTGAAGAGCCTGCGGATTGGCTCACGTTTGACGAAATCGAACGGCTATTAGGCGCATTTGCACGGCTAGGCTTGCAACGCGTGCGCATGACAGGCGGTGAGCCGCTATTGCGCCGCCACCTGCCCGAACTCGCCGCACGCATTGCCGCCTTACCCAACATCAACGATTTATCGCTCTCAACTAACGCCACGCAATTAGACAAACACGCCACCGCGCTTAAAGCCGCAGGTGTCAGCCGTATCAACGTCAGCCTAGATTCACTCCAGCCCGAACGCATCAAAGCCATTACAGGGCGCGACGCATTGCCTGATATTTTGAATGGTCTGGCGCACGCCAAGGCAGCTGGATTCTCCCCCATCAAAATCAACATGGTGGCAATGAAAGGCACGAACGACGACGAAATCGACGACATGGTGGCGTTCTGCATAGAACAGGGATTTACCCTGCGCTTAATAGAAACCATGCCCATAGGCGATACGGGGCGCAACACTGCTTATCTCGATTTACAGCCTGTCAAAGCACGATTGGCAGACAAATTCGGCTTAATCGAAGCCAGTTTCCACGGCACAGGCGCAGGCCCAGCTCGCTACCTCGCTACGCCTGATGGCGCGTTTTCCGTAGGCTTTATCACGCCGATTTCGCAACACTTCTGTGCAACCTGCAACCGCGTGCGCTTGTCTGTCGATGGCACACTGTATTTATGTCTGGGACAAGACGATAAATTCGAGTTCCGCCCGCTACTGCGCGGCGGGATTAGCGACACGGAGCTTGAAGATGCTATCCGCCTAGCCCTCACCCACAAACCAGAACGCCACGAGTTCCTCGAACAGCCGCATAAAATACTACGCTTTATGTCTATGACAGGCGGTTAACCTCCCTCACAAACTATCATGCAACATACTTATCTATGCGCTGTTGATGATGTTTTTTGTCAACGTCAGACAAGAATGACGCGGCAATAGAATGACGCGCTAAAGTAACCATATCCGCAGGTGTTAATGCTAATGACTGCTGTACGGCCAACAAGTTATCCAGTACATAGCCACCAAAATAAGCAGGATCATCCGAGCTCACTGTCACGCACAAACCGCGATCTAGCAAACGTTTAAGATTATGTGCGGACATTTGCGCGAATACCGCTAGTTTCGTATTCGATAACGGGCACACGGTGAGTGGTATTTGCGTCGCCACTAAGTGTGCGCACAAGGCATCATCAGCCTCGCAACCCACACCGTGATCTATACGTGACGCCTGCAAATCATTGAGGGCTTCCCAAATATACGCAGGTGGTCCTTCTTCGCCTGCATGAGCAACTGTCAATAAACCAGCGGCACGCGCTAGGGCAAATACGCGCGAAAACTTAGACGGTGGATGCCCATTTTCACTAGAATCTAATCCTACTGCACAAAAATGCTGACGGTACGGCATCAATGCTTGCAAAGTCAACATTGCGGCATCTTCGCTTAAATGACGTAAAAAACACGGTATTAAGCGATAAGTGATGCCAAATACACGTTCACCCATCGCCAATGCGCGAGTTATTCCCTCAAATACCACATCCAAAGAAATACCACGCTCGGTATGGCTTTGCGGGTCAAAGAAAATTTCTGTGTGCACCACACCATCCGCATGAGCGCGGTGTAAATAAGCGTAAGTCAGCTGAAAGAAATCATCTGCATCAATCAAGACTTGCACACCCTGATAATAAATATCCAAAAATGACTGTAAATTAGAAAAATTATACGCATTACGCAATGCCGCGACATCAGAATACGGCAAACTAATGCCATGTTTAGCAGCTAAATCAAACACCATTTCAGGCTCTAGCGTACCCTCGATGTGTAAATGCAACTCTGCTTTTGGTAACGCTCGTACAAAGGTAACATTATCTGTATCTGTCATTTGTTTTCCTAAAAAAACACGGACTAGCTGTTACGCTGTCCGTGTAAGGTAAAACGCCGAATGGCATCCCGCCCAGTCAAACTTTTCGCCCCCAGCTCACCCGCGCAACATTGCTTAGGTCTTGCTCACTATGGATGTCGGCGTAGCCTGCTTGAGCAAGGTATTCGCGAACAATAGCGGCTTGGTTGTAACCGTGTTCGAGTAACAAATAGCCGTTTTGCGCTAAGTATTGCGGGGCATGTTTGATAATTTTTTGTAGGTCGTCCAAGCCTGTGATCCCTGCGGTTAAGGCGGAGATGGGCTCGTGTTGGAGCTGTTGCAAATGCGCGTCATGTTCAGCAATATAAGGTGGGTTGCTGACGATTACATCAAATTGCTCGCTGGTGGGGATGGCTAAAAACCAATCGCTGGCGATAAATGTCACATTGATTACACCTAATTTAACGGCATTAGCTAGTGCGACAGTTAAAGCAGCGGCACTTTTATCGACGGCAATGACGTGACTTAATGGACGCGACTGGGCAATGCTGATAGCAATCGCCCCGCTACCTGTGCCTAAATCCAGTATCCGTGCAGGGCTATCTGTGGGGATGCGTGCTAACGCGGATTCGACTAGCAATTCAGTATCGGGGCGCGGTATTAACACATCGGGTGTGACGGTGAAGCACATACCGTAAAACTCTTTTTCGCCAAAGATATAGGCGATGGGTTCGGCTAACAAGCGTCGCTGAAACAGCAATTGATAGCTTGCCATATTTTCCGCGCTTAATTCACTATCATCGTATGCGATTAACCAAGCGCGGCTCACTTGCATGACGTGCGCCAATAGCAATTGCACTTCAAACCGCGCCTCGGTGATAGGCAATGCCAGCACCGTGGCTAAGTGCGCCGCGTCGGCTTGCAATAGTGCGCGGATTTGCATTTATTCGCCCATAGCGGCGAGTAACTCGGCCTGATGTTCGGTTGCCAAGCCTGATAGTAATTCGTCTAAATCGCCGTCCATAATCGCGTCGATTTTATACAGTGTCAGATTGATACGATGATCGGTAATGCGCCCTTGTGGGAAATTATAGGTGCGGATACGCTCTGAACGGTCGCCACTGCCTATCAAGGATTTGCGCGTTGCGGCTTCTTTGGAGGCAATTTCACGCAATTGCTTGTCTTTAATCCGCGCCGCCAGCACTGACAAGGCTTGTGCTTTATTTTTATGTTGTGAGCGGTCGTCTTGGCACTCCACCACGATGCCTGTGGGAATATGCGTGATACGCACCGCTGAGTCGGTTTTATTGATGTGCTGCCCACCCGCACCACTGGCGCGATAAGTGTCGATGCGCAAATCGGCAGGATTCAGATTCACCTCAGCCACTTCGTCAGCTTCGGGCATCACCGCAACGGTACACGCTGAAGTATGTATGCGCCCTTGTGTTTCTGTCGCAGGCACACGCTGTACGCGGTGACCGCCCGATTCAAATTTCAAGCGCGAATACGCACCGCGCCCGATAATTTTTAAGATGACTTCTTTATAGCCGCCCAATTCGCTCATAGATTCAGAGATAATCTCCACTTTCCAACGTTGGCGTTCAGCAAAGCGGGTGTACATGCGGAACAAATCTGCCGAAAATAAAGCCGACTCGTCACCGCCCGTACCTGCGCGGATTTCCAGAAATATATTGCGCTCGTCATTGGGGTCTTTAGGCAGCAATTCTGTTTGCAAGGATAGCTCTAGTGCTTGCAAACGTGCTTTACCGTCGCTAATTTCCAGCTCGGCTAACTCTTTCATTTCGGCATCGCCCAGCATTTCCTGTGCGCCTGCTATATCCGCTTCTGTCCGCGTATAGGCGCGATACAGTGCCACCACAGGCTCGATTTCGGCATGTTCGCGGGTGAGTTTGCGGTAGTTATCCATGCTATTCGTCGCTGTTTCCAACGATAACAAACGGTCGATTTCATCTAAGCGTTCAGTTAACTGTGCGAGTTTGTTCAGTAAGGTAAGTTTCATTCTTGGTGTAACGAGTAAAGCCTAGACAACGTGGCTACTAAGGCTAGTCGCTCATTGTCATCGGCGTGATTAAGTGCGTGGGTAGGATGATGCAAAAATTTATTGGTAATGCTATGTGATAGTGCCTCTAATACTTGTACTGGGTCATCGCCTTTTGCCAGCATTTTAAGTGCGCGTTCGACTTCATGGCGGCGCACACGCTCGGCTTGGTCGCGTAAACTACGTATGGTGGGCACTAATTCACGGGTATCTAGCCAGTGAGCAAAATCCTGCACGCAGACATTGATAATCGCCTCCGCCTGTCCGACTTGCGCGATACGGCTTTCCATGCCTTGCTTGACGATGCTGGCTAAATCATCCACGCTGTACAAAAACACATCGGCTAAATCGCCCACTTCCGCCTCTATGTCGCGTGGCACTGCCAAATCCACCATGAACATAGGACGGTGACGACGCGCTTTCAAAGCACGCTCGACCATGCCTTTACCCAATATTGGCAACTGACTGGCGGTGCTGGTAACGACAATATCATAACGCGCTAGGTGTTCAGGTAAATCCTGCAAACCTATCGCGCTACCCTGATAGCGTTCCGCCAATAAACGCGCGCGTTCCACGGTGCGATTTGCCACCATGATATGCTTAGGCTGACGCGCGCCAAAATGCGCGGCACACAACTCTATCATCTCGCCTGCGCCGATAAACAATACATTTTGCTCGCTAATGCTAGGGAAAATCCGCTCCGCCAAACGCACAGAAGCCGCCGCCATCGAAACCGAATTTGCGCCGATTTCAGTCGCCGTGCGCACCTCTTTTGCCGCCGCAAAAGTCTGTTGGAACAACTTATGCAATACCGTACCCATCGTGCCTGCTTGTTCTGCCGCTTTAGCAGCTAAACGCATTTGTCCTAATATCTGCGTTTCACCCAGCACCATAGAATCCAAGCCCGAAGCCACGCGAAAAGCATGACGTGCCGCCTCTACCTGTGGCAGAACATAAAGATAAGGCGTAATAACATGCCGCTCTAATTGATGATACTGCGCCAACCAACTGACCGCCGCATCCTGATTCGCCGCATTACAATACAACTCAGTACGATTACACGTTGACAGTATCGCCACCTCTTTCATTGCCCCCGACGACATGGCATCATGCAAAGCAGCGTTCATACCATCAGCATGAAAAGCCACCTGCTCACGGACATGAACAGGTGCAGTTGCGTGATTCACACCGATAGCTAATAAACGCATGGCTTAATACGCCTCGCCTGTTGGACGACGCTCTTCTATGGGCGCAGGGGCTTGTTGTGGCGCGATGGGCGGCACATTGGCAGGTGCAACAGGCTGAGGTGGTATAGGCACGGGTTTAACAATCGGCTTGGCTTCTGGCTTATTAGGAGTGGTCAACGTAGGCGTAGGCGTTAAATGCGGTACTATTTTTGCCTCACTCTCAGGCGCAGGCGACGGTGTCACTGGGATGGGTTGCGACTGCACTGGGTCTTCTACCGACTCAAGCGGGTCGTCCATTTCCATCTCTGGTGCTACTTTAACGATACGGCTAGGGGCTAATACGGCAGACAATTGCGGACTCATGGCTTTAATCAATTGCGCAGGTAATGAACTGGTAAAATGATATTTAGCCCCTTCTTCCCCGCGCACTATAGCCGTCATCGTGCCAAAGAATTTTTCCCCAATAAAAAACACCATGGTGGCAGTACGGTTCACCACCCGCGACGACACCACATTACCACTGGCATCTACGGTATCAAAGCGATGATCGCCTGTTCCTGTTTTACCACCCATAATCAATGGCTTGCCGTCATTATCCTTAAACACGCCACGTAACCGTCCCGCCGTTCCTTGCTCCACAACACCTTGCAAAGCACGCCGCACGACAACAGTCAACTCAACGGGCAATAAACGTTCACCTTGCGGCTTTTTACGCGTAAATACGGTTTCGTAAGGTGTGCCTGCGGCAAAATGCAGTTTTTCGATAGAGACAGCGGGCACGCGCACGCCATTATTCACTAAAATACCCATTAACTCAGCCAATGCGGCAGGTCTGTCGGCAGACGTGCCGATGGCGGTGGCGTAAGACGGCACTAAACTATCAAATGGATAGCCTAGTCGTTTCCAGTCTTGATAAATTTTCTCGAACGATTCAACCTCCAGCAAGCTACGTATGCGTATATCCTGCGCATTTTTACGCCCTGTGCTAAATAACCACTTATACACGCCTATACGCTGTTCACGGCTGGCCGCTACTACCGTGTCAAACGTGTGTTGCGGGTGCTCACGCAGGTACGAAACCAGCCATAATTCCAACGGATGCACTTGCGCAATGTAGCCTAAATCGGCTAATGAGTACGCATTAGGTGCGTATTGCGCATATAAATTTGCTAATGCGCTATCGCTTAAACTTTCTCCCGTTGCACTACGGCTACGCATAAATTTAGTAAAACTCGCCAAATTTTCATCAGGGGCTAAATAGCGGAATACAGCGGCTAAACGGCGTGGGGTCGGGTGGATTTTATTAAGTAAAGTTTCACTGACTTGCGCTGGCGTTTGGGTACGGTATTTTTTATAAAAGCGCAGTAAATACGCCTGTCCTTCTTTGTCCGCAAAGCGTTCCAGATAGGTGCGTCGCGCAGGGTTATTAGCATCTTCTAGCACGCGACCTGCGACACCTGGCGTTTGTGCCATGTAATACAGGCTAATATCACGCATCAAACGTACATAAACCAGATTAACCGAGTTACGCGTTGCCGCCCACAAATCCATCACCCGACCATTGTCGTCTTTATTAAAATTGACGAAACGGTGCAAGCCACCACCTGTAAAAAACGCCTGCGACGGATCAGCCGAGTATTGCCGCGCCATCGCCGCCTCTAACATCGGTGTCAGTGACTTATCCTTAGCTTGCAAATAATAATTCACCGCCCAACTACTAATCGCATCACTCGCTGTTGTCGCTTGTGCACGTAATTGTTCTGCACTTAGTTTTTGATACTGCTGATGCAAGCTGCTGACAATTTCCAAATAACTAATCAGCGTGCGCAATTTTGCCGTAGAGCCTAAATCCAGCTTCGCACCTTTGTTAATATCAAAAGGCTGATTCAAATTATCCGCCTGTATGCGCAACAACGCGCCTTGCGGGGTCATTTCGTAGAGCGTGAAACTATAAATAATTTTACTTAAATCATTGTCTGGATTAAGCAAGTTTTTACCGTACATGCCGACTTTACTTGCGCCTTCGGTGCTATTCAAGCTCACTAAAAACTGGCTAACGCTTTTTTGCGCGGCGGCATTGAGCGTGCTGTCGGCGGTCACATCGTATCTATCTAAATCATATAAACGCGGTACGCCGAGCAAATTAGCCAAGCGTGAACGCACTGCATTAGCCGCCTTTTGCTCAATAAACGCATTGTTTTGTAACGGTCGTTGTATATTAAACGTCAGCGGGGCTTGCAATGCCACATCGCGCAAAGCCGCGCTAATAACACCTTCACGTGCTAATAAGCGTAAATGCACATTAGTGTTTTCTGCTAACGCTTTATGATTCACATTGAGATAATACGACGGTTTGCGTTGCGCAATAATCAAAGACAGTACGTGTTTATACGCGTTGCCTGTTTCCGTGTCGGCATGATTAGCGCGTAATAATTGATTAACCCGATTAAAGTCCAGCCCGTACCAAGCCCACAAAGCGTCTGGCAAACCGATGACTTCACCAAATTTAGGTGCGGCAGATAACGGCACGGTATTCAAATAATCCAGCACCAAACGTTGCCGTGTGGGTAAGGTTTGCGCACCATCTAAATAAGCACGTACCGAGGCGGATGCCATTTGTTGCCACTTATCCTGCACCGTCATGGTTAAACCATCAGGCGAATGGCGGTATTTTTCTATTTGCGTCGCCAAGGTACTGCCGCCAGGCACATCGTGCGATGGGTTCACTAGCTGTATGAGTTTATCCAGTACCGCTTGCGCTAATCTATCCCACTCGACCGCAGGGTTGCGTTTGGGGTTATCGGTTGAAAGTAACTCACGGTTTTCGACGAACAATAAACTATCACGTACTAACGGCGGGATAGCCTGGAAATCAGCATAAACGCGTTGTGGTGTCTTGCTATCAAAGAGCACATCGCCAACCGCGTCGGTCAACTTTAAGCCCGCCTGATCTTTTTCGTGAAAAGGCAAATTCAGCCCTTGATGCGCCATTTGCCGCATAGCGGGACTAATTCGCGCTTGTTGGCTGATTTCAAAACCTTGATCTAATAAACGCTGAGTCACGTCAGGCATCGCCACATAACCCATGCGTATATCAGCAGGTCCTGTGCTCGGGTAAGCAACATCACGACTCGCACCCGCTTCAGCTTTATAGTGCATTTTTGCCGCGTAAGCCGTCAGGTATTCCGCTTGCAAGGTTGAGGTGTTAAATTCCCACACCAACAATCCAGCCAGCGCACCCACAACGATAACGCCTGTGGCGGCCAATCCATAATATAGACGCTTAGATGCCATAAAATCAGTCTGCGCTCAGCCAGTCTTTAGCAATCAAAAAATCGCTGTATAGCCGCGCTTCGGGTGTGCCTGCTTCAGGTTGCCATTGATAAGCCCATTTCACCAGCGGCGGCATAGACATCAAAATAGACTCAGTGCGTCCATTGGACTGCAAGCCAAACAAAGTGCCTCGGTCATAGACCAGATTAAATTCCACATAACGCCCACGACGATAAGCCTGAAAGTCGCATTCGCGCTCACCATAAGGCATGTCTTTGCGACGTTCTAAAATAGGCACGTAAGCAGACAGGAAGTGGTCGCCCACGCTTTGCACAGTCTGGAAACTGTGGTCAAAATCGCGTTCAGAAAAATCATCAAAGAAAATCCCGCCTATACCACGCGGTTCTTGACGATGTTTAAGATAAAAATAACGATCACACCACGCTTTGAATTTAGCGTAATACGCGCTATCAAATGGGCTTAAAGCATTTTGGCAAATCTGATGAAAATGCACCGCGTCTTCTTCAAAACCATAATACGGCGTTAAATCCATGCCGCCGCCAAACCACCATACGGGGTCAGCACCAGGCTTGGTGGCAATAAAAAAACGCACATTAAAATGCACCGTAGGCGCATATGGATTGCGTGGGTGAAACACCAACGACACGCCCATTGCCTCAAAGCTACGCCCCGCCACTTCAGGGTGTGCCACGGATGCCGACGGCGGCAAATTATCCCCAAATACGTGCGAAAAATTCACCCCGCCACGCGCCAATATATGACCGTTTTCAAGCACGCAACTGGTTCCGCCGCCGCCTTCGGAACGCACCCAGCTATCCCGTATAAACGACATACCATCGACTTGCTCCATGCGATTAACTATCAGGTCTTGCAATGCCAACAAATAATCTTTAACCGCCGCTGTATTCATTTCTTTTCCGTTCACGCCCGCACCACTTGTGCGCTCATTAAATCCATAATCTGACTAGGTCGCCGCGCTTGCCCTACACGCCCAGGCATGATGCGCACTGCATGACCAAACCGCATCCGTACATCATGCGCACGGCGTATCGCCTTTTGACCAGCCCGATTTGCACTGGTAGAAACTAAAGCCTGCCCCAGTCGCTGGCATAATTGCTGTGCAGGCGCGAATCCCGTTACCCGCACCGCAATAGTTTGATGCCGCCCCCGTAACCACACGGGACAACGCTTGCTCGCTGGTAACAATAGCGTCACCGCACCTGGCCAATAACCACTCGCAATCGCCATTTGCAAACCTGCCGCCGTCACATAACGCGCTAATTGCTCAGGCTGTGACGCTATCAAAATCAGCCCTTTGCTTTGCGGTCTGCGCTTTAACTGCAATATCCGCCGCACCGCCAATCTGGATAAGGGATCACAACCTAAGCCATAACAAGACTCAGTTGGGTACGCATAAACGACATGGCGCACGTGCTTATTTTTTCCTGTCTATGGCACGATAACCAATATCACGGCGCATCTGGCTACCCTCAAAATGTATCTGATCAGCAACTTCATACGCTCGTCGTTGCGCGATTTTGGCACTATCGCCCAACGCTGTCACGCACAATACACGCCCGCCGCTGGTCACCACTTGCTCATCAACTAACTTTGTGCCCGCATGGAATACATGCGCGTCCTCTTCGGCTTTGGGCAAACCTGTAATCACATCCCCTGCGCGTGGCGTGTCGGGGTAATTCGCCGCCGCCATCACTATGCCTAGCGCAGTACGCCTATCCCACTCTGCTTCAACGGTATCCAGCGTGCCATTGACAGCGTGCTCCATCAGCACCACCAAATCCGACTTCAAACGCATCATAATCGGCTGCGTTTCAGGGTCGCCCATGCGGCAATTGAACTCCAGTACTTTGAGGCTACCATCGTCGCTTATCATCAACCCCGCATACAGAAAACCTGTATAAGGCGTGCCTGCCGCTTTCATCCCCGCCATCACAGGCGCAATAACTTCACGCAAAGTTTTAGCGTAAATCTCTGGCGTAACCACAGGTGCGGGCGAATATGCGCCCATGCCGCCCGTATTTGGTCCCGTATCGCCATCACCTATGCGCTTGTGATCTTGGCTGGTCGCCAATGGCAATACATGTTCGCCGTCGCACATCACAATAAAACTGGCCTCTTCGCCCGTTAAAAATTCCTCAATAACGACCCGTGCGCCTGCATCGCCGAGCTGATTATCTTGCAACATCATATCTATGGCGGTATGGGCTTCGGCAATATCCATCGCCACCACCACGCCCTTGCCCGCCGCCAAGCCGTCGGCTTTAATAACGATAGGCGCACCTTCTACATCGACATAAGCATGTGCCGCCGCCCTATCGCTAAAAGTCTGATATTTTGCGGTTGGAATACCATGCTGCTGCATAAACGCTTTGGCAAAATCTTTAGACGCTTCTAATTGTGCCGCCGCTTGGGTAGGACCAAATATCTTCATCCCCGCCGCACGGAATTTATCTACTACACCCGCCGCTAACGGGGCTTCAGGCCCCACCACCGTGAGCATGACTTGCTCGCGCTGGGCAAATTCCAGTAGCAATGCCATGTCCGTAATCGGTACATTGGTCAGCTCTTTTTCACCTGCCGTACCCGCATTACCTGGCGCGACAAACACCTTGCTTACCTTAGGCGACTGCGCCAAACGCCATGCCAGCGCGTGCTCGCGCCCACCCGAACCTATTACTAATATATTCATAATTTTCGCTTAATGACGGAAATGTCTATGTCCAGTAAATACCATGGCAATGCCATGCTCGTTCGCCGCCGCGATAACTTCAGCATCTTTCACACTGCCGCCTGGCTGTATCACCGCTTTCGCGCCCGCCTCTGCCAGCACATCCAAACCATCACGGAACGGGAAAAACGCATCAGATGCCACCGCGCAACCTGCTAACGGCAAGCCTGCATTCGCTGCTTTAATTACCGCAATTTTAGTAGAATCAACACGGCTCATTTGCCCCGCGCCCACGCCTAAAGTCTGACCATTAGCGGCAAAAACAATCGCATTAGACTTAACAAATTTCGCCACACGCCAAGCAAATAACATATCTTGAATTTGTTGCGCAGTGGGATGCAAGTCCGTCACTACACGCAAATCATCTGCTGTCACATTAAAGTTATCGACAGTTTGCACCAGCAAACCGCCGCCCACGCGCTTAACTTCATAGCTGTTGACTTCATGCGCCATCGGCACAACCAACACCCGCACATTGACCTTTTTCGCCAATATTGCCAACGCATCCGCGCTGTAAGCTGGTGCTATTAACACTTCCATGAATTGTTGCGATACCGCCTCAGCCGTTGCCGCATCAACTTCACAATTGAACGCGATAATCCCGCCAAATGCCGAACTCGCATCAGTCGCAAACGCCAAACGATAAGCCGATACCGCATCATGCGCCACCGCCGCACCGCTAGGATTAGCGTGCTTGATAATCACACAGGCTGGCTGCACAAAACTTTTCACGCCTTCCCACGCCGCATCGCTATCAGCGATATTGTTATACGATAATTCCTTACCTTGAAGCTGGCTGTAATGCGCAAGGCTACCTGCTACCGGCTGCAAATCACGGTAAAACGCCGCCGCCTGATGTGGATTTTCACCATAACGCATGGTTTGCACGCGGGTAAAATTCAGGTTCAACTGTGCTGGGAACGGCGCACGTTCGCCGTCCAGCTCACGCCCAGTGAGGTAATTGGAAATCATGCTGTCATATTGCGCGGTATGCGTAAACGCCTTACGTGCTAAATCATAGCAAGTACCCGTCGCCAGCGAACCGCTATTGGCTTTCAACTCGGCCAATACCGTGGCGTAGTCAGCAGGGTCAGTCACCACGCCCACATGCTGATAATTCTTCGCCGCTGAACGCACCATCGTCGGTCCGCCGATGTCGATATTTTCTATCGCATCTGCCAACGTGCACTCCGCCTTCGCCACCGTTGCGCTAAATGGATATAAATTCACCACCACTAAATCTATATAGCCGATACCCGCCTGCTTGACCGCTTCAGCATGTTCCGCTAAATCTCTACGAGCCAAAATGCCACCGTGTATTTTGGGATGCAACGTCTTAACTCGACCATCCAACATCTCTTGAAAACCCGTGTAATCAGCTACTTCGGTACAGGCAATGCCATTTTCAACCAGCAATTTAGCCGTGCCGCCCGTTGACAGAATTTCGATGTTAAATTCACGTAAACCCTGCGCCAATGCCAGCACGCCCGTTTTGTCAGACACGCTAATCAGCGCGCGTTCTATGTAAGCCATTTTATTTCCTGAGTTAATTTATTGAAATTATTGTAAATCGTACTGCGCCATTTTTTTGCGCAACGTATTACGATTCATACCGAGATACTCAGCGGCGCGGGTTTGATTGCCCTGCGCGTAATGTAGGACTTTTTCTAATAGCGGGCGTTCCACACACGCCAGCACCATCTCGTAAACGCCCGCCGCAGGCTCGCCATCCAAATCTTGAAAATAGCCATCCATAGCACGTTGCACGCACTCAGCTAGTTCATTGTCATGTTTATTCATTATTGTCATTTAACCCTAAACCGCCACTGCGTCATTTTCCTGACTGTCAGCCACGTAATCCAAATGCTTGCCACGTGCTCGGCAATGCTCAAAAAACTCATCCACCGCAGACACTTGCTCATCTAATGTCAGTAACTGATTCATTGCATGACGGAAATTAGCAGAATCATGCAAACCCTTGGTGTACCAAGAGATATGTTTACGTGCAATACGCAAGCCCGATTGCTCGCCATAAAACGCATATAAATCATTGATATGATGTTTTAACACACGGTGTATTTCATCCACTTCAGGCGGCGGCAAATGCTCACCCGTCTGCAAATAATGATCAATCTCACGGAATATCCACGGCCGCCCTTGCGCCGCACGCCCTATCATCACCGCATCCGCGCCTGTATATTCAAGCACAAACTTGGCTTTTTCAGGTGTCGTAATATCGCCATTAGCAATAATCGGTATCCGCGCTACCGCTTTCACAGCCGCTATCGTGTCATATTCCGCATTACCCGTATAACCACAGGCACGGGTGCGACCGTGCATCGCTAATGCTTGAATGCCGCTGTCTTCGGCGATTTTCAGGATACTCAGCGCATTTTTATGTTGTTTATCCCAGCCCGTGCGGATTTTCAAGGTCACCGCCACGTCAGGCACGGCATTCACCACCGCCGCCAGTATCCGCGCCACCAGCGGCTCATCTTGCAACAATGCCGAACCCGCCATCACATTGCAGATTTTTTTCGCGGGACAGCCCATGTTAATGTCGATAATCTGCGCCCCTCTATCCACATTATGCCGCGCCGCTTCCGCCATCATTTCAGGAATAGAACCCGCGATTTGTACCGAAATAGGATCAACTTCGCCCTCATGATTAGCCCGTCGTTGCGTCTTAGCCGAGCCGTACAGCAGCGAATTAGACGTAACCATCTCCGACACCGCCATCCCCGCCCCCATTTGCTTACATAACTGACGGAAAGGTCTATCCGTCACCCCAGCCATGGGTGCCACAATGAGATTGTTTTTAAGGACGTGATTACCAATGCGCATAGATTAAAATTTGGGCAGAATAACTGCGTATTTTATACGCTAAACGAGTTCCGCGCAAAGTTAGCCTGCCTTAATCTGCGTTTTAATGGCGAGTAATTTCAGCCCGCTATAGCAAGCTGACACCCAGTCGCATCACCAAATACTAACAACATGAGCATAATTACGGATTATTTCATCCTTAGTTACCAGCGGCACGCCCAGTTTGCGTGTAGTTGCAACCATCATGCGACGGGTAATTTATTTAAGAATAACTTGCAAATGATAACTGTTCTCATTATTATGTCAGCAAGTTGTCATGTTAAACACAAAACACCCAGCCAGCTAAAGTGCTTTACACCGTTAGCCAGCCAATACAGCAAATTGCTACTATCAGGAGACCGCATGAATCCCACCCTATATGCCACAACAACCGACACGCTAACATCAGCCCCCACTAACGCAGCGACGATACCTTATTACGACAGCAATAATTTATTCAAAAACAAAAAGATAGTCACTATTACGCATGAAGGACGCAGTTATCAATTACGCATTACGTCTAGCAATAAACTAATACTGACGGCTTAACGGACAAACATTCCAATAAAATATCAGCAAGCCTCTTTACTTTGCAAATGATAGTCGTTATCATTTGCAATCATTAAATCTCTAGCCAGCCCAAAGCCAGCCAATTTTCACCTGATTGGATATAGGCATGGCATTATCTGCAACACCTTTCGTAATTTCTGTACTGCTTGCTAATCGCGCGGCGGTTGGGCGTTTGCTCGTAGTGATATTGCTGCATTTAGGTTTGCTGTACGCATTGCTTCATCTCGCCACCCAACCCACGATAGCCGCCACGCCGCATGTTATTAGTGTCACGCTGGCACAACCCGTAGTGGATATACCTGAGCCTAAAATCACACCCCCAAAACTTGTCACGCCCACACCACAAAAAATCACGCCCAGCCCCGTGTTAGCGGCAAAACGCCCAATCACACCCACCGCTGTTGTTGCGCCCATGCCTGAACCAGCTCAGCCTCAGCCTGTCACGCCAGCCGCGCCGCCTAGTGAGCCTGCGCCTATTGCAGCACCTGCACCACCCATAGCCGCACCACGAGTAGATGCTAATTATTTAGACAACCCTAAACCGCCCTACCCTGCCGTATCCCGACAATTAGGCGAAGAAGGTAAAGTGTTGTTACGCGTTTATGTCAATACTGACGGCACGGTAGCCAAACTCGAATTGCACCGCAGCAGTGGTTATGAGCGGCTAGATAATGTTGCGTTGAATACCGTACCACAGTGGAAATTTATTCCCGCGCAACAAGGCAATTTGGCCGTCGCCGCCTGGGTCATCGTCCCCATTTCATTTAACTTAAGGAACAGATAATGCAAGCAAACGCCACCCAATTAGGATTCGCCCATTTCATGACACAATCCGATGATATTGCTAAATTTTTATTAGTCGCGCTCATCCTCATGTCTATCGCTACTTGGTATCTGATTATCAGCAAAAGCTATTTGAACTGGCGCACTCGCCGTAGCGCACGGCAGTTTTTAGCGCGTTTTTGGGATGCGCCTACGCTAGGCTCTGTTGCTGAACACATTCAGCACGCAGGCGTGCATGATCCGTTTTCGCATTTAACCCATCACGGGCTTAAAGCCGCCGCCCAACACCAAAATAAAACGGGTCAACGTTTGATAGAAGCTGGATCAGCCGATGAGTTCCTCACTCGCGCATTGCGCCGCGCCATAGAGCAAGACACCGCACGGCTGGAATCAGGCTTGACCGTACTCGCATCTATCGCCTCCAGCGCACCGTTTATTGGGCTATTTGGCACAGTGTGGGGTATTTACCACGCCCTGATTAACATAGGCATGAGCGGCTCCGGTGCGTTAGACCAAGTCGCGGGTCCTGTCGGTGAAGCTTTAATCATGACGGCATTAGGTTTAGCTGTCGCGATTCCCGCGGTGCTGGCTTACAACTTTTTCACCCGTAGCAACCGCATGATATTAAGCGAACTTGACGGCTTTGCGCATGATTTATTCGCGTTCATGTCCACAGGCGTGTATCTCGACAGCAAAATCGCCAGCACGCCTACCCCCATCACTATCGTTGCTCGCACGCAGGAGGCATAAATGGCATTTGGCGGACTATCTAACCACACCAACGCGCAAAATATGGCTGAAATCAACATGATACCGCTCATAGATGTAATGCTGGTATTGCTGGTTATTTTCATTATCACTGCACCGATGATGACCAACGCAGTCAAAATAAAATTACCGACAGCCAGTAGCGCACCCAACCCTATCAAGCCTGAAATGGTGCAAATCACGATAAATGCGCAACATAAAATCTATTGGAATAAAGATGAAGTCAGCACAGCGGCATTAGCTCAAAAAATGCAAAATGCCGCCGCACTGAGTACGCAACCAGAATTACAAATCCGCGCAGATGGCGATGTTGCCTATCAATACGTCGCGGCTGTCATGGCGCAGGCGGCCAGCGCGGGGCTGGATAAATTGGGTTTTGTCACTGACCCTAAAAGTAACCACTAACGACAATAACGCTGTTGTCACCATCCCAGCCAGCCGAATTTTATTGTTCCTGCCAGCCAATTATTTTGATTTTAGGAGCAATAATGCAACAAACTACACTGTCCACATCAAGCAAAAAAGCAATTGCCACACTGGCATTCATGATGCTTGCCCCAACAACAGCCTTAGCAGAAGCTGTTCCAGTCAGCACAACAACATTGCCCGAAGTTAAAGTGGACAGCAATGCCAGTGAAGACATTAAATTCCGCCAAACACGCACCACATCAGGCAGTAAATTTGAGGCGGATACGCGTGATGTTGCACAATCGATCAGCGTTGTCACCACCGAATTAAATGAATCACAAGGTAGTTACACGCTGAAAGATGCACTACGTAACGTTGCAGGCTTGACCATCGCAGCGGGTGAAGGTGGCGTGACGGGAGACAGCATGACACTGCGCGGCTTTGCCGCCCGTACCGACCTATATCTTGATGGTGTGCTGGATAACGGGCAATACGTGCGCGACACTTTTTTCACCCAAAATACAGAGGTGCTTAAAGGAGCATCATCCATGTTATTTGGGCGTGGTTCTACGGGTGGTGTCGTCAATCAAATAAGTAAAAAACCAAAAAAAGGTGAATATGATTTACAAGGTGACATTGGATTAACCTACGGTAGCTTTGACTTTAAGCGCGTCGATTTAGATGCTGCAGCCTCGATTACCAGCGATGTACAAGCGCGGATAGCTGGTGTAATGCAAGATGCAGGCTCATTCCGTGATTTCAATTTCACCAAACGTCAAGGTATTGCGCCGAGTCTAGGTCTCAAACTAAGTGACAATACCAAACTCACCTTATTAGGCTTGATTCAGCATGAAGATAGCGTATTTGACTACGGCGTACCCATGTATCAAGGTAAACCTGCCGATGTAAAAACCTCACAATTCTACGGTTATGCCGATGATAGATTGCAACAATACAATGCCAAGGTTGCCACAGCCGTGCTTGACCACGATTTTGGTGCAGGGCTGAAAGTTCGTAACACCATGCGTTATGGTGACTACGACAGACTCTATCGCACGCATTTATTTGGTTCAGTAACGGGCACAGGCACTGCCGCCACTGTCGCACGAAATCAATCACTACGCCTGGGCGAGCAGAACAATTTGATTAACCAGACCGATTTTCAATATAAATCAACTTTTGGAGGAATGGCAAACACACTAGCATTCGGTGCCGAACTGGGTCGCCAAACCAATTTATTCCTCAATAAAGACTCGACAGGCACAACGTCTATTTCTGTCTTTAATCCCGTATTGACCGATACCGTCGGTGCTGGTCGTGCTGACGATTTCTCTGGCACGCTAAAATCTAATAGTTATCGGTTTGCAAATACGGGGGCTGTTTACGCCATGAACGAGCTCCAATTCGCACCGAATTGGAAAGCAGTGCTTGGTATGCGTTATGACGTTTACAAAATTAAGCAAGATGATAGGTTGAATAACGCCAACGATTTAAGCCATACCGATAAAGTATGGAGTCCTCGTGCAGGACTGATATGGCAACCCAACGAGGCACAAAGCTATTATCTAAGTTATGGCGAATCCTTTAACCCGTCAGGGGAGGGCCTATCACTATCTACGAGCAATGCCAATTTAGCCCCTGAGCTGAACAAAAACTATGAGCTAGGCGCAAAGCTGGACTTTCTTGACGGCAAGCTAAGCATGAATACGGCATTATTTCGTATTGAAAAAGTTAACGCACGCACCACAGACCCTAGCGATCCTAGCGTCCAAATACTGGCAGGTAAGCAAAGTACCAATGGTTTTGAAATTGGATTCACAGGGCGTATCACCGCAAAATGGGATGTAAGTGCGTCATACGCGCTACTCGACGCGGTAATAGACTCATCCACCACAACTGCTACAGGGACAGTCAGCGGGCAAGTCAAATCATTGCAAGGCATGACAGCAGTCAATGTGCCAACCCACAGCGGTGCATTATGGAATACTTACCGTATGACACCTGAATGGTCAGTCGGTGGCGGCGTGTTCTTCGTTTCGTCTCGCTATACCGATAGCGTGAATGAAGTACAACTACCAGGCTACGCACGTTGGGATGCTGTCGTCGCTTATACCAAACCAAAATGGGCTTTTCAAGTCAATATGTTCAATTTGCTAGATACCAAATACTACGAATCTGGACAAGCTAAATCAGCACTACCTGGCATTCCGTTATCGGCTAACGCCACACTTAAATTTAATTTCTAAGGAATCATAATGAAAAGACTATTATCCATCGCCTTACTCACGCTGTTAGCGACAGCCGCTCAAGCACATTATCTTTGGTTAGCGCCAAGCACTGGCGGCACGGCATTATATTTTGGCGAATTGCAAAATGAGCTAAAAGAAAAATCTCCAGGCACGCTAGACAAGATGAAAAATGTCAAAGCCAGCACCAGCTCAGGGGCTGTGATTGTAGGTACAATGCAAAGTGAACAGATTTATTACACTCACCCAGCCAAAGAAATTGCCATTACTGTTGCACAAGAAGAACTACCCGTTCGTGAAGGTCATGACGACAAAATCATGACAAAATCCGTGCTTTATGCTCGCCTAGGTCAAGGTGGTACAAGCCTGCCGTTGGATTTACAAATGACAGGTAAGCAAGTGCAAGTCATCTACGATGGCAAACCACTGCCCAAAGCCAGTCTCATTTTATACAGTGAAAATGGCTGGCAACGCAGTTTGCATGCTGATGATGCGGGGCGTGCTGAGATAATACTACCTTGGGCTGGTCGCTACGTGCTGCACGTCAAGCATAGCTTGAATACTCCTGGAACATTTGCAGGTAAGCCTTACACAGTAAAAAACATCATCACGACACTGAGTTTGGTGCAACCTTGATTACTCGCGCTCCAACCCAACGCAAGCGTGACACAGGCTATTTGTTCATTCCTAAGACTTGGCGTAAATCTGAGTTTTTGGTATGGCTAAGGCGCACACACGCTTGGCTAGGATTATGGGGCGCGGTATTGGGCTTATTGTTTGGATTGACGGGGTTCTTATTGAATCACCGTCAAGTCCTCAAAATACCTGCCGCGCAATCACTGGAACAACAACAACGCATTGCCATACCTGACACAGCCAAGCAAACGCCAAAAGCATTTGAACATTGGATACGCAACCAAACAGGGATGCAACAAGCAAAAGGACGCATACAAAAAATCGACACCATGCCTGCACCGTGGGGTAATGGGCTGGTAATGCAACCCGAATTATGGAAAGTCAACCTGAATACACTAGGACAAAGCACTACAGCCGAATATTGGCAAGGTAATAATCAAGCCGTAATCACCCAGCGTCACTTTAATATGTGGGCAACACTTAACCGCCTCCACATGGGGGCAGGAATGGGGGTTGCTTGGGTATTACTAGCCGATAGCCTCGCATTGGGGTTATTGATCATGACAGTAACAGGCTTACTACTCTGGAGCCGATTACACGGTGCACGCATACTGGCTATTGGACTAATAAGCACTTGCTTAATAAGTGCGATTACACTGACTATGCTGAATTCCTAACCGCCACCCAGTTTCTAACGAGAACGAAATGTTACTACATATACCCGCCGTATTAGACCCCGCTGAATTAACTTTATGCACGCAACTGTTGCAAGACGCATCATGGGCAGACGGTCGAATTACGGCGGGTACGCAATCCGCACAAGTCAAAAACAACCAACAGTTAGCTGTAGATAATCCTGCCGCAGCAACTTTAGGCAACCTAGTGCTGAATGCGTTAAGCAAAAATGCGCAGTTTTTTACGGCTGCATTGCCCAAACGCATACACCCACCGTTATTCAATCGCTATCACGGCATTAACAACGCTTTTGGCAATCATGTCGATAATGCGATTCGTGCCAGCACTGATAACGCACAATACATACGTACTGATTTATCCTTCACCTTGTTTTTAAGTGAATTAGATAGCTATGACGGTGGTGAGCTAATAATAGAAGATGGCTACACAGGTCGTGCAATTAAATTACCCGCTGGAGATTTAATCCTGTATCCATCATCGAGCATACACCGCGTAGCACCAGTAACACGTGGCACACGTTTAGCCTGTTTCTCATGGCTGGAAAGCATGATACGTGCCCCAGAACACCGTGATTTACTCTTTAACCTAGACATGTCCATACTGACATTGCGCCATCAACATGGTGATAACGAAGCCACACTAAGACTTACCAACTGTTATCACAACTTGATGCGTATGTGGGCTGATGTATAACAGCTTTGCACGCCCCCAACATGTTGCCTACCATAGCAACATTAACCAGTTCAATATATCATTGAACTAATTTTGACCACCCTTAAGGAAGGATTACCAAATGAAAGCAGTTCACCTAATTACCCTAGCCCTACTCTCCCCACTCGCTCACGCCGACGCGGATTGTGTTGCGCACCCTAAAGCCGAATGGATGAAAGAAGACACCATCAAAAAAGCCTTAATCGACGAAGGTTACACCATTAAAAAATTCAAGGTGGACGGTAATTGTTATGAAATGTACGGGCGTAACAAAGCGGGTAAACGCGCTGAAATCTACTTTGACACCGTCACGGGCAAGCCTGTCAAAGCCGAAATCGAAAAATAAACAATGCCTAAGCAAGCAGTCATAGAACGCATCTATGTGTGGGATAAGTTTATTCGCCTGCACCACTGGCTCATCGCCATACTGATACCCGTTAATGGCTGGTTGCTGACAGGCGGCGACGATGTTCATCGTTGGACAGGCTACCTGCTCGCCGCGCTGGTTAGTGCTCGCATCGTGTGGGGATTTATCGGACATGGCGCGGCATTATTTAGCCAGTTTTTCCCCACGCCACAGCGCGTCCTGCACTATCTGTGTCACTACCGCAACCCACACTCTCCCCTACCCAGCGGGCACAATCCACTAGGTGCAAGCATGGCATTGCTCATGTTATCGCTTATATTCGCCCTCGCCATCACAGGCTGGCTCATGGGCACAGATGCTTATTGGGGCGAAGACTGGCTACAAAATTTACATAGCAATATATTCAACATCCTCATCATCTGCGCCACTATCCACGTCAGCATGGTCATCTTGCACAGCCTGCACTTGCGCATCAACCTACCCCGCGCCATGCTCACAGGCTACAAAAACCGCACCAACGCATCACGACGATTAGAGACGAAAGCCGAATTAAAGCGCTGATTCTGTATCACATAGGTCAGACAGTGGTTATTTTATTATGGGGCGGTAACGGTAGGCATTAGCCGAGAATCACTATATCGCGCACTATCCGCAAAAGGTAATCCCACATTAAAAACCTTGCTTGTCGTCCTTAAAACCGTAGGCATGAAACTCAGCGTAGAAGCAGATCAGCACATTACTGCATAAACCCCATCACCCCAGCCGATTATCCGCAGGATGATAACGCGGGTCTTCCAGCACGTTGATTTCTATCATACCTTTAGCTTTATCAAGTAATTCCAGGCAATCTGGGCTTAAATGGCGTAAATGCAGTTTTTTGCCCGCTTGCGTGTAACGCTCTGCCAGTGCATCAATCGCATTGATGGCAGAGTGATCTTTAACCCGAGCAAATTTGAAATCAATAACGATTTCATCGGGGTCGTCTTTGGGGGTAAATAAGGCTGCAAAATTATGCGTGGAAGCAAAAAACAACGCACCATGCAATTCATACACTTTCCAGTTGTGCTCATCCGTCGTCACTTTGACTTCGATATGTTTAGCCTGTTGCCAAGCGAACACCAAGGCCGAAATAATCACGCCGACTATCACCGCCATTGCCAAATCCGTCAGCACCGTCACTATCGCCACCGTCAAGCCGACCAATACATCGGCTGGCGGCACTTTGCCGAATAAGCGGAAGCTGCCCCACTCAAATGTTTTTTCCGACACCATGAACATCAAGCCAATTAACGCCGCCAGCGGTATCATTTGTATCCACTCGGACGCAAACAGAATAAAACTCAACAGGAACAGCGCTGCCGCAATACCCGAGATATTTTTCACTGCGCCATTGGTCACGTTAATCATGCTCTGGCCTATCATCGCACAGCCACCCATACCGCCAAAAAACCCAGTCACTACGTTCGCCACGCCCGCCTATCAACGACGTAATCAGCGACACCATGAACGCAGCATACAAGCCCACCAGCGGATGAACATGCGCCACAAAAGCAAAGGCTATCGCCTCAGGCACTAATGCCAGCGCGACTATCAAACCGCTTAATAGGTTAATTTTAATCTCAGGGAAATTTCGTAAATTCATAAAACGCATAACAACCTCACCAAGCAAACCATGCGTTAAACACATACCTTGCCATACAATAGTTTTAGACTAGCAACCACAGCACGAACGTATAAATAGCCGCGTAAAAAGTGACCGAATAGGAGATAAAACGATAGCCGCAATACCAGCGGCGGAATAAAACCAAGAAATTACATGGGTATAGCTCAAGTTGAGTTATTGTCGATTTAAGTACGAATCATACCGAATACCACGTTGATGCTTAAGCTAAATGGTCTATCAATCATGCTTATCTCGACAACATTTATAACGCGACTAATTCAGCGCCGCTATTACACCCGAGGCAAGCGCAACGATAATCCCCATGCCAGCGAGATGAAGCCTGCCGACAGCCACAAACAACCGATTAAGCCGTATTGCTGATAACCCCAGCCTGATAGCACCGTACCCACCAATCGCCCGCCTGCATTTGCCATGTAGTAAAAGCCGACTTTGAGCGCGACTTTATCGTTGTCGGCGTAAGCCAATATCAAGTACGAATGCAATGCCGAGTTAATCGCAAACACAATACCGAACACTATCAAGCCCAGCACTAGCACGCTGGCACTGTCCCAGCATTGCATGAGTGCTAACGCCATACCAACGGGGATAATCAATAAAACGCCCGACCATAATTGCGCGGCTTTTGCGTCAGCAGGACGTGCGCGTAACAGCATGGGCACGGCGGCTTGGACGATGCCGTAGCCGATTACCCACAACGCCATAAAACTGCCTACCCAGATAAAATCCCAATGCAATTCGCTATACATAAACACAGGCACGGCGACGACAAACCAGACATCACGTGCGCCAAACAGGAAAAACCGTGCGGCAGACAGCCAGTTTATCGCGGCGTTATTAGAAAACACCTGTGTGAATTTGGTTTTAGCCGTCGATTTACCCAGCTCACGCGGCAGTATCAGCATGGTCGCCAACATCACCATCAGCAAACTAGCCGCTAAGATAAGTAACGCATGACTAAATCCAACCAGCGTCAATAGCATTGCGCCGAGAAAAAAACCTACGCCTTTCAAAGCGTTTTTTGACCCCGTGAGCAAGACTACCCATTTGAACAAACGCGCACTCTCGCCTTGTGGCACTAGCGTTTTAACGCTGGATTTAGCCGACATTTTGTTCAAATCTTTAGCAATGCCCGACACCGCCTGCGCAAACATAACATACGGCACTGTCAGCATTGCCACAGGCACGGCGAGCATGGCTAACGCGCCAACTTGCATCGCCATGCCTAAGTGCATCGTAACGTTCATACCCAAACGATCAGCCAGCCAACCGCCGACCAGATTCGTAACAATGCCGAAAAACTCGTAAAACAAAAATAGCATCGCAATCGCAAACGGACTATAACCCAACTGATGAAAATACAGCACCACCAGCATCCGTATCGCGCCATCAGTGAGGGTAAACGCCCAATAACCGCCCGTCACCGTCAGATAATTACGTAAGTCGCGATTCATCATTACAAACTACGCGCCACTTTTACCGCCAATTCCATCATACGATTCACGTAACCCCATTCGTTGTCATACCAAGCATAGATTTTAACTTGCGTATCATCTATCACCATGGTTGAGGGCGCGTCGATAATGGATGAGCGCGGGTCGTTTTTGTAATCGACCGACACCAATGGGCGCGTCTCATAGCCCAATATACCTTGCAGATATGTCTCAGCGGCCGTTTTGAAATAGCCGTTAATTTCCTCCGCCGTGACAGCGCGTTGCGCCTCAAATACGAAATCAGTCAATGACGCATTGAGCAAAGGCACGCGCACTGCGTGGCCATTGAGCTTGCCCGCCAGCTCGGGAAATATGTTGGCAATTGCTTTAGCAGAGCCTGTGGTCGTCGGTATCAGCGACTCACCACACGCCCGCGCACGGCGTAAATCTTTATGCCCTTTGTCAATAATCGTCTGCGTATTGGTCATATTGTGCAAAGTTGTCATGCAGCCATGCACTATCCCGACCTGCTCGTGCATCACCTTCACCACAGGTGCAAGGCAATTCGTCGTACACGATGCCGCTGTCAGCAAATGATGCGTATCAGGCTGGTAGAGGTCATCATTCACGCCATAAACCACATTCAACGCGCCCTCAACAGGTGCGGCAACGATGACTTTTTTCACCCCTTGATCAAAGTAGGCTTGCAACTGCGCGGCTTTGCGAAATTTGCCTGTGCACTCAATCACAATGTCGCAACCTGACCAATCGGTAGCCGCAATGTCTTGATTTGCACTATAGTTAATTGCCGTACCGTCAACCACGACACGCCCATCCTCAACACCACAATCCGCGTGCCAAATACCATGGACAGAATCGAATTTCAGCAAATGCGCCGCCGTTGCCGCTTGCCCCGCTATCTCATTGATTTGTTTGAATACAAAAGCAGAATTTCCCCACGCCGCACGCAAGCCTAACCGCCCCATACGTCCAAAACCATTGATACCTATCGTCGCCATTTTGCTTATTCCCGTTAAATTGATATGCAAGTCATTATATGCGCCAATTAAAATATATAAAATACCGAATATATAAGGTTCACAAAAAGTTCACAAACAACCATGCGCATAAAAAATGCGTGTACAATCTCCTCATCGAGTTAAAGTGAGCATAGCCATCATGCAAAATCATTACAACGTACACGCCCCCAAGAAAGCAACTAACCTGACTGTCAACACCTCCTTATTAAGCACAGCAAAGGACTTGGACATCAATTTATCAGCTGTATTTGAGCAAGCATTAGCTTACACAGTGCAAATAAAAAAGCGTGAATTATGGTTGCGCGACAACCAAGCCGCCATCACCGACTATAACGATGATGTCGCCAAAAATGGTGTTTTTAGTGATAGCTTGCGTAGTTTCTAATGGCTCAATTCAGCGTTTACCGCAACAAAGATAAAGGCACTCAAGCCCACACGCCTTTATTGCTGGATGTACAAAGCGATTTAATTATCGACTTAACGACACGGGTAGTTATACCACTCAGATTAGTAACGACACTAAACGGTAAAGTTATGCAAACTTTGATACCGTTATGTGAAATTGAAAACAGCATCTACGCCGCGATGACACCTCAATTAGCAGGGATTTCCATCAAACAATTAGGTGAAAAAGTGGCTGATTTAAGTCAGCAACGCGACGACATTATCGCCGCGCTGGATTTATTGCTGACAGGGATTTAACCTAAGCAGCCACTGCCGAAGTTAATATAGTCAGTGCCATAGACGCATGTTCAGCGACTTCACGCCCCAAATCGGTTAAATAACCGCCGTCCACCTCGGTAATCAAGCCTTTGTCATACAACCGACCAACCGTCGCAATCACATTGGCATCGGCTGTTTTATGCACCTTAACGCCTTGTTGCAGCGTGGTTAAATCATAGCGTAGCAAGGCATTCAACTCATCGACTAAATCTTGGCTATAGTTCATCATCATTCCTCGCAGTAACACCCCCCACAGCAGGAGGTGAATTTTCACATTAAACTACTCATCCATGCACGTCAATTATTGCATTGGCGAAATACCCTATTTAGCCATAACCAGACGCTACACACCATAAACACACCAAATTATCACGCAATGATATTCAACTAACGCTTCCGTATCAAAACCCGATACAACACAGGCATCACTATCAGCACCAGCGGCAGTTGCACGATCAGCCCAGCAATGATCGCTACTGCCAATGGCTGTTGCATGGCCGAACCCTGACCCAATGCGAAAGCCAGCGGCAACAACGTCAAGATGGCTGCAAATGTCGTCATCGCTATCGGACGCATACGATTTTTACCCGCATTGATCAGCGCATCGGCAAATGACATTTTTTCTGACAAATCGCGATATTCGGAGAAGTAAAAAATAGCCACTTCGGTGACGATACCAATAATCATGGTCATGCCCATCATCGCTGAGATATTGAGTTCTATACCAGTCAGCCACAAGCCAGTAAACACCGCCGACACCGCCAGCAAAGGAATCGCCAGGATTGCCAGCGCGATGCGGAAGCTTTCATACATGAATAGCAGTAATAAAAACACCAACCCTATTGCAGCAATAAACACAGCTATCAGACCCTGAAAAGCAATTTGCTGCTGCGCGTACATCCCGCCCAATTCAAAATACATGCCCTTGGGGAGTAAATTGGGCTGTGCCATGATCTGCTTAATATCCGTGATGACTGCGCTCATAGAACGCCCGCTGATACGCCCCGTCACCGCCACCATGCGCTTCAGGTTCTCGCGACGGATTTGTGGCTGACCGCTGATTGGCACGATGTTGGCAACGCGTTTTAGCGGGAACACATGGCCATCAGGCGCGCGTATCAGCAATTTACCTACGTCTGGCGTAATCGCCCGTTGGTCATGTGGTATCCACACACGCACACCGACCAGCTTCGGGCCATTTTGCATCTGCGTGGTAACGACACCTGCCAGATAACCACTCACTATCTGCGTAATGCTGTCGGGATTCATGCCCTCCAATGCCGCTTTAACACGGTCCACATGGATTTCCAGCGCATCGCCTGCGGGATTGATGCCATCGCGCGTGTCCACTACGCCTGCCACTTTATTGATAGCCGCCTGCACTTTTTTCGCGGTGGCTTGCAATTCATCCTGATTGTCACCAAACAACTTGATTTCTATCGGTTGCGGCACAGCGGTCAGATCACCAATCACATCTTCCATCAACTGCGCCATTTCGATATTCAGCCCTGGCACAGTCTGTTCGACCTGGGTGCGTATGTCGTCCATCACGATTTCTATATTGGGTCGTGTACCTGATTTCAGGCGGATAAAAAAATCGCCCTCGTTGGCCTCAGCGATACCGCCACCCAATTGTGTTCCCGTGCGCCGCGAATAAGTATCGACATTGGGGTTGGCCTTGATAATCGTCTCGACTTGCTGCAATAGCCTGTCCGTCTCGGTCAGTGACGTGCCTGGTGCCGAACGATAATCCAGAATAAAACCGCCCTCGTCCATCGCGGGCATAAATCCAGAACCTACCTGACTAAAGCCGATATAACCCACACCCAACAACGGCACAACCAATAACAACAGCAGTAAGGGGCGTGCCAACATGCGGTGCATTAACGCTGCATAACGCTGATGTAACCAGTCAGTAAACTTGCCGCCTTCTTCCTGATTTGCATCCTTTTCTGTCAAAAAATGATCCGCTAATATCGGTACTGCCAGCGAAGTCACCAGAAAAGAAATAATCAAGCCCGCCGCCATGGTAAGCGACAAGGCTTTGAAAAACGCGCCCGTCACGCCAGTCAAAAACGCCAACGGTAAAAAGATAATAATGGTAGATGCCGATGAGCCAGCCAAAGGACGCATAAATTCAGCCGCCGCAGCCATCACCTTGCCATGATGCTCGCCGCTGGCGCCACGCAAACGCCGCACGATATGCTCTATCATCACAATCGCATCGTCGATAATCAGCCCAACTGCCGCCGCCATGCCACCCAGCGTCATGATGTTAAAGCTCATCCCCAATGCGTAGAGCAAAACCACTGTCGCCGCCAGCACCGTTGGCACCACCACTGCTGCAATCAAAGTGATTTTGATATTGCGCAAGAACAACAACAAAACCAGCACCGCCAGACCGGTGCCTATGAGTATTGCATCGCGCACGCTTGCCGCCGAATCCAGCACCAGCACACTTTGGTCATACCAATTGGCCAGTTTCACACCTGCGGGCAATTGTGCTTGGTAAACCGCCAGTTTTGCCGCCACGTCTCGCGCTATTTGTACGCTATTACTGCCAGGCTGTTGATAGATATTAAACAACACGGCTGGACGACCATCAGCATTAACACGTGTCCATTGCGGCACAACGCCATCACTGACTTTTGCCACATCTTCCAGCCGCACTATCGCGCCGCCGCTGGTTTTAATCACCGTATCACTAATCTGGCGCATGGATGTCAGCCGCGTATCGGCAATCGTCAGATAAAGTTTGTAATGATCTTCCAGCCGCCCCACCGCCGTCACCACATTCGCCGCACTCAAGGCTTGCGCCACATCCGTCAGCGTCAGCCCATAGGCATTGAGACGCGCAGGGTCAACGGTGACGCGATATTCCTGCTGCGCACCGCCGATTACTTCTATCCGCGCCACCCCGTTCACACTCGACAACAAGGGGCGCAATTGATAACGCGCCAAATCGTATAAAGCAGTTTGCGATTGCGTTGCCGAGGTCAGACTGTATGCCAGTATAGGAAACACGGTCGGATCCATGCGCCGCGTCATCATCTGCGTGCCAACTGGCAAGGTAGGCAACACTTGGGTAATCGCCTGATTGATTTGCGAAGTCGCCAGCCCCATATCAATCCCCCAGTCGAAGCTCACCGACACTTCTGCCGAACCGCGACTGGTAGTGGAGCGCACATCGCGCACACCTGGCACGCGCCGTACTGCTTCTTCTACCGGTTGCGTCACTGCCAGCATCATCAAGTCTGCTGGTCTGTCACCTGCATCCAGCGACACCACCACGCGCGGAAAATCCACATTAGGGAACAAAGTCACCGGCAATTTGAATGCCGCCACCATGCCTGCCACCGCCAGCAGTGCCAGCAAGAATAAAATAGAACGCCGATGCGACTGCATCCAAACGGTAAAATTCATTGCTTGCCTCCGCGCACAGCCATGCCGTCCTGCAACTCATAATTACCCAGACTTACCACAGGCGCACCTTTCACAAAATCGCCCGTCACTGCGACCCTACCATCTTGTTCCAGTCCAGTTTGTACATTGATACGCTGGGCATGACCCTGCTGCACCTGAAACAAATAAGCCCCCTGGGTGTCGCGCAATATCGCTGATCGTGGCACGACCCAAGCCGCCTGTTGCCCTAACTGAATAGAGGCACGCACCCGGGTTCCTGTCATCAGGCTGCTATCCGACAACTCAACCAATACATCGACCAGTTGGGTTTGAGGGTTGATCATGCCGAACACTTGCGTCACACGCCCTTTGACACTGCGTGAGTTATTAAACACGGATACGACTTCTACTTGCATCCCCGTCCGCACTTTAGTGACATCCTCTGGCTCTATGCCCAGAATAACGCGCTGACTACCCGATTTAGCCAGCTGCACCACCGCCATGCCCGCCGCCAGACGGTCGCCAGGCAACACCGATACCACCGCTATCAACCCATCAAAAGGCGCAACGACTTGCTCCAGCGCCTTGCCTGCGCCGATTTTTTGCTGCGCATTTAATGCCGCCAGCGCATCAGCAACCGCTTTATCTGCCGCGCCTAATTGCGATTGCGTTGCCAGTTGCTGACCCAACAATTGCGCTACGCGTGTCCGTTCAGCCTGTGCAAAATGCAATGCAGTGACTGCCTGCTGATATGTCAGCGCCGCATCTGTGCCAGTGCCAAATGCAATCAGTGTCGTGCCCTTGGTCACTCGCTGTCCCGCGTTGACATACACCGCCTGTACTTGCCCAGCTCGCGGCAAACTCACGCTTTGCACGTTACGCGCATCGCTTGAAACCACACCATAACCCGACACCGTATCGGTCAGCATTTGCTGTTGCAATGCGACCGTTTGTACTGCGGCACTTACGCTATCCGCCGCCCAGGCTGGTACTGCCAACAACATTGCCAACAATAATGGTATGCACTTCATTTACTACTCCTTAATGCTGGTAAATCGGGTCCTAACAAGGTCTCCAGCGCAATACGCTGCTCCATCAATGCCTCTGCCAAATTGATAGATTCGGTTTTTTTATCCAGCAGACTCGTTTGCAAACGCACATAATCGGGTGCGGCAAGATTGCCTGCCCGATACGCGACATCAGCACGTTGCGCCAGCTGTTGCAAAGCCGTCACCCCTTGCTGAGTGCGCTGCAATTGGGCTTGTAATAACGGTAGATTTTCTAGTGCGAAGGCAATTTCACTATGTGCGCTGTTGAGACGGTCTTGGTATTCATCAAACAATTTTTTTCGCGTTGCCTGCTCAATAGCGATATTGCCGCGATTACGGTTGAATATCGGCAAACTCAGGCTCAGACCAAAGCCCATGGTATAGAGCCCTGCCGTATCCCGCGCCCGCGTCACGCCAACATTCAATACAGGGAATTGCGCCAGCACGGCACCGCGATACTTCTCTTCCTGCGACTGATAGCCTGCCTGCAAAGCAAGCAAATCAGGGCGTAGCGTCAAGCGTTGCACAGCAATGTCAGCAATACCAGACTCATCCAGCAGCGCAGGGTGCACCTCACCCACCAGCGTTACCTGTGCCGTCGCAGCCAGCCCCAGCAAACTATTCAAGCTGGCACGATTTTGCGCGACATTGCGTTCCAGTTCGTTGATTTGCCGTTCTGTATTTTGCAGTGCAACAAAGTCCGTGCTGGCAAAATCCAGCGTCACATTACCCGCCGCCATCGCATGTTGACTGGCTTGATAACGTTGCATCCATAAATTACGCGCGGTTTGCAATTGTTGCATCAAAACAGCTTGTGCCGTAAGCCGCGTAAATAACAATTTCGCTTGACTCACGACCTGCCACTCTTGCCACAGCAATTCCATATTGACGCGCTCGGTATCGCGATTCGCTGCATTTTTACGTGAAGAGCGCAACAACAAGGCGTTCACGTCATAACTCAAATTGTAATTAAACGCGTTCATTGTCCCCGCGCCACCATTGGTAGGGTGATCAGAAGTCATACCCAATTGCGGATCGGGCAACAAACCTGCTGCAAACGCCTGCGCTCGTGCCACACCCAAACCATCCCGCGCCTGCCGCAATTGTGGGTTATTCGCCACTGCCAGCATCGCCACTTCATCGCTATCCAACCCGTCAGCGGGATTAAATACATGACTGCGCAATGCACGAAACGGCAATTGTGCTGGTTGCACGACCACTGCCGCAGCCGATTGCGGCATATTCACCGTATCTGGCAAAGTCTGCGATGTATTATAGCTTGCACATCCCGACAATAGCACCAGACCAGCATATCCTGTTATTCTGCGTAAACGCATTACCGCCCCTTTCATTAAGCTATACGCAGTATATAGTGCCAGACTTAAACAATACTTAAGCCGAGTAACTTACGCTACTCGGCTTAACTTGTTTTGTTAAACATCAATAAAACCTAATCTGGGTTTGGACCTTCTTCCTTGTTTTCCAATACCGCACCTGTCTGGGCATCAACGCCCACTTCATGCGTGACCTTGCCTTCACGGATATCGAATGAATAACGCAGACCGCTACCACCCGCCTCTTTTTCCAACTCTTCATCGGTGATTTTGCCTGGGTGAGCTTTCAGTGCGATAGCCCGAGCCTCAGTCATTGTCACCTTGGCATGTTTTGCTAATGCCTCGCCTGTATAAGCCTGTGCACCCACTGTGCCTAACAACATCATCAATGCCACTGCTATTACGCTTTTATTCTGAACCATGATGAAAACTCCTTGATTAAAACAGCGCAACGAAATGTTTTGCTGTGCTTACAGAATAAAGCGACAATACTTAAAAAAAACTTAAAGACTTTATTATCTTTTTATTTAATCATTCACAAAATACGCCTATTCAAATAAGGCATAGGCTTTTATACTTATCGGATAACCCACACGAGCATCGTCATGAACATCATCCCGCCCACCTACACGCCACTCGACACACTCACAAAGCAACTCCAACAGCGCGGCTATGCGGTGTTAAACCCAGCGGCAGTGAGTGAGCTCATCCACGCCGACAGTGGCGCATTAGACCGCATCAAACCTAGCTGGCATGATTTACCCACAGACCAATATCTACGCGATGGCGGGCGTTATCGGCAACGCCGACATGCCAGCTTTATCGTCTCCCAGATGCAAATCACCACCATCCCGCACCGCGCACACTGGCAACCTGTAGCATACAACGCCTTGCACGGCGGCATGGAACGGATGTTCGCACCCATTGCAGCGACCACGCTTAACCAAGCCGTGTGGACGCAATTACTCAGCGCAATCGCCCATATCTGCGACACTATCAAAGGTAAACAAACGTGGTATGTAGAAGCCCATCAATTCCGCATAGACACCACCGACGGCATAGGTCGCCCTACGCCTGAGGGCGCACATAGAGATGGCGTGGATTTTGTCGCGATATTACTGATAGCCCGTGAGCAGGTCAAAGGTGGTGAAACACGCGTTTTTGCCGCAGACAGCGCAGATGGGCAACGTTTTACCCTGTTAGCACCCTACACCCTACTCATCTTAGACGATGAACGCGTGATACACGAAACCACACCGATACAACCACTCACCCACGGTGGTTATCGCGACACCTTAGTGCTGACTTTTAGAGCCGACGGCTTTCAAGAAGACAATATCAATGCCGTGTAACATCCGCCGTTGCAATATGCGGCAACCATAATTGCGCCGCATCTATAGGGTCAAATTGATAATGCTGATTACAAAATTCGCACTGTACTTCGATTTTGCCGCGCTCTTCCAGCACTGATTCAACCTCTTCACGCCCTAGCATTTTGAGCATCTCACCCACTCGCGTGCGCGAACAAGTACACGCAAAATTCAAGCCTTCGGGCGCATAAACAAGCACATCTTCTTCATGAAACAAGCGATGCAATATCATCTGCGCATCTAGTTTTAACAGCTCATCGACCTTTAGCGTCGCCGTCAACTGACGGGCACGTTGCCAAGCATCAGGGTCAGCATTAGGCATATCGGGTAATTTTTGCACCAATATCCCTGCGGCACACTCATCATCTGCCGCCAGCACAATATGCGTATCAATTTGTTCCGATTGCGCCATATAGTGCATCAGCGCGGCGGCGACATTATCGCCCTGCAATGGCACGATGCCCTGATAAGCCTGTTTATCGCTACTTTCAGGATCCAACGTAATCAGCAACCGCCCCTCGCCCAACAACTCGGCAAAATTGCCCTCAATTAAATCATCCGACCACTTCGCCGTCGCCCGCAAAGTATGTGCCGAAGTCGCCTCCACCACCAGCAACTGTATCGCGCCCTCACCCTGCATTTGCAATATCATGCTACCGTCAAATTTAAGCGTCGCAATCAACAAAGCCGCCGCCGCCATCAGTTCACCTAGCAGATTTTGCAAAACAGGCGGGTAAGCTGTGCGATTTAACACCGCCTGCCAAGTTTCATCCAAACTCACAATCTCACCACGCACAGCGGCTTGCTCAAACATAAAACGGGTTAAACTATCTGTCGTTATCATCGCCAAAACTTCAATATATCAAAATAAGACCACCGATTATACGACATTCGACACCCAGCAAGTCATCGCATTATCACGTTAAACCAGCGCCAACCCCTCAGCTTCCCAGCAATCTAAGCCGCCCGCCAGCGAATACGCGTGTTCAAAGCCCATTTGCTTGAGCACGTATGCCGCCATTGCCGAGCGTGCGCCCGAGTGGCAATACAGCAAAATAGTCTTGTCGTGGGCATGGCATAAATCTGGGTGACGGTGCTTGGTGCTGGCATCCGCCGAAGCCTCCAGCGTGCCACGCGGAATGTTAATCGCCCCCGCAATATGCCCACTGTTAAACTCATCAGGCTCACGCACGTCTATCACCAACACATCGTGCGCAACGCTCAATTTTTCGCCCGCGCTTTCAGCATCCCACTCAGTAATGTGACTACGCGCCTCTTTAACAAAGCATCCTAGCTGTTTAGCCATTATAATGTTCCTTTTGAATTAGGGCATCTGCCCAAGCCTAAAGTCTATCATGCCTCAATTACTCGATGGATTAAATCCAGAACAACTTGCCGCCGTCACCTTACCGCACCAGTCTGCACTCATACTTGCGGGCGCAGGTAGCGGCAAAACGCGGGTACTGACCACGCGTATCGCCTGGCTACTGCAAACTGCGCAAACCTCGCCGTTGGGCATATTAGCGGTCACCTTTACCAACAAAGCCGCAAAAGAAATGCAGATGCGTCTGGGTGCGATGTTGCCGATTAACACGCGTGGTATGTGGATAGGCACGTTTCACGGCTTGGCGAATCGCTTGTTGCGCACGCATCACCGTGAAGCAGGCTTGCCGCAAGTATTTCAGATTCTCGACAGTGCCGATCAGCTTTCCGCCATTAAACGCCTGCTCAAATCCATGAATGTGGATACGGAAAAATTCGAGCCGAAAAAAGTACAAAATTTCATCAACAGCAACAAAGACGCGGGTTTGCGTGCACAGCAGGTCGAATCTTACGACACGTATATGCGCCGTCTGGTGGAGTTTTACGCCGCTTACGACGAGCAATGTAACCGTGACGGCGTGGTGGATTTTGCTGAACTACTGTTGCGTAGCGAAGAGTTATTATCGCGCAATGAAGCCTTACGCCGCCATTATCAGGAACGTTTCCGCTATATTCTGGTGGACGAGTTTCAGGACACTAACCGCCTGCAATATCGCTGGCTCAAACACTTCGCAGGCGCAGATTCCGCGCTCATGGCGGTGGGTGATGACGACCAGTCCATCTACGCTTTTCGTGGCGCTCACACGGGCAATATGCACGAATTTCAGCGCGATTACGCACACGACAACATCATCAAACTGGAACAAAACTACCGTAGCCACGGCAACATCCTCGATGCCGCCAATGCGCTGATTAGCAAAAACCCCACTCGACTGGGCAAAAACTTATGGACGGCCGCCGACGCAGGCGAACCCATCCGCGTTTACCTGGCTTACAACGATCAGGAAGAAGCACGATTTATCGCCGAAGAAGCACAAAGCCTGCACCGCGAAGGCACGGCACTCAACGACATGGCGGTGTTGTATCGCTCCAACGCGCAATCGCGGGTGCTCGAACACGCCTTATTCAGCGCAGGCGTGCCTTATAAAGTCTATGGCGGTCTGCGCTTTTTTGAACGCCAAGAAGTCAAACACGCACTGGCGTATTTGCGCCTACTGGCCTTCCCCGACGACGACGGCGCGTTTACCCGCGTAGTCAATTTCCCTACCCGTGGCATAGGCGCACGCACGCTGGAACAACTCATAGACGCGGCACAGCAAACCACATCCAGCCTGTGGCAAACCGCTTACGCCAAATATGCAGACGCACCTGCGGGCAAAGGGCTGGCTGGCTTCGTCCAGCTCATCCGCGCCATGCAGGAAGCCACATTAGGCGTGACGCTACCCGAAGCCATCGAGCATATACTGCAAACCAGCGGACTGATGGCGCACTACGTCGCCGAAAAAGACGGACAAGACCGCGTTGACAACCTGAACGAACTCATCAACGCCGCCACTGTGTTCATCAACGATGCCGACGCCATCGCCAACGCCGAAGATAATGGCGGACTGATGGCGAGCTTCCTCGCCCACGCCGCGCTCGAAGCAGGCACGCATCAAGCAGGCGAAGGACATGACGCATTGCAGTTAATGACCGTCCACGCCGCCAAAGGCCTGGAATTCCACGCCGTATTTTTATCTGGCATAGAAGAAGGCTTATTCCCCAGCGAACAGTCCATGAACGAACGCGACGGGCTGGAAGAAGAACGCCGCTTAATGTACGTCGCCATCACCCGCGCACGGCGCAGGCTCTACATCAGCCACGCGCAAAGCCGCATGTTGCATGGGCAAACTCGCTACGGTATCGCCTCACGTTTCCTCGATGAAATCCCCGTCGAGCTGTTAAAATCCATCAACAAAGGCTACGCGCCAGCCGTTGAGCAATACGCCGCGCCCGCCCCTCGCGCCGCAAAACAACACAGCAGCTCACCCTGGCGCATGGGCATGAACGTGCGCCATGCCAAATTTGGCGTCGGCGTAGTCATCAACGTTGAAGGACAAGGCACCGACACCCGCGTGCAAATCAACTTCGGCGGTGCGCATGGGGTAAAATGGTTGTCACTGGAATACGCGAAACTGGAAGCTGCTTGATAAACAATAGGAAAAGCCAAATGACATGTAATTTTGCTGACGCACATCAACGGCATTTAACTGATGCAGACATACTTTATAAACAAAAACGATGGGCGAATTCAGACCATCTATATGGTTTATCGGCTGAGTGTGGATTGAAGGCATTGATGGTTAAATTTGGCATGTCCATAACTAACGGAACCCCCACAAATAAACAAGATAAGGTTCACGCAAACAAAGTTTGGAACAGATATGAAACTTACCGCCAAGGACATGCTTTAGGCACTCAGTACCCGTTACCCTCCTCAAACCCATTTTTAGACTGGGATGTCAGTCAACGCTATACTGATCAGCAATACTTTACTATGCAGATAGCTACCCCTCATAAACAAGGCGCTGATTGTGTAACTAATCTTATTAAACAAGCTACATTAGCGGGATTATTACCATGATAACCTTTGACCAAATTTTACCTAAACTGATTGAAGTGTTTACAGCTTGCCAAGCTGATCTTACACAATTGGGTGAGATGATTATCAACCGAGACTTAAATGGTCGAGTACGATTGATTGCCAATGACACAATTGAGGGCAATCCTTCTGCCCTAGCTGCCTTAACAACCTTGTGTGAGCAGATGGTTCAAGCACTTGGCAACCATGCTTTTACTGTCAACCAGTTGGTCATATTTGAAAGTGATGTCAGGGCAATTCGTCATCAAGCCCCATCATTTTTATTAGCAGATTTTACTTCTATTTATGTAATTGACCGATTAGCTACTGAAGGAAGCTGGGCAACCATTTCAGAAGAAAGCACAACAGCACCTAGGATCGTTTTCTTCTCAATTAAAGGTGGAGTAGGACGATCTACAGCCTTGGCTGTAACGGCCTGGTCGTTAGCCGAACAGGGCAAAAAGGTCTTGGTACTTGACTTGGATTTAGAATCACCAGGCTTATCGTCTAATTTGCTACCAGAAGAACGCCGCCCCACTTTTGGTATTACCGATTGGCTAGTCGAAGATTTGGTTGATAATAGTGACATGATATTCAAAGACATGGTTGTTACCAGCGAGCTTTCTCGTAATGGTGATATTTATGTTGTGCCTGCACATGGTCGCGATATTGGTGAGTATATTGCCAAACTCGGTCGAGTCTGGATGCCAAAAATAGGTGCTTGTGGTAAAAGAGAATCTTGGTCTGAACGTCTTGAACGACTCATTGGGCAGTTAGAAAGCAAGTATCTACCTGATGTTATTTTGATTGATTCTCGTGCAGGTATTGACGAAATTGCATCTGCCTGTGTTACAGATTTGAAAGCTAATTTAGTTTTACTATTTGCACTGGCAGGCGCACAAACGTGGACAGGCTACAGTATATTATTTAGCTATTGGCATCGTCTGGGGGTTATACAAAAAATTCGTGAGCGACTACAAATTGTGGCTGCCATGATTCCTGATGATGAGAGACGCATTGCCTATATTGAGGACTTGCGAGATCAGTCGCAAATCACTTTCATAAACGATGTTTATGATGAATTAACGCAAGAAAGTGATACAGATGCTTTTAATTTTGATGAGCTGGACGAGTCCGCCCCACATTACCCGTTAGAAATTCGTTGGAATACAGGATTTAGTGCTTTGACTTCGTTGTCTCGTCGTCTTGAGAGCTTAGATGAAAATACAGTTAAATTAGTTTTTGGTAATTTAATAGACAATGTCTCGATAATTGTGAATGCTGCTCAACAAAGGAAGGACACATTATGAGCGATGTTAAAAAAATTCGTGAAGCTATGATTAGCGTATTACCGACTTCATCATCTAATTTTGGTGAGTCGATAGAGGCTAGGTTTATGTATCTTCCTTCTGCTCACATTAAAGCATTGCGTTTAGATTGCAATTTAGTGGTGGGTGCGCGAGGTGTAGGCAAGTCATTTTGGACAAGTGCATTAGCTGATGCTGACTTGCGTAAAAAGCTAAAACAGGATTTACCAGAGCTTGAAAATACAGAGGTTCATATTGGTTTTTCTGTAAAAGAAGAAATTGATGATTACCCGAATAGTGATATTTTCATTCAACTGATTGGCGCAAAATTTGAGGCATACGATATTTGGCGTGCCGTTGTTACTCGTTGGTTATCTAAGGTAGTTGATCAATCTATTCCGTGTCAAGAATGGAAAGACACGGTAATTTGGGTTAAAGAAAATCCTGAGGGATTAGCGCGTCTGGTACAAGCGGCAAATACGATCTTTCAAGAAACGGGCAAAGCGGGTCTAATCATTTTTGATGCGCTAGATAGAACCAGTCATGACTGGAATGGCATGGACAATATTGTTCGTGATTTACTACGCGCGGTGTTATGGCTTAAATCATTTTCTTGCTTGTATGCTAAAGTTTTTTTACGGGAAGATCAATTTAATCGTGCTGTTATGAATTTTCCTGATGCATCCAAATTACTGGCAACGAAGGTAGAGTTAACTTGGCTTGGCAGTGATTTGCATGGACTGCTATGGCAAATACTATGTAATGCAGACGGTGGACATGGTGCATGTTTGCGAGGAGTGTACCAGCAAGGTTTATTAGGTTTTCTTCCTTTAGGGGGAGCATCAAATTATAAACCTGATAGCTTTATGGATAAGCTCCATTCACCCAATGAGGGTGATGAGATTTGGAGAATTCATGACGAACTAAAAAGAAACACAGAGCAGCAACGTAAATTATTCGAGTTGCTTGCGGGTGCTTGGATGGGAACAAACCCACGTCGCGGTGTGCCTTATGTGTGGATAGTCAGTCATTTAGCCGATGGGCAAGGTTTGACTTCACCTCGATCATTTTTAGTGGCTATTCGAGAGTCTGCTGAAAATTCGCGCGATAAGCATCCTGAGCATACCGTCGCTCTACATTATGAAAGTATCAAAACGGGCGTGCAAAAAGCCTCTGAGATTCGTGTGGCAGAAATAGCCGAGGACTATCCTTGGGTCAGACATATTATGAAACCACTACAAGGCCTAAGCCTACCATGTGAGTTTAGGCAAATAGAAGAGAAATGGCGACAAGAGTTTCCTGAAGGATTGAGTTCGATCACAGCTAACAAATTGCCACCACAGAATATAGATCAGGGTTGGTTGGGTATGAAAAATGATTTAGCACGTATTGGTTTTTTTACAACAAAAAAAGATGGTCGTACAGACATGCCTGATCTCTATCGAGTTGGATTTGGTTTGGGTCGTCGTGGTGGGGTGAAGCCCAATAAAAGCTAGGAGTGCACTTTGCGGGATTACTGCATTTGCTCCCATTTCGTTGATAAACGTCTCAGATATCATCCAATAAACTTTATTCATCAACGCATATATGCCACTCACTATTACCCTAATCGCTGTGCTCATCGCCCTCGCCATCCTCATCTGGCTGGCGCTACGCATCAACGCCTTGCAAAGCACACTGGCGCAACTCCCCGCCCAGCTTGACACGGGGCTAGAACAACGCCACCGCGCCATGTTGAGTGATTTGCATCAGGGTTTGGCGGCGCAATCTGACCGCACTCAGGCGGTGTTATTGGATGTATCCGATCGCCTGCGCACCCAAATCAGCACTGAGCTATCCAGCACCCGTGCCGCTGTGCAAACCTTACAGCTAGAGCAATCCACGCAGCTTGCCACCAACCGCGAAGCCATGAGCACTGCCATGCACGCACTGGGACAGTCGCAAGCGACTGAGCTTGCCAACAGCCGCGCCGCGCTTAACCAGCAACTCAGCGAATTTGCCGCAGGCTTACAAACCGCCCAAGCCGAATTTCTCAGCAAAACCCTGCAAACACTGGCAGAACAAGCCCGTGCCGAGCAGACGCTAATCCAAACCACCATGCAGCAAGCCAGCACACAGCTCGCCGCCGCTGTGGAAACCCTCGCCAAGGGCGTGGACACGCGGCTGGCGGAAATCTCGGGCAAAGTCACTGAACGTCTGGACGACGGCTTCAAAAAAACCAACGAAACCTTTGCCAACGTCATGGCACGCCTTGCCACCATAGATGAAGCACAAAAGAAAATCGACGGCCTCACCAGCAATGTCGTCACCCTGCAAGAATTACTAGGCGACAAACGCTCACGCGGTGCTTACGGCGAAGTCCAGCTCGAAGGCTTGGTGCGTAACATCTTGCCGCCCGACGCTTACCAATTCCAGGCCACGCTCTCCAATGGCAGTCGCGCCGACTGTATGCTGGTATTACCTGAACCGACCGGACGTGTCGCCGTCGATTCCAAATTCCCGCTGGAAAACTACAACCGCATGTTCGCCCGCGACATGGCCGAAGGCGACCGCGCCATCGCCACCCGCGCATTCAAAGCCGACATTAAAAAACACGTTGACGACATCGCCAGCAAATACATTATCGAGGGCGAAACCTCAGACGGCGCAGTCATGTTTATCCCCGCCGAAGCCGTATTTGCCGAAATCCACGCCTACCACGTTGATTTAGTTGAATACGCCATGTCGCGCCGTGTATGGATAGTGTCGCCAACCACACTCATGGCGGTACTCAACACCGCTCGTGCCGTGATTAAAGATGTCGAAACCCGCCGTCAAGTCCACATTATCAAAGACGAATTATCCAAGCTCGGCAAAGACTTCATCCGTTTCGACGAGCGCATGAAAAAGCTCGCCGACCATATCCGCATGGCGAATAAAGATGCCGAAGAAGTCCACATCACCAGCCAAAAAATCAGCAAACGTTTCAGCCAGATAGAGGCAGTCGATTTAGCGCACCTGCGTGCCCCCACCCCAGCATTATTACCCGATGAAGAATAAGGAAGCCAACATGACCACCCCGCTAGAACTCATGCGTGACCAACTCAACACCGAAACCGCCAAAGCCGATTGGGCAGAGCTACTCCCCTTCTTTGCCAAAGGTCAATTGATACTGGTAGCCACGCAACTAGACCTAGTCGAAGTCGCTGCCCACATCGCCACCGACAACGCCGAACACATACACACGTGGATGACTAGCGGTCAACTGGTCAAGCTCGACGACGATACCGCATTAGATTGGGAACAACGCAAACCCGCCATCTGGACAGTAGTCGTCGCCCCGTGGATATTGGTACAGGAGCGCGGGCATTGAGGTTTTATATCGCGACAGCATCCTATCCCGAACTTTGCATAAACCCAGCAACCCGCAATGAATCGCTATTTTGTCGAGCTAATCAATTTTCAGGCAAAGCACCCCCAACCCCGAGCATCGGGCTGTAGCGTTGGCAGTTATAGATGGAAGGTTTAGGCATATTCACGCCTAGCCAGACAGACGTGTTGACGTCAGGAAGAGTTGGTTACAGGCGGTTTGACCAGAAACAATCGCTCAGTGAGTGTCCAGATCAAGTGCTTGAAGGGATAGGCCGACGGGTTTTATAAAAATATTGTTGACAGCGTGATATCAATGATTACAATGAAATCATTGCTGTAATCGAATAGGAGTCATGACATGGCCAGTATTACCATACGCAACCTCAATGAAACAGTGAAAGCGGATTTGCGCATACTTGCCGCACAACACGGGCATTCTATGGAAGAAGAAGCCAGGCAGATTCTACAGCGAGCTTTGGTCAATAGTCCCAATGGGCTAGGCAGTAAAATCGTGCAGCGTTTTGCAGAAATAGGTGGCGTGAACCTTGCCACGCCTGCGCGCAGCCAACCTCGTCCCAGTCCTGATTTTGCACCGTAGTTGACGCATGATATTACTCGACACCAATGTGCTTTTCGAGCTCATGCGACCACAACCCAATGAGCACGTATTGCGTTGGATAGACCAGCATGCCAGCGCAAGTTTATGGATTAGTGCCATTACCCGTGCTGAAATAATGTTAGGTTTGTCATTACTGCCTGACGGTAAGCGTAAACAACAGTTGATGGATATTGCAACCAACATCCTGAACGAAGATTTCGCCCATCGCTGCTTGGCTTTTGAACAATACGCCGCCGATTATTATGCAACCATCGTCGCTACCCGCACAAAACTAGGCATCCCCATAAGTGTAGAAGATGCACAAATTGCCGCTATCGCACTGACTAATTCATTCAGCATCGCCACGCGCAATGTAAAAGATTTTAATCATATCGAAGGCTTAACCATTATAGACCCATGGGGAAACACCACTTGATAGCCGATACAATAATCCCCGAATACCTTAATCGCAGATCTAGCGCAGCAACATCAATCAACCGATTAATGCTGACATGGCGACGCGCAGACAACTCTTTTAATCGTCTATGTTTATCGTCAGGCAAACGTATCGTTAATGCGCTCAGTGTATTATCTCCTGAGGCTGTAAAAATGCGTCGGGTGTGATAGCACTCATTGTACTAAATCTTAAATCCTGATGACGCATATCCCGTAAATTCCTGGTTACAATATATTGAAAGCCATCAGCCGTTGCGCATTCACCTTCCAAACGGATTAAACACCCGTACAGGAAAGCGCTCAAAATCACGCACGTTGCGTGTTACCACGGTGAGGTTGTGCGTGATTGCGCAAGCGGCGATCATCGCATCTTCATAAACGGTATTAGATTGCTTGTGCATGAGTTTGGCCCATAAACGGAAAACTGCCGCATCCATATCTATCAGATTATAGGTAGCAGCAACCTGATTAAGCCAGCTCTCCAATAACACGGCTTTGTCTACATCTTGCTCACGGGTGATTTCAATACCTGCTTGTATTTCTCCCATAGTCACGGCACAGAGATGCAAATCAGCATCTGCAATAGCCTCTATCCATGCCACGACACCTCCGTGTGGGCGGATTCTGCGGAGTTCAGAAACAATGTTAGTGTCAAGTAAATACACGCTAATCCCCAAGCACTTCAATATCACGCCGTTGCGCCATACCTCGTTGAGGTAATACCATATCGCCGCGAGCAACATCTGACAATAACAACGTTTTAAGGGATGGCCGCGCAGCGTTATTCAGCCGTCGCCATTCGGCTATAGGCACTAAAATAGCCGTTTCAACACCGCGTCGTGCTACCACCTGCGGACCTTGGTTGACACAAGCATTCAGCAATTCACTAAATCGCGCTTTTGCATCTTGTACGGGCCAAATATTCATGATGGCTCCTATGTATGACTGGTTGTATGACTAGTTTACTTTGCATTGATTCATTGCGCAATATAGTTATGCATTTTGAGTGCATGCTTGATTCTTCATCGAAAATCACGATGAAGAAATGCTAATCCACTCAGAAAATAATCGCAATTTGTTGGAAAGTTAGAACTGACCCCTCTGTACTTTAACGGGTTCACTAGATGGGCTATGGCGTTATCGCGTGGGTGATTATCGCGTCATTTGTGAGATACGAGATAACACCGTGTGTATTCTGGTTTTGCAAATCGGCAACAGACGAGAAATTTACCGATAACGCCTAAGCACATCAAACACCACCCCAGCAACTGCCGCAAAATGTCACATTACGCCATGCTACGTCTGTGTTGTGGGTTATAAATTCACGGTCACTATTATTTTTTTAATTTATTAACTATATGTTTTTTATAATTTTAATAAATTAAATTACACCAACAGCCCAAACTGGCACAGCGGTTGCGTATTAGTATGCAAACGCCGAACAAGACGTTTTGCTAAAACCACTTAACTTAGGAGAAACACCATGAACCAAATGCAAAAAGGTTTTACCTTGATCGAATTGATGATCGTTGTTGCGATTATCGGTATTTTGGCTGCTGTTGCGTTGCCACAATATAAATCTTACACTCAAAAATCTGCTGATGCCGCTTGTCTTGCAGAGGCAACAGGTATTGCTCATGGCATGGCGGCCGCAAATGCAAATGCCGATACAGGTCTGCTGTCAACATCACCATTGAAAGCTTGTGATACAGGTGCCGTACCAACAACACTGAGTACCGCCGTAGTGACTTTTGCAAATGCGGCAAAAGGCACAAAATCAGTTAGCTGTGATTACAGCACTGGTGCTTGCTCATTAAGCTAATCGCTTAGTTTAATTTCTAAAAATAAAAGAGAGGCTTTTTAGCCTCTCTTTTATTTTCGGCATTATTTGGCTCCCGTGTTGTTAGCAGCCGTTATACTCTCTCACCAATATGTACATTTATCAAAATAGGCATCATTATGCTACGTCTTAAGACTGGTATCAACTTGCAATATATTATCTTTACCGCTTTTTTAGGACTGATTAGTCTGTCTCCCAGCCTCAACATCATCCCTAAAGTATTAATCACAACCAGTTTCCACGATAGTCAACGCCTGCTAGAATTATTACTAATAGGCTTGGTATTATTACACACGTTCATCAACGGCACTGTTGGTCTAGTCACGCATCAGCGTATGCGTTACGCGATCTATAGCCTTATTTTGCTTGCCATTACCTCATCTTATTTAGCCATCTCCCCACGTCATGCCTTAATAGAAATCAGTTTATTTGCAGGCTTGTTTTACCTCAGTTTATTCGTCAGCCATTTGTACCGTGAACACACTACGCTATTGCTTAAATGGCTGGTTTACGCTTTTTGGGCGAGCATTATTTTCTCTATGGTGTCGTTTTATGTAGGCTATATTACGGCGACTATTTTTAACACCCCCGTTATTTGGCCTGCGCCGTTAAAAGGCTTTAGCAACATACGCTCTTTTAACCAATACCAGCTGTGGACATTGGGCTTAGTTACCCTACCCTTGCTGGCTTTTGAGTTTAGGCGTACCAGCACGCGCTGGTGGCTGCATGTTGGCTTAGTGGCTTGGTTTGTATTGCTGTTTTTCGCTTCATCTCGCGGCGCGTTACTGGCTTGGGGTGTAGGTATTGTAGTAACAGCGATAGTCTATCGTCAAACCGCCGGCACGTTTATCCGCCTGCAATTAGCGTATATCACCGCAGGGTTTATCAGCTATCAAGTCTTATTCCAGCTCATACCCGCACTAAAAAAATCCGCCGTCGTCACAGGCACCGTCCTACGCGACTCAACCAGTGACCGCGTGCAATTATGGCAATTAGCAATCAATTTAATTGAACATCACCCGATTTTCGGCATAGGAGCTATGGGCTTTGCCTGGGTAAACGCAGGCGTAGCGCATCCACATAACAGCGTGTTGCAACTCATGTCAGAATGGGGGCTACCTGCGGCATTGATTATCTTAAGTATTGCAGGTTACGGATTAGCTTGCTGGCTAAAAAGATTTAACATCACCAGCCTGCAAGCCGAAGCCGAAACCAAGCACAATGCCAGCTTAGTCGTCGTACTGTTCTTCACCCTAGTCACCAATGCCGCGTACTCATTAGTCGATGGCGTAATCGTCATGCCCATTAGCCAGGTAATGATGTTCAGCATTGTGGGACTCATGTTAGGCATTTATCAGCACCACAATACCCCAGACACCCATCGCAAAGCCTTATTCAGTCGCATTTTTGCTGGTGTAGTCCTCGTTGCATTAGCGTGGGCAAGCCTACCCGAAATCATTCAGGGCTTTACCGATACGCAAAAACATTTTTCCATCAACTACCCAGCCGCAGGTCCTAGAATGTGGCTGGAAATCAAGTAAGCGTGTCGTGTTGGTTTCATCTCGAATGCTCTTTGGAGTTCATTTGAATGTTTTTTTAGTTTGTGTATATTATGGAGGCATGAATGCTTTTACATTGGTTCGATACAAAAGAAGCTGTGTTGTTAGGTAATAAACTAGCTGACAATTTAACATCTGAGCTTAAAAAATCAAATACCAAAAAGACAAATGGAACAACAGACACTAGTGCAAAAGCTGTGCAAAAAACTTTTGTTTTGTTTGATAAATATAAGCAAACGACTAAACCTAATTTTTATCAGAAATCTAAGTTGGCAAACGAGTTTAAGTGGCGGCTTTTAGCTCAAGGACATGCCATCGATGTTGTCGATGCTTTAACACAAGAACTTATTTTTTACATGAAGTAAGGGGCTGGTTGTATGTTTAAGAAAATAATGAGTTTATTCTCTAAAGAGGCATCCTCAAATTGTAAACCAGATGATTTCATCGATTACCCTAGTCCTTTAGCCACTATAGACCCAGCGTCAAAAACGGCTGAAGCACTCAAAATTGCAGGCGATCAGGCAATCAATTCAAATAAGCTGGAGGATGCGCTAGATTATTACAGGGAGTCCTTAAAACTTATACCTCATCAACCTAAAGTGCATAACAATTTGGGTATTGCACTATATTATCTAAAACGACTAGATGAGGCATTGATCAGTTACAACCATGCAATCACACTTGATCCCAATAATGCACAAGCGCATAACAATCGCGGGCTGGTGTTATATGATTTAGATCGCTCAGATGAGGCACTACTCAGCTATGCTCGGGCATTGGAAATTAAGCCAGATTACGCAGAGTCATACAACAACCGTGGGTTGACGCTAAATGGGTTGAATTATGCAAATGAAGCATTAATGAGCTTTCAGCATGCTCTCGCACTTAAACCTAATTACGCCGAGGCGTATAACAATCAAGGGGTAGCACTTAAAAAACTGGAGCGGTTGCATGAGGCGTTAATTAGTTACGAGCACGCACTGGCTCTTAAATCCGATTATACTGAAGCGTTTGTAAATAAGGGGCTGGTGCTTGATGGTCTTGCACGACTAGATGAGGCGTTAATCAGTTATGAACACGCATTTGCACTTAACCCTGATTTTGAGTATTTATATGGCTCATGCCTATTCCTTAAAAAAAGACTATGTAATTGGGATGAACTTGATTATCACTTAGTACAAGCTGAAGAAAAAATACAACAAGGTGAAAAAGCAGTAATTCCATTCATAGCTTTGGGGCTCTCAAACAATCGGGCGATACAAAAAAAGAGCGCAGAAACATTCACACAGAATAAATTCCCACTTAAAAATCATGCTAGATCAATTGTAAAGAGAGCTAAACGTGACAAAATACGTGTAGGTTATTTTTCTGCTGACTTTTGTAATCATGCGGTATCTATTTTAACCGCTGAACTATTTGAGGTTCATGATAGAGCTAATTTTGACATTATCGCTTTCTCTTTTGGAACAGATAGCCAAGATGCAACAAGAGCGAGATTAAAGACTGCTTTTGACCAATTCATTGATGTACATGATCAAACAGATCAAGATATAGTGACGTTGTCTAGGAACATGGAGATTGATATTGCTATTGATTTGGGTGGGCTGTCAGGGGATTGTCGCCCTGGTATCTTCGCCTTGCGGGCGGCACCTTTACAAGTAAACTATTTAGGCTATCCTGGGACAATGGGAGCCGAGTATATTGACTACATTATTGCAGATGACACGATTATCCCACCTACGCATCAGATTGATTATACAGAAAAAGTTATTTATTTACCTAGCTTTCAAGTGAATGACACAAAACGCTTGATTGCCAATAAAGTATTTACCAGAGAGTCATTAAATTTACCTGCAAGTGGCTTCGTATTTTGTTGCTTTAATAACAACTATAAAATAAACCCACATAACTTCGATAGTTGGATGCGTATCCTACAACGGGTTGAAGGCAGCGTACTTTGGCTTATTGATAGCGGTAGCACCTACATTAACAATCTAACTAAAGCAGCTGTCTTGAGAGGTGTTGACCCCAAGCGTTTAGTATTTGCCCAGCGAGTACCGCTGTCTGAGTATTTGGCAAGATACCGTGCTGCTGATTTATTTTTAGATACGCTACCTTACAATGCGGGCACAACGACGAGTGACGCGCTTTGGGCGGGGCTGCCCGTACTAACATGTTTAGGAGAAACTTTTGCTGGCCGGATGGCGGCAAGTTTGTTGAATGCAATTCACTTACCAGAGCTAATTACCACCACGCAAGCTGAATATGAGAATCTCGCAGTGTCACTGGCAAAAAATCCTGACCAATTATTAAGACTTAAAGCTAGTCTAGCTAATAACCGCCTAACTACACCTCTGTTTGATACCCAACAATTCACTCACAATATCGAATCGGCTTATAGACAAATTTATGAGCGTTATCACTTAGGCTTGCCCCCAGCGCATATTTATGTGAACCGATATTAAGCAACATTTCTTTATTTCTTTGGAGGCATATCATTAAATAAGTGGATGACACCTGTTAACTGAGCGAGTAGGATAACTTACTGACAGGGGAGCGGCATCAATGCCCGCTTTCCCATGCACGGATTGGGGTCAGTTCCCACGGATTGGGGTCAGTTCTAACATTACAACATCTAATCAAGCTAAATATTGCAATGTTAGAACCGACCCCAAAAAACACGGGAAAAGGAGGGTAATCCCCCCAGCAGAACTGCCCCAAGAATGGCGTAAAAAAATCATGTTACTATCAATGACACAATGGATGCAGGACTTGCGAATGGTGTCTTGATGCTCATCCCCAAGAAAAGACACGCCGCAAAACGCGCCCTTATGTCATTTGCAGGTGTTGGCAAGGGGCTCTGGGGGAATACGCCTGATGAAGTAAATACAAGCATTAAAGAAATCCGCGATTCATGGACAAGATAAGCGCAATTCTATCTAGGATACAAGGCGAACGTGTTTACATCGACACCAACATCTTCGTTTACTTTTTGGATCAAAATGAGCGGTATTTTGACATTGCCATACCATTCTTTCAGTTGTTCGATGAGGGCGTATCGCTTGCTCACACGGGTGCTGATCTATTCAGCAAACTACGCTTGTGAGTTGAACTTACTATCGCATACAGCCGATATTTCATGTTTTTTTACCCTAGTTTTTTTAACCAGTCTGGATTTTTTTTAACCAAAAGCTGTAATGCGGCATCCATGCGCGTCTGCCAACCCTCACCAGTTGAGCGAAAGTAAGATAAAACCTCAGGGCTATACCTTACGCTCACCTGCTCCTTGCGATTAGCGTTAATAGGTCGTCCGCGTTTTTTGCAATATGTCTCGACACCCTTTTGCACTTCTTCACGACTCAATGGGCGATCATTTTCGTCCTTACCATCCCAAATAAAATCGCCATTCGGCGGCGCTGTTTTCAAAGATTCCAAAATTATTTTACGCTGTATAGTCATTTTCGAGCCATTCATGATAAACCTCCCTTTCTTCTTTGCTTGCCGTGCGAAAACTGATGATATGAAACTGTTCATTGGGCAGGTACATATGAGAAAGACTGGACACGTTCTTCACCATTCCTAACGCTATCCACGTCAAGTCGAAATAGGCTATCCAACACTAACCCTGCATCGGCAAAATCCAGATGATGCTTTTCGAGATTAGTTACTCGCTCTTTTTCGCCCCATGTAAAACGTGATTTCATCTAATTATTGTAGATGCGATAATTAAATTAGTCAAACTAAAATCGCCACCTTTCTTGCGGAATTTATGTTTATGTGTTTACGGGGTCAGTTCTAATTTTCCAACAAATAAGATTTTGTTTGTTGGAAAGTTAGAACTGACCCCGTACAAAGCATTTGAATGCAAACGGCATCAGTAAATCGGTGTAAATTAACGTTTGTTTTTATATTTGATGAAGCCATGCTATGCGCCTAGATGATGAACGTGAGAGTAGTAATGTGGAAGACCGACGGGGTGAGAGTGGACGTGGGGTGGGCATTCCTGGCGGTAAGCTCGGGATAGGTGGGATAGTGCTGGTGCTGGTGGTGAGTTATTTTACGGGTATCAGTCCTAATACTTTGCTGGGTATGGTTCCTAATACGGGCACACAGCAAGCTACACCTATGTCTGCGCCGCCTGCAAATGATGAAAAGACTGTTTTTGTGTCTAAAATACTGGCTGACACTGAAGATACTTGGCAAGGCGTTTTTCAAGCCGCTGGGAAAACTTACCCAGCACCTAAATTAGTGTTATTTACGGGGAGTACGCCGACTGCATGTGGTAATGGTAGTGCGGCGATGGGACCGTTTTATTGTGGCGCAGATCAGAAAGTTTATATTGATTTGGCTTTTTACCAAGAACTCAAAGATCGTTATCATGCGCCGGGTGAATTTGCTGAGGCTTACGTGATTGCGCATGAAGTTGGGCACCATATACAGCATTTATTAGGCACTTCCGATCAAGTACAACAAGCGCAACAAAAAGCAGCAAACTCAGCGGTAGCAAACGCGCTATCGGTACGACTAGAGTTGCAGGCGGATTGCTATGCGGGGATATGGGGGTATCACGCCGACCAAACCGAACACCGCATCGAGCCCGGCGAGGTTGAGCAGGCACTCACAGCGGCGGCGGCAATTGGCGATGATCAGTTACAAAAACAATCGCAGGGCTACGCTGTGCCTGACACGTTCACGCACGGCACATCTGCCCAGCGGGTGAAATGGTTTACACGCGGCATGGAAACAGGCGATTTGGCGCAATGCAATACATTTGCCGCTAAAGACTTGTAATTTAACGGCCTTAATTATCAGGATGATTTTGCATCCGCACCAGTGCCCTTGATGAGCGCGGTACACATACGTTATCGGTCGGCGTTGCTTGGCGCGGGGTGTAGTCTGGCGTTTTGCATGACAAATCCAGATTCGTTGTCATGGGATTGGGTTTACCTGCGACGATTGCTGTTTTATTTTCGTTGGCAATGCGCATCGCGTCTTGGTGAGTGACGCAAAGCATGTCATCAGCTTGCGCCAATCTGGGTTCGTAGCCTGCTTTACAAGCTGGCGCAACGACATGTGCTTGCTCATTAACAACGACTGGTTTGGTTGCTGTCGTTGGTTTAACCGCCTGACTATGCGCCTTGTGTTTTATTTTTTGTTTTTTAATATTTTTTTTAACATCATGTACGCGCTGCACTTTGTTAAGTGAGCTATCACCCGACTCCGCATAGCTTAAACCATAGCAACAAAACGTAAATAACACGATTGATAATAGACGCATACGACCTCCAAAGACTGTTTAGCACAAATTGCACATGGCGATAATTTGTAAGATAACAGCTGTCTTATGAATAAGCAATACACTGCAATTAATACACTACAAAAACCGCTCCAATCGCCGCCGACTGGCGTTATCTAACTGTTCAATATCGTTAATTACAAATTGCAAACCGTGGCTATCGGCGATTAACAGCCGTGTCCATGTCAGGCGACGGATGTCTTCTTCGCCTTTGAGGGTGAATGTGGTTTCGCCTTTATCGGTGCTGACTTGCCAGATGCTAGGCGTGGCGTAGCTGGAGACGCTGTTGATACGCTGTATTTCAGGCATAAATTCGCGTTGCGAAAGCAAGGTATTGAGGGCGGTCCGACTGTGTTCGTCTAATTGTGTGATGTCATCTATCCAAGCTAATTCATTGCCTGTGTTGCTGACGATGGACACCCCCGTATCAGGGGATGATAACGGGAACGCACGCACGGCGACGATGTTGAAATGCGCGACCCCAGCGTTGTCGGTGTAACACCATGATGCAGGTGTGTGTTGAACTAGGTTAAGCATCGTCGCCCTCCTCGCTATCGACTTGTCGTGCCTGTGCTTCGTAGAGCTGCGTGTACATGCCATTACGCGCTAATAATTCATCGTGGTTGCCCACTTCAACGATGCGACCTTTGTCCATCACCACCAGTTTATCGGCATGACGCAAAGTGCTGAGTCTATGCGCGACCGCAATGGTGGTACGCCCACGCACCAGATTTTCCAGCGCGGCTTGGATTTCACGCTCGGTGGTGGTATCAACCGACGAGGTGGCTTCGTCGAGGATTAAAATACGCGGGTCTATGAGCAAGGCGCGGGCGATGGAAATACGCTGGCGCTCGCCGCCTGATAGCGCCTGCCCACGCTCACCTACCAGCGAGTCATAACCATGTGGCAAACGCAGGATAAAGTCGTGCGCATGAGCGGCACGGGCGGCGGCAATGATTTCTGCGCGACTGGCTTCAGGCTTGCCGTAGGCTATGTTTTCCGCAATAGTGCCAAAAAACAAGAATGGCTCTTGCAATACCAGCCCAATATGGCGGCGATATTCAGCGACAGGAATACTGCGTACATCCACGCCATCTATCCAGATTGCACCTTCGGTGACATCATAAAAGCGACACATCAAGTTCACCAGCGTGCTTTTGCCAGAGCCACTATGCCCAACCAGCCCTATCATTTCACCAGGCTTAATATGCAAATCCAAGCCGCGTATCACACTGCGGTTGCCATAACGAAAGCCGATATTGCGCAATTCGATTTCACCACGCACACTAGGTAAATGCACAGGTTGCACAGGTTCAGGCACACTGGAAACGTGGTCTAGAATATCAAAAATTCGCTTTGCGCCAGCGGCTGATTTTTGCGTCACCGACACGATGCGACTCATCGAATCCAGCCGCGAATAAAAACGGCTGATATACGCCAAAAATGCAGTGAGTACGCCCACCGTAATCTGATTATGCGCCACCTGCCAGATACCAAACGCCCATACGATGAGCAAGCCGATTTCAGTCAGCAAGGATACTGTAGGCGCAAACAGCGACCACACCGCGTTGACCTTGTCGTTAACCTGCAAATTGCGCTGATTAGCATCACGGAACCGCGCCATTTCGCGGCGTTCCTGCGCAAATGCTTTGACCACGCGGATACCAGGGATGGTATCGGTGAGCACGTTGCTAATCTCCGCCCATATTCTGTCGGCTTTTTCAAAACCAAAGCGCAGCTTGTCGCGCACCACGTGTATCATCCAAATGATGAATGGTATTGGCAATAACGTAACTAACGCCAACCACGGATTGATGGAAGCCAATATCGCCGCTGTCATCAATATCACCAGCACGTCAGTGGCGAAATCGAGCAAGTGTAGCGACAAGAATATGGAAATACGGTCAGTTTCACTGCCGACCCGCGCAATCAAATCCCCCGTGCGCTTGCCGCCGTAAAACGCCAGCGACAAGGTGTGCATATGTTCATACGTCGCCAAGCGCAAATCCATACAAATACGCTCGCTTACCCGCGCCAGCAAATAGGTGCGCCACCAACCCAAGCCCCAAGCCAATAACGCCGATCCGAATAGCCCTAGGATATAAGGCATGACTTGATACGCGTCTATGGGTTTACCATTTTGAAACGGTATCAGCACATCATCCATCAACGGCATGGTTAAATAAGGCGGAACCAGCGTTGCCGCCGTCGCGCCCAGCGTCAACAAGAAACCCAGCACCAATTGCCATTGATAAGGTCGCGCAAATCGCACTAACCGTAGCAGTGCCCAAGTGGAAGGTGCAACGGCACTCACCTGCTCACAAATCACACAATCGGTTTCGCCTTCAGGCAAGGGGGCGAGGCAATTACTACACACAGCCGAGCCATCTTCATCTGTTGCGGTTTGCAAGCGATGGTTAAATGCTTGCACCAAGCGCTGCGCCGCCGCGTTGTGCGCTAAGGTGTAATGCCAAGACGCTAAACGCGTACCAGCCAGCTCAATATCGATACTCGCCACGCCTGCATAATCACGCCGATGTAGTTGCTGGTTATTAGCGGCAATATCAATAAATTGCCATGCGGCATCACCAGCATTTGCCAACAAACGCTGGTTAGTCAGTACCAATACCCCATCGGCAAATTGTAGTTGCGCATCTAAATCCAGCCGCATCCAAGCGACAATAGATTCATTTGCGGCAAGCTGAGGGCTTAATTTTTCTGCCCAAACAGCAGGAAAATCATCAGTAAGACTAGATTTTTCAGAGGAAATAACAGACACTGTCATAAAGTTGTAAGTAGATGTAAACGTAAATTCTACTGGTGCGTTAAGTATCAGTACAGCATTATTATAATTAGCATGCCGACTATGACCATTTCACCCCGCGACATCAAATTTTTACGCATCATGCCATTACGCGGTCCTAACATTTGGACCTACCGCCCTGTATTAGAAGCATGGGTGGACATTGGTGATTTAGAAGACTCCCCGTCCAACACCATCCCTGGCTTTAACGACCGTCTTATCGCGCAATTACCCAGCCTCATAGAACACCGCTGTAGCGTGGGTGAGCGCGGTGGCTTTTTGCAACGTTTACGTGATGGTACTTGGCCTGCACACATACTCGAACACGTCACGCTAGAGTTACAAAATTTAGCAGGTATGCCAGGCGGCTTTGGCAAAGCGCGTGAGATGGATCGGCGCGGCGTGTATAAAGTCATCGTTCGCGCTTGGCATGAAGATGTCACCCGCGCCAGCCTGCATTACGCACGCGAATTAGTGCTGGCGGCGATGGATGACCGTCTTTTTGATGTTGATGCCGCCATCGCAAACCTACGTGATTTAGCCGAGTCTAAGCTACTCGGCCCATCCACTTACAGCATTGTTGACGCGGCAGATGATCGCAACATTCCTGCGATACGCTTAAACGCAGGTAATTTAGTACAGCTAGGCTACGGCGCGGCACAACGGCGCATCTGGACAGCAGAAACAGGACAAACCAGTGCCATTGCCGAATCGATTTCACAAGACAAAACACTGACCAAACGACTACTCAAAGACGCTGGCATTCCCGTGCCCGAAGGCGTGGATGTCAATAGCCCAGCCGATGCTTGGGCAGCCGCTGAAGACATCGGCGTACCTGTTGTGGTCAAACCCTGTAGCGGCAACCACGGTCGCGCGGTATTCACTAACCTCACCGAACGCGCAGAAATCGAAGCCGCTTACGATGTCGCACTGGAAGAAGACAGCGGTGTCATTGTAGAACGCTTCATCGAAGGTCAAGAACACCGCTTGCTCGTTATCGGCGGCAAGCTCGTCGCCGCCGCACGCGGTGAAATCGCCAGCGTAGTCGGTGATGGCAATCACAGCATTAGCGAACTGATAACATTACAGCTTAATTCCGACCCACGCCGTGGCACAACCGAAGAGCACCCGCTCAACCTTATTCGCATTGACAGCGCGGTTAGCCTAGAGCTTGCTCGCCAAGGCTATGATGCAGATAGCATCGTGGCCGCTGATAGCCTAGTGATAGTGCAACGCATAGGCAATGTTGCGTTTGATTGTACCGACGAAGTCCACCCCAGCACTGCCGCTATCGCAGGGCTTGCGGCAAAAATCGTGGGGCTGGATATTGCAGGCATAGATTTGGTGGTTGCCGATATTAGCCGCCCCTTAGCCGAACAAGGCGGTGCTATCGTCGAAGTCAACGCAGGGCCAGGCTTACTCATGCACCTCAAACCCGCCGCTGGCAAGCCGCGTCCCGTTGGGCAAGCGATAGTCAACCAGCTATTTTCTGAACAACAAAATGGACGCATTCCTGTTATCGCCGTTGCGGGCAAATCAGACAGTACGGCTGTTGCGCAATTACTGGCGCATTTAGTCTGCTTAGATAATCAACGTGTGGGATTAGCCAGTCAAGCGGGCTTGTTTATCGGTCGCCGCTTGGTATTAGCAAATAACCGCGCTAACTGGCATGAAGCCCGCAAGCTATTATTGAACCCACTCATCGAAACAGCCATTATAGAAACACCTGCACGCAGTTTACTCAGCGAAGGTCTGGTATATGACCGTTGTCAGCTCGCTATTTTGACTGGCATAGATGCCAACGAAGACTTGAACGAATTCGCCATTAACACAGCAGAAAAACGTTTTAACACTTACCGTACTTTTGTCGATGTTGTACTGCCCTCAGGCGCGGCTATTTTGAATGCCGAAGATGCGCAATTAGTCGAAATGCGTGATCTATGCGACGGCGCAGTGATTTTTTATGCTGAAAACAGCACCTGCCCCGCTCTAATCCACCATCGCGCCGAACAAGGTAGTGCTGTGACCGTCGTCGAAGGGCATATACGCTTATATCAAGGCGATACCGATACTGATTTTGGCAGCGTCGCCCAATTCAGCCATATCCCCACGCCCGTATTACTCGCTAGTCTCGCCGCTGCTTGGGCGTTGAATATAGACATAGAACTTATTCGTGCAGGCTTGCACGCTTACCCTTAGGCTAACTCATGGAAATCTCTCGCATACGCGCCTTACGCGGTCCTAATTTATGGAGTCGGCACACCTCAGTGGAAGCTATCGTGCGTTGCACGCCTAGCGAATCTGACCTTATCAACCAGCCAGATTTTGAAACCCGCTTACGGGCGCGTTTTCCCGCGATAGGCGCATTAGAACCCATAGGCGGCAACCATCATATATCTATGGCGCACGCATTGGAAGTTGCCGCGTTGGAATTACAAGCTCATGCAGGGTGCTCTGTTACTTTTAGCCGCACCACGCCCACGATAGACGCAGGCGTATATCAAATCGCTGTCGAATATACAGAAGAAAGCGTGGGTCGATTAGCCCTAGATTACGCATTGCAACTGTGCTTCGCCGCAACCAATAACACGCCGTTTGATGCCGATGCCGCGCTCCATGCGCTACGCGAGCTAGATGAAGATATTCGCCTAGGACCCAGCACAGGTGCTATCGTACAAGCCGCCGTTAATCGCGGTATGCCGTACCGCCGCTTAACCGATGGTAGCATGGTGCAAATCGGCTGGGGTAGCCGCCAACGTCGCATACTCGCCGCCGAAACTGACGCGACCAGCGCCGTCGCCGAAGCCATAGCCCAAGATAAAGAGCTGACCAAAATGTTGCTTGAAGCAGCTTGCGTGCCCGTGCCCGCAGGTCGCCCTGTGATCGATGCTGAGGACGCATGGGTCGCCGCGCAAAAAATCGGCTGTGCAGTCGCTGTCAAACCACAATTTGGCAATCAAGGTAAGGGGGTCGCTGTCAATCTGGAAACCCGCGAACAAGTCATAGCCGCTTATCACGCCGCCAGCAAAATCAGTACCGAAGTCATCGTTGAACGCTACATCACTGGGCACGATTACCGTTTATTAGTCATAGGCAACCAGCTCGTTGCCGCCGCCCGCCGCGACCCGCCGCATGTATTTGGCGATGGCGTACATAGCATTGCCGAATTAGTCGCCAACATCAATTTAGACCCTCGTCGCAGTGATGGGCACGCCACGTCATTAAGCAAAATCCGCTTGGATGACATTGCCTTGGCAACACTGACTAAACAAAATTTCAGCGTCGATAGCATTCCCGCTATGGGGGCGTTAGTCGTGTTGCGCAACAACGCCAATCTGAGCACAGGCGGCACGGCAACCGACGTGACCGACGACGTGCATCCTGAACTCGCTGCCCGTGCCGTGGATGCGGCGCGGATGATAGGGCTGGATATTTGCGGCGTAGATGTATTATGCAATAGCGTACATCAACCGCTAGAACAACAAGGCGGCGGTATCGTTGAAGTCAATGCCGCACCTGGCTTGCGTATGCACCTCGCGCCCTCGTTCGGCAAACCGCGTGATGTGGGCGCGGCGATTATTAACAGCATGTTTGCCGCTGATGACAATGGACGTATTCCCGTCGTCGCCGTCGCAGGCACTAACGGCAAAACCACCACCGTGCGCCTGACCGCCCACCTGCTCACCCACAGCGGCTTGCGAGTCGGCATGACTAACTCCGACGGTGTTTACATTAGCGGGCTACGCATAGACACAGGCGACTGTAGCGGCCCTAAAAGTGCCCGCAACGTACTAGCTCATCCCGAAGTCGATGCCGCCGTATTAGAAACCGCCCGTGGCGGCGTATTGCGCGAAGGCTTGGCTTTCGACCATTGCGATGTGGCGATAGTCACCAATATCGGCATAGGCGATCATCTAGGCTTGAATTACATTAACACGACCGACGAGCTGGCAGTGGTGAAGCGTATCATCGTTGAGAACGTCGCACCGCAAGGTTACGCCGTACTCAACGCTGCCGACCCTGCGGTAGTCAAAATGGCAGACAGTTGCCCAGGTAAGGTTATTTACTTTGCCCAAGAACGCCACCACCCTGTCATTGCCACCCACTGCGCACGCGGGCAACGTGTTATCTTTGTCGAAGACGGCTACATCGTCGCTAAACAAGGCGATGTTATCGAACGCATTGCGCTGGCTTATATCCCGCTAACGCGCAATGGCAGTATCGGCTTTCAAATCGACAACGCGATGGGCGCAATAGGCGCGGCATGGGCGTTGGGGCTAGATTGGGCTATCATCCGCCGAGGAGTGGGCGATTTTGTCAACGATGCGCTCACCGCACCAGGGCGTTTTAACGTATTCGACTATCGCGGCGCAACACTCATTGCTGACTACGGACACAACCCCGATGCCATCATTGCACTGGTTGCCGCGATAGAGCGCATCCCCGCACTACAACGCCACGTAGTCATTAGCGGCGCAGGCGACAGACGCGATCAAGACATCAGCCAACAAACCGAAATACTCGGTGACAAATTCGACCAAATAATCCTCTATCAAGACCAATGCCAACGCGGTCGTGCTGACGGCGAAGTCTTAGCCTTATTACGCGCTGGGCTGGTTCATGCCACACGGGTTAAACAAATTGATGAGATAAACGGTGAATTTAACGCCATAGATTTAGCATTATCACGCCTACAAGCAGGCGACGTGTGCCTGATATTGATAGACCAAGTTGAAGCAGCATTAGCGCACATTGCCGCTAGGATAGCGACATAGCGTTTCACGTTCACGCACTCAGTGCGCGTACAAAAATGGTGCACTAATGCCGCATATAGCACCTTATTTGTGCTGAGATTAGCGTGATACAAAATCATAACTATATGTTTATTAAAAACATTTTATATGGCACAACAATTGCTATTATGATAGTGGGGTGTGAGGGTTAGTGATAATTCTTACGCACCGTTTTCATCCTCCATGCGGTATTAAGGGCATCTTCGGATGCCCTCTTTTTTTGCGACGACGGCATAACAACGCGTACAATACGTTTTTTCGTTTTTACCCACGCCACCGTGATACGCCTTACTCAGCTCACCCTTGCCCGCGCCGCTAAAGTCTTGTTGGAAAACACCAGCCTGTCTATCCACCCAGGTCAGAAAGTAGGCTTAACAGGCGCAAATGGCACAGGAAAATCCAGCTTATTCGCACTATTACGCGGCGAATTGATAGCGGAAGCGGGGGATTTGTATCTACCCGCAACGTGGGTAGTCGCGCATGTGGCACAAGACACGCCTGCACTGCAACAAGCGGCATTGGATTTCACCCTCGACGGCGATACCCGATTACGCCACATCGAACATCAGCTCACTTTAGCCGAAGCCGCTAACGACGGTCATCGTGTGGGTGAACTACACGCCGAATTAAGTGCCATAGACGGCTACTCAGCCCGCGCCCGTGCCGCTGAATTACTGCACGGGCTAGGTTTTAGCGATACTGATTTAACAAAATCAGTCGCCGCGTTCTCAGGTGGCTGGCGCGTGCGGCTCAATTTATCACAAGCACTCATGAGTCGTTCAGATTTATTACTGCTAGACGAACCCACCAACCATCTCGATTTAGATGCGGTTATCTGGCTGGAAGGCTGGCTCAACAGCTATGCGGGCACATTATTGCTAATTTCACATGATAGAGATTTTCTTGATGCCGTTACCACGCACATAGCCCATATTGAACAACGCAATATCAAGCTCTACACAGGGTGCTATTCTGATTTTGAACGCCAACGCGCCGCCCATCTTGCGGTACAGCAAGCCCTGTTTGATAAACAGCAACGCGACCGCGCTCATTTAGAGCGTTTTATTGAACGTTTCCGCGCTAAAGCGACTAAAGCCCGCCAAGCCCAAAGCCGCATCAAAGCCCTAGCGCGGATGGAAGACATTAGTGCTGCGCATGTTGATTCAGTTTTCAGCTTTAGTTTCCGCGAGCCCATCAGCGCACCCGACCCACTGCTAGATTTACGCCACGCCAGCGTCGGTTATAGCACGCAAGCATTGATTGCGAATATCGAACTCACCGTGCGTACAGGTGAACGTATCGGCTTATTAGGACGCAACGGCGCAGGCAAATCCACGCTGATTAAACTACTCGCTGGCGAACTTGCGCTATTGCATGGCACACGCACTGAAGGCAAAGGCTTGAGCATAGGCTATTTTGCGCAACACCAGTTAGAACAACTACGCCCTCAAGAATCCGCATTGCAACACATTATGCGGCTTGCGCCTGACACCCGCGAACAAGAATTACGCGATTTTTTAGGCGGCTTTGATTTCCGAGGCGATGCCGCTACCCAGCCCTGTGCGCCGTTTTCAGGCGGTGAAAAATCACGCCTCGCACTCGCTTTGTTAATATGGCAACGCCCAAATTTACTCTTGTTAGACGAACCCACCAACCACTTGGATTTGGACATGCGCCAAGCACTCAACTACGCGCTACAAGATTATCAAGGTGGCGTAGTGCTGGTATCGCACGATCGCGCTTTGCTATCCACTACCTGCGATCGCTTTCTCATCGTCCACGACCATAAAGCTACCGACTTTGACGGCGATTTAGATGATTACCGTGACTGGCTCAACCAGCAACGCATCAATTTAACAGCCAGCAACCCAGACAAACTAGAGCGCAAACAACAACGCGAGCAAAGCGAACAACAGCGTCAGGCATTATTAGCCCAGCGTCGCCCACTCATTAAAGAAATCGACAAAATCGACCAACAACTCACATTATGGCAAGCAGAAAAAAGCCAGTTAGACAGCCAATTAACCGATACCCAACTCTATGAAGTAGCGCAACGCCTGACCTTACAAGACCTATTAAAACGCCAAGGCGAATTAAGCAATCAAATAACAACCGCCGAAGAACGTTGGCTAAGTCTCAACGAAACACTAGAAACCTTGGATGCCAGCACGCACTAATCACTGGCTACACAGCTCACCGCTGTACGCGCCATTTTTAACCCTGCCCCGCGCACTCACGCAAACGCGAGACATCAGCCTGCTCAACCACCATGCCCGCGAATTAAATATCTGCAATGCGAACGGACTACCCATACAATTCGTCCTCCAGCAAGCCAATATGGGCTATGAAACCCACATCAACAGCACAGGTGAAATCCCCACCCGCACCGACAATTGGCATGATTACTTCAACGCCTTAGCATGGCTAATCTGGCCGCGCACCAAAGCGGTACTCAATGACTTACACCTACGCGCAGGCATCACCAGCACCCGCAACCGCCCACGCGACGCACTCACCCTATTAGACGAAAGCGGTGTTATCGTCGCCTGTAGCGATACCCAATTATGGCAACAGCTCGCACAACATCAATGGCAGGATTTATTTATCGACCAACGCGAACGCGTCAAAGCCAACATGGCTTTCCACCTGCTAGGTCACGCGCTCTATGAAAAACTACGCCATCCCTACCCCAGCATCACAGGCAAATGTACCCTTATTTCCGTCACCGCTGATTTTTTCCAGCACGATACTTACACGCGCCAACAGCATTTAGATCAACAACTCGCGCAACAACTCAGTGCTACGCCACCCCTCACAGCCAGCCTATTTCCACCCCTGCCACTACTTGGCATCCCCGATGCAGTGCCTGAAAACGCCTATGCCGCGTATTATCAAAATCGCTTAGTGTTTCGGTAGAGCGGGAAAGTCAGGTTGACTGATTACAATGATGCGACTATATCGCCAGCAAATAATTTGACAACCTTTTTTTGTGAGTACAATAATTAACATGAAAATCAGCTTTGACCCCGCCAAAAGCGATCACAACATGTCTGAACGTGGGCTACCATTCACGCTTATTGAACAAATGGAATGGTCGGGCGCAGTCATTAAAGAGGATACCCGCAAAAACTATGGTGAAAGCCGTTATCTTGCGTAAGGCGAATCAACGAGAGGTGAAAGATTATGAACAAAAAACCCAACGCTGAACTAATTGACGACGAGAATCCCGAATGGACGGTATCAGATTTTGCCGAAGCACGTCCTGCCCGTGACGTGCTTCCCCAGATTTTCAGCGCAAAAACCGCACAAAAAATACTCAAACCTCGCGGTCGCCCTCGTGCTGAATATCCAAAAGAACGCATCAACATTCGACTGTCACACGAGGTTATCCAGTATTTCAAATCCGAAGGTGACGGGTGGCAAACTCGCATAGACTCAGCTCTTCGCCAATTTATCACCGAGCATCAAGGACACTAATCAACTAACTGGTAACCTCCGAATCATTTGAAACGCGCCACTCAGTGTTTTCAGCCCCGCACAGGCGGCAACCATTTTTGCACTGAGCGCGGTAAGCGTTCAAATACGCGGATACGCACGCTGTGCCAAAAAGCTGACAGCATTAACAATGCCATACCGATGACAAATGCCACCAAGGCAAAGCTAAAGCTCACCATGTCGTATTGTTTCAACAAGGCGGCAAAAGTAAATAACACATAAGCCAATGCCGACACCATCAATGCGCGTCTATCCACACAGATAGAAATCAACGCCACGCCCAAATACACAGCCAACACTGCCAACGCCTGTAAGCCCGTCACCACACCACCTGATGCCGTTAATGACGTAAACACGGGATGAATTAGCAGTGGTGCGGCGAGTAAATGTAACCAAAAAGCCACATCGGAACGCCCTGTTTGACGTTCAATATCACTCATATCCCACTTCATCGCTAACAAAAACACCACCACGCCGACGACGAACAACAGCGGAGTCAGCGACACCACGCCGAACCACGTTTTAATCAACTGTAACACCACGGCCAGCACTGCAATCGCCACCGCCGCCACCCCTGCCGCGACCGTAATCGGCACATGAAAACGTTGCCAATGCGCCATCGCCACTAAACCCGCCGCCAAGCCTGACACCAGCAACTGTATCACTAGCTCCGTTTCGCCTACACCGCCTAAGTGCATATTACCGCCCAACAACACCATCGTGCCAGCAAACACGCCGCCTACACAAGCGAACAACAACACAATAGACGGCAACGCCATGCGTCGCACACGGGTGAAAAACTCAGCTAATCCCCAAGCAAAGCCAGCAACGATGAAGCCGCTAATACCAGGCGAGGTAATTAACGCACCTAAAAAAGCCACTGCCGACAGCAATAACACGCTGGCTATCACCACGAACACATCGTTAAAACCAGAAATTAGGCGGAAATGCTCTTCGTCAACCGAGCTAGATTGCGCCTGTTCAGCGACATAGTTGCGAAACGCCTGTGCTGTCTGCGCGGGTACGATGCCTGCGTCAACTGCCGAATTAAGATCTTCATCTGTGTACATAAATTGACCTTCTAGGTTAAATAGTCACTGCGTGTTTCATGACTTTATAAATCACATCCATCTCAAAACCGCGTGACTGCAAGAATCGCATTTGTTTATTGCGTTCTTGCTGTGTCGTGGCTGGTTCGCCGTATTTTTTTTGCCAAATGAGTAAAGCGCGGTCAAATTCGCTGTCTTGCAGATTTACCAAAACATCGCTAATCAGCGACTCAGCCACGCCTTGCTGGCGTAGCTCATGCTCAATTTTGCGACTGCCAAAACGCATTTGGCTGGCATGAGCACGTTGCTCTGCGTAACGCGCATCAGACAACCAGCCACGCTGTTCTAAATCATCTAATAAAGCAGTGAGTTTTTCGGTATCCTCAGTGTGAGGACTAAGTTTACGTTGTAGTTCTAAACGCGTATGTTCACGCCGTGCCAATGCGTCAACCGCACGGGCACGGAGTGATTTTTCTACCTTAGGACGCGCTTCAGGATCGGCTGTAAACGGCTCGTCCTCAGGTTCGATGCGCAAGCTCGTAACCTATCAGACTTCGTCTTTGCTTGCCGCATCACCGATTTTAACGGTATGCGGAATAATACCAATCGCGGCACGCACTTTATTCTCTATTTCACGTGCGATTTCTGGATGCTCACGCAAATACTCACGTGAATTATCCTTGCCTTGACCAATTTTTTCACCGTTGTAAGCATACCAAGCACCTGCTTTATCAACGATTTTGTGAACTACACCCAGCTCGATAATTTCACCTTCACGAGAAATACCTTCGCCATACAAAATATCAAATTCAGCCTGCTTAAATGGCGGCGCAACTTTATTTTTGACCACTTTAACGCGCGTCTCAGAGCCGACGATTTCCTCACCTTTTTTAATTGCGCCAGTACGACGTATATCCAAACGCACCGAAGCGTAGAATTTCAGCGCGTTACCGCCCGTGGTGGTTTCAGGGCTACCAAACATCACGCCGATTTTCATACGAATCTGGTTAATAAAAATCACCAAGGTATTCGTGCGTTTGATATTACCCGTCAGCTTACGCAAGGCTTGGCTCATCAAACGCGCTTGCAAACCCATATGCGAATCGCCCATTTCGCCTTCGATTTCAGCTTTAGGTGTCAACGCCGCCACCGAATCCACTACCACAATATCAACCGAACCCGAACGCACCAACATGTCCGCAATTTCCAACGCCTGCTCGCCCGTATCAGGCTGAGAAATCAGCAATTCACCGACATTCACACCCAGTTTTTGCGCATATTGCGGGTCTAGTGCGTGTTCCGCATCAATAAACGCCGCCGTACCACCTAGTTTCTGCATTTCAGCAATAACTTGCAAAGTCAACGTGGTTTTACCCGATGATTCAGGACCGTAAATCTCCACCACCCGCCCACGCGGCAAACCGCCTACGCCCAGCGCAATATCCAAGCCCAACGAACCCGTGGAAACCACCTGCACATCATTCACCACCTCGCCATCACCCAAACGCATGATAGAACCTTTGCCAAAACTTTTCTCGATTTGCGCCAAGGCTGCGGCAAGTGCTTTGCTTCTATTTTCGTCCATATATTTTCCTTGTCATTGAGTGTGATGTACCGTTCGCGATTATCGCATAAAAACTTACCCCAGCAATGCTTCTACCCCAGCTAATGCCGCCGCGACCGCTAGTGCGCGGATTTCGTCGCGGTCACCTTGGAACTGATAGGTGGTTACCGATGTTGTGCCGTCGCGCGTTGCCCAGCCTATACACACGGTGCCGACGGGCTTTTGCGGTGTGCCGCCACCTGGACCTGCGATGCCTGAAATTGAGAGGGCAATATCTGCCAAGCTGTGTTGCAATGCCCCTGTTGCCATTTCGCGCACGGTATTTTCGGAAACAGCACCATGCAAATTGATAATGTCCATGCTCACGCCCAATTGCGCGTGTTTGGCATCGTTACTGTAAGTAATAAAACCTCTGTCATACCATGCCGAGCTACCGGGTACAGCGGTCATCACCATGCCTACCCAACCGCCCGTACATGATTCGGCGGTGGCTAATGTCATACCGCGCTGGCGTAATATCCGCCCTGTTGCTACGGCTAATTGATACAGTTCGGCATCAGTTGGTCTCATGTCAACACCCATAACATCATGTATAAGCTGGCGATGGCAAACCCTGCCGCCAACAAATCATCCAGCATCACGCCTAAGCCGTTTTTAATGTGCGTATCAAACCAGCTAATCGGGAACGGTTTCCAAATATCAAACAAACGAAATAGCCCGAATGCGACCGACCACCACAGCACACTGAGTGGCGTAAATACCAGCACCAGCCACATAGCAACGATTTCATCCCAGACGATACCGCCATGGTCAGACACGCCTAGATTACGTCCTGCCACATCACAAATATAAATCCCCGCGACGAAAGCCAGCGCAATCAACACTAGCATTTGCGTTTGATTCAACACCAGCATCAAGCCATAATACAAAGGCAAAGCGACCAGCGTACCCCACGTACCAGGGGCTTTAGCTGCTAATCCCGCGCCGAAGCCAAACGCTAAAAAATGCGCAGGATGGCGGCTAACAAAATGCCAATCAGCACGCAAAATGATCATATCCCGCTAAGTTAAACGACATCAATTGCCCATCGGCATCAACGCATTGCAGTCCACCATCAGCAACGATTGCGCCTATGCTCGTCAGCCGTATATTGAGCGTATCCGCGAGTGCTAAGATAGTCGCCGTTTGCACCGCAGGTGCGGTAAAGCATAATTCGTAATCATCGCCACCTGCTAACACGCATCGATCATAATCAGGATGCGCGACTAAATCGGCAACGATTTCGCTGCTAGGCAAAGCAGTGTAATGCAAGCACGCCCCCACTTGGCTACGTTGCAAAATATGTCCTAAATCGGCTAACAAGCCATCAGAAATATCTACCGCGCTGTGAGCAATTTGGCGTAGCGCGATACCTAATGCCACTCGGGGTGTGGGTGCGTGCAAGCGTTGTGCAAGTGCCGCCATATCCACCTCGTTTAATTGCAGTCGCCCCTGCATCGCCGCTAACGCAAATGCCGCATCGCCTAGCGTACCTGACACCCAAATAACATCTCCCACCTGCGCACCATCACGTCGCAAAGCCTGATTAACAGGCACTTCGCCTATCACCGTCAGCGTCAAGCTCAATGCCCCACGCGTGGTATCGCCGCCCACCAAACGTATCTGGTACGCATCTGCACAGCGATACAGGCCAGCCGCATAACTTGCCAGCCAGTCCTCATTGACTTCAGGCAAACTAATCGCCAAGGTACACCAGCGCGGCGTTGCGCCCATTGCAGCGAGGTCGGATAGATTAACCGCTAGGCTTTTCCAACCTAGCAAATCAGGGTCGGCATCAGGGAAAAAATGCACACCCGCCACCAGCGTATCAGTCGAAACGGCAAGTTGCGTATGCGTATTAGGTTGCAATAAAGCACAATCGTCACCTACCCCCAACACCACATCAGGCGTAGGGCGAGAAAAGTATTGCTGGATGAGATTAAACTCACTAGACATATTATCTGGGCGCGCGAGGCTTATTCACTTCTGCGCTACGCACTTGCGCAGCGATTTTGTCCATTACGCCATTGACGTATTTATGCCCATCCGTGCCGCCAAATGTTTTAGTCAATTCCACCGCCTCATTGATAATCACACGGTAAGGCACTGCTAAGCTATGCAGTAACTCTTGCGTACCCAACAACAACACAGCGTGTTCTACGGGGCTTAATTCGGACATCGCCCTATCGACAAAATGCGATATGCGTAAATCCAACTCAGCCACATTCGCCACTACACCATGCAATAGGCTGGACAACATCGCCTCATCGACTTCAGGATAGCCCGCATCTTCACGCAATTGCGTCATTACATCATTGACAGGCTGTTGATTTAACAGCCATAAATAAATACCTTGTACCGCGAATTCACGCGATTTACGTCTATTTCCGCTCATAACACCTTCAATAAGTTAGCCATTTCAATCGCACATTCTGCCGCTTCCGCACCTTTAACTACCGTGCGGATATGCGCTTGCTCGTCGGTATCCGTCGTCAACACCGCATTTGCAATCGGCACACCCGTATCCAACTGCACGCGGGTAATCCCACTCGCCATTTCGTTCGATACCACCTCAAAATGGTAAGTATCGCCACGCACCACAGAACCTATTGCCACCAGCGCATCATACTTGCCGCTCAACGCCAGTTTACGTAAAGTGATAGGTATTTCCAAAGCACCTGGCACGTTAATAATCAGCATGTTATCAGATTTAACGCCCAATTCCGCCAGCTTATCCACGCACGATGCCAGCAAAGCATCACAAATATCGCGATTAAAACGGCTCATCACAATCGCAATCCGCAACGTCTCGCCCGCCATATTTGTTTCTACTTCACGTGTATTTTTGTATGTTGCCATGTTTACCCTTAAAAACTAAATAGTCGCGACCAACTCAACGACACGCTCAAAAAACATCAAACTGGCGCAATTTTCGCCACCAATGGAAATAATTCAGGCTGGCGTATCGACTCGACCGCCAAATCCACATCCAACAACGGCCAATATAAATGATTAGCACTGGGCCATTCCACCGTTGTAATTTGCGCCAACGTAGCTGACTGAAACCAAGGAAAATCAGTATAGGGCACAAACAGCTCATCTCCCCGCAAATTAAGCCAAAAGCCGTGGTTAGACGCTAAAAACACCTCGACCCCAGTATCAGAAATAGCTGCGCCAAGCATGGACAATCTCCTCATAATGACTACGTGTTAGCGATAATGCTTCATGAAGTTGCTGTTTTGATAAACCTTGACTCATTGCCAATGCGATTTCAGGCTCTAGCCAAAATTTAGCCTCGCCATCCGTATGCGCAACATGCACATGCATACGCGCTTCTTCACGCGAAAAGAAAAAGAAACGAAATGCACCTTGTCGGAATACGGTTGGAGCCATGCCAATTATACCCCGACTTCTATCTACGCAGCCTCAAGCCTAGGTCTCGCCCAATTACAGTACCTGTGTGTAAGCCTAGCATTTTCAGGGATGGTTTTTCCACCCATCCAGTACTGCTTAATATGATCAATCGCTGCATCATCAATAGATTGGATACGCTGCTGACATATCGCACAAGTAGGATTCGCATTTATCATGATTTCTTTTAACTGATAAGAAAAACAACGCGGTTCTTTTTGATTAACACCAAGAATATTTTGCAGTGTCAATCGCCACTTATCAAATCGCATAGTAACAGCCTGAACAGAACTTGTAGATAACTCAATAGCATCAACAAACTCCTGATCTTCCGTCATAAGATAGATCAAAGCCTCTTTAATAGCATCAAGATGCTGAAAAACTCTATTCTTATCTTCTTTTGCAAAAGAGTACATTAGAATGTCAAATAACGAGGTGTTGAATTTTTTTGGCTCCCAAAAACCATTAGGTTGCCCTTCCTTACCTTTATAAAATCGTTTGAAAGCATGATTATCGAATAGTGACCGAATAATTTGACATGCATTCTTAAAAGCAGCTTTCAATTCAACCAGCTCTTTATCTGTTATATCTCGCTTTTCATACGCTTCAAGGTTTAGAAAGTTACGAATAGGTGCTTTATAATTTAGATACGTTTTATGATAAAACGCACAGAAGCGTAATACAAGCTCCTTATCTTTCATCCGTTTATCTGGTGATTTCAGACCGCAGATATACATAAAATCAGGATCCGAAGCCATATCTTTTAATGCCACATTAAAATTTCCACGATACAAGCAGTTTCTTAACTCTTGATCATTTAGCTGAACGGATCCCGTGTTCAAACGTTCAAAAATTTCAAACTTGAGATTTTCACTCGAATCTTTTTGAAAAGTTATCGCTCGAATTTTGTAATAACGTACTTTATCTTGCAATTCTTCAGATAGCTCAGAGAAACGTTTACCATTTAAGTCGGAACAAACATTCAAACCACTTAATTTAAATGGCTTTCCATCTGGAAAAACGCCATCAATAAATGCAAAAAACGAAGTCAAGCGCTGCTGCCCATCAATCACATACTCTTTTCCATCTTTTTCTTCAGACAAGTAAATAATTGGCAAAGGGATGCCCAGGATAGCAGACTCAATTAACTTACTTGCTTTTGTGGCATCCCACACATACTGACGTTGAAAGTCTGGCTGTAAAATCAAACGCCCTCTTTTTTGTTTATCATGAAGAGAGCTAATTTCTAAATCGCCACTAGAAGTAAATATCCGATTATCCTGCTGAGGAATTAAAATCTCCTCTTCAACTTCAACTTCATCTTCAAATTTCAAATCAAAATCATCATCAACCATTATCACTCCCGTTGAAAACACCTTACCCTACTCTTCGCTATACCCAACCACCTCCAACCCGAACCCCGCCAACGAGGGCATTTTGCGTTGTTTTGCCATTAAGCGCATTTTACCTACGCCTACGTCTTTCAAAATCTGTGCGCCGATGCCGTAGTTGCGCACGTCCCATTTTTGCGCGGGTTTGACTTCGTTGCTGGGCAAGGCATGGCTCAATAATTCATCTGCCGTTTCAGGCCTATGCAACAGCACCAGCACGCCCGCGCCCGCCGTAGCGATTTTTTCCAGCGCACGGTTAACACCGTAGCTATGTAACGGGCTATCCATTTCCAGCACGTCCATCACCGAGACTGGTTCATGCACACGTGCCAAAGTCTCCGTTTCGGCACTGATTTCACCTTTGACTAATGCGAGATGCGCCGCACCTGAGATTTTTTCACGGTAAGCTATCAGCTTGAATTCGCCAAATGCCGTGGTAATTGCCCGCTCGCCGACGCGTTCTATCAGGCTTTCGTTCTGGTTGCGATAATGTATCAAATCCACTATCGCACCGATTTTCAAACCATGCTCTTGCGCATAAATTATCAAATCAGGCAACCGCGCCATATCGCCGTCTTCTTTCAAAATCTCGCAAATAACTGCCGCAGGCTCCAGCCCCGCGATGCCTGCCAAATCGCAACCCGCTTCAGTGTGCCCAGCACGTATCAACACCCCGCCTGGTTGTGCGCGTAATGGAAAAATATGCCCAGGCTGGATAATATCCGTCGCCTTAGCATGTTTCGCCACTGCCGCTTGTATCGTGCAAGCGCGATCTGCGGCTGAAATACCCGTAGTCACGCCCTCGGCGGCTTCGATGGAAATGGTAAACGCGGTGCTGTAAGGCGATTGATTATCCGACACCATCTGCCGCAAACCCAGCTGTTTGCAACGCTCATCGGTCAAGGTCAAGCACACTAAGCCGCGCCCAAACTTCGCCATGAAGTTAATCGCTTCAGGCGTGGCAAATTCAGCCGCCATCACCAAATCGCCCTCGTTTTCACGGTCTTCTTCATCGACCAGCACCACCATCTTGCCAGCTTTGATGTCGGCGATAATATCTTCTATAGGGCTTAAACTCATTTAGATTCCTGATAATTAAGGATACGTTCGGCGTAACGCGCCATCATGTCGATTTCCAGATTAACACGACTGCCAGCGGTTAGCGTATGTAAATTGGTATTGCTTAATGTGTGTGGAATCAGGTTAATGCTGAATTCATCGCCAGCCACGCGGTTCACCGTCAAGCTCACGCCATTGACCGTCACCGAACCTTTGGCCACAATAAACTTAGCAATGTCACTGGGCGCGTGTATAACCAGCTCAAAACAATCGCCCACCGCGTCAAAGCTGACCACAGCACCCACGCCATCGACATGACCAGACACCAAATGCCCGCCCAACCTATCCGCCAGCCGCAAGGCTTTTTCCAGATTGACCAACGCACCAGCAGGGAAACCCACCGTACAGCGGAAAGTTTCAGCCGACACATCCACGCTAAAACCCTGCGGCGACAAGGCAATCACCGTTAAACACACGCCATTGCACGCTATCGAGTCACCCAGTGCTACATCGCTTAAATCCAGCGTCGCCGCGTCTATCAACAAACGCGCATCGTCATTGCTAGGCGCAACCGCCGCCACCTTGCCCACCGCTTGAATTATCCCTGTAAACACAGCCGTCCTTTATTCGTCTATCACAGCAGAAGTATAAACCTCCTGCACATCATCCAGCGATTCGAGCGCATCCAGCAGTTTTTGCATTTTCACCGCATCATCACCCGTGAATTCAACCTCATTCTGCGGCTTCATGCTCACCTCGCCGAATTCCGCTTTGTAGCCAGCCGCTTCCAACGCCAGCTTGATATTATGCAACTCGTAAGGCGGCGTAATCACCTCGATACTGCCGTCTTCATGCGTCAACACATCGTCCGCCCCCGCCTCCAGCGCGGCTTCCATCAACGCATCTTCATCCACGCCTGGCGCAAACAACAACTGCCCACAATGCTGGAACTGAAAAGCCACACAGCCATCCGTCCCCATATTGCCGCCAAATTTGCTGAACGCATGACGCACATCCGCCACCGTGCGCACCTTGTTATCGGTCAAGCAATCCACCATCACCGCCGCGCCGCCGATACCGTAGCCTTCGTAGCGTATTTCTTCGTAATTCACACCTTCCAAATCACCGCAACCACGCTTAATCGCACGCTCGACGTTATCTTTCGGCATATTATTGTCATACGCCTTATCCATCGCCAAACGCAAACGCGGATTAGTCGAAGTATCCCCGCCACCCAACTTCGCCGCAACCGTGATTTCCTTAATCAAACGCGTAAAAATCTTGCCACGCTTCGCATCCGTCGCCGCTTTTTTATGCTTGATATTCGCCCACTTACTATGACCTGCCATAACATCCTCTTTGGCTTACAGATGAAAAGCAGTGATTTTACCACTTTGCGACGGGTTACGATAACCCTAACCACCATCCTCGAAAAACATTACCGCTAGACGGCCATTGAGCTAATTGTAGTTAGTAACAATATGGACAACTTCCTATGAAGCTTAACACAAAATACAGCAATGTTAGAACTGACCCCAAGAACACAGCAATGTTAGAACTAACCCCAAGAACACCAAGAACATTATTAGAACTCGTATCATTCCCCTACATGCCCTGAAGCTGAAAGTATTAAACTACCTGATGTGATGGAGCAGGCTGAGTTGGGAGACATCGGCTAGACTTTAGGTCAGTCTCATTGAGATTAAACCTATGGGTCAGATAGGTGCCCCGACTCACTTCACGTTTATCACAAACCGAACGGTAACTTAGGTCAGCTTGGCATCTGTCAGGTCAGAACCTGCATACGAGATACCGTCTTGAATAGCAAGCCACTTATTGGCGAAATCGGCATCAAACGACTTGCCAGCCACCTGAAGTTTCTGCATAGTCACACTTTTTTCAAACTCGCGCACATTATGCTACCCGCTATAGAACAACGCCTTGCTCAAGAATTAAGTGTCCGCCCGCAACAAATTATTGCCGCTGTGAGTCTGCTGGATGAAGGCGCGACCGTGCCGTTTATTTCGCGTTACCGTAAGGAGGCGACGGGTGGGTTGGATGATACGCAAATGCGTTTGCTGGAGGAGCGATTAGCTTATTTGCGTGAACTTGAGCAACGTCGTGAGGCAATTATTAACAGCATTAGCGAGCAAGGTAAGCTCACGCCTGTCCTGCAACATGCGGTTGCGCACGCGGAAACTAAGCAAACATTAGAAGACTTGTATTTGCCCTACAAACAAAAACGCCGTACCAAGGCGCAGATTGCGCGTGAGGCGGGTTTAACGCCGTTGGCGGACGCGCTGTTAAATGACCCTACGCTTAATCCTGACGACACTGCGCTGGCGTATATAGCCGCAGAAAAAGGCATTATTGACAGCAAAGCCGCACTAGAAGGCGCACGGCAGATATTGATGGAACGCTTTGCCGAGGATGCGAGCTTGCTGGCACGGCTACGTGCACTGGTGACGGATAACGGCATAATGGTGTCCAGCGTCGTCAGCGATAAGGAAATCGAAGGCGCAAAATTCCGTGATTATTTTGATTACCGTGAGCCGCTCAAGGACATTCCGCCGCATCGGGCGTTGGCACTGTTTCGTGGGCGTAATGAGGGCATGTTGAGCATCGCCATCAAGCTCCCCGAGGAACTCAGCGATACGCCTGTACACCACCCCGCTATCGCGATGATAGCGCAACAAGTCGGCATCCGTGCCGCTAACCGTGCGGCGGATAACTGGCTTAACGATAGCGTGCGCTGGACGTGGAAAATCAAGCTCGCGCTACATCTGGAGCTGGAACTACTCGGCGAGCTACGCGAACGCGCTGAAGCGGAGGCGATTAAAGTATTTGCACGTAATCTGCATGATTTGCTACTCGCCGCCCCCGCTGGCTTACGCGCCACCATGGGGCTGGATCCTGGCATACGCACAGGGGTGAAAGTCGCAGTAGTTGATGCTACGGGTAAATTGCTGGACTACGCCACCGTTTACCCACACGCGCCGCGCAATGACTGGGACGGCGCATTGCACACCTTGGCGCAACTGGCGCAAAAGCATCAAATCGAGCTTATCAGCATAGGCAATGGCACAGCTTCGCGGGAAACGGAGCAACTGGCGGCAGACTTAATCGCCCGTTTACCTGCGTTAAATATGACCAAGGTGGTCGTCTCCGAAGCGGGCGCATCGGTGTATTCGGCTTCCGAATTCGCCGCGCGTGAGTTCCCGCAATTGGATGTCAGCATACGCGGTGCAGTGTCGATCGCACGACGCTTGCAAGACCCGCTGGCGGAGCTGGTCAAAATCGACCCCAAGGCAATAGGCGTAGGGCAATATCAGCATGATGTAAGCCAAAGCAAGCTAATGAAAAGTCTGGATGCGGTGGTGGAAGATTGCGTCAATGCCATAGGCGTGGACGTGAATAGCGCATCCGTGCCGCTATTGGCGCGGATTTCAGGCTTATCTACCAGCCTCGCGGAAAGCATAGTCAATTACCGCGATCAAAACGGCGTATTTGCTAACCGCATGGCACTCAAAAAAGTACCGCGTCTGGGCGATAAAACCTTTGAACTCGCCGCAGGTTTCCTACGTGTGCGTGGCGACAATCCACTAGATGCGTCTGCCGTCCATCCTGAAGCCTACCCTGTCGCGGCGCGGATTTTGCAGGATTTAATGCAAAAACTGCAAGTGCCCAAAGCCGACGCGCTCATCGGCAAAGCGGGCGTATTCAATCAAATTGATGCCAGCCGCTATGTAGATGAACACTTTGGTGTGCCTACCATTAAAGACATTTTGCATGAGCTGGAAAAACCAGGTCGCGACCCCCGCCCTGCTTTCAAAACTGTCACTTTCAAAACGGGCGTTACCGAAATCAAAGACCTGAGCGTGGGCATGATATTGGAAGGTGTAGTCACCAATGTCACCAATTTTGGTGCATTTGTCGATATAGGCGTACATCAGGATGGGCTGGTTCACATCTCTGCTCTCGCGGATAAATTCGTCAAAGACCCGCACAGCGTTGTCAAAGCAGGCGACATCGTGAAAGTCAAAGTGCAGGAAATTGACGCGCAACGTAAACGCATTGCACTCACCATGCGCTTGGCTGATGCGGTGGCTATCAACACGCCCGCACCCGCCAAAACCAACAGACCTGTACCCCGCCCAACAACGCAACCACAAGGCGCAATGGCAAATGCTTTAGCTGGGCTGTTGCTTAAAAAATAGCTCAATAAGCCACAATCACGGGGTCTAAACTACGCCAGAGATACCACGTTGCCACGCTACGCCAAGGTTGCCAACGTTGGGCATGTTGTTTTAACTTGGCTTTAGTATGCGGCAAAGTATCGGGATAATGTAGCGCAATCGCCCGTTGCAAGCCGATATCGTCTAGTGGTAAAACATCTGGGCGCAGTAAATTAAACATCAAAAACATCTCAGCACTCCACTGCCCTATACCGCGTATTTGCGTTAAGTCGCTGATAATTTCAGCGTCACTCATCGTATTCCACCCACTGGGCACGACCAAGCCTGCGACGAAATGCCGCGCTAAATCATGCAAGTATTCAACTTTGCGCTGTGAATATCCGCATGAGCGCATATCAGCAACTGAACAAGCGGCAATCTCGGCTGGCGTGATGTCGGTCAGTGCAGACAGCCGCGCCCACACGCTATCTGCCGCTTTAACCGAAATTTGCTGCCCTGTGATGGCTCGTGCCAATGTCACAAAAGCATCCCCGCGATTTTGCATTTTCCCCACTGGATAACGCGCAATCAAGCCAGCCATGACAGTATCTGATTGGCTTAATTCAGCGCAGGCGATGTGCCAGTAATCGCTCATTTAAGGTTGCATGGCTTCGACGGGGATAGTCAACGTCACATCATCACCGACAAACGGTGTGTATTTTGCCATATTAAAATCGCTACGTTTCACAACTGCCGTTGCATTCGCGCCGCAAGCAGCTTTTTTCGTCATCGGGTGCGGCATACAGAGCATAGAAGTTACCGTCAGCGTCACGGGTTTGGTGATGCCTTTAATGGTCAGGTCGCCATCCACAGCGGTGAGCTTATCGCCGTCAAATTTCAATTTACTGGATTTGAAAGTAATGCTGGGGTATTGCGCTGTATCAAAAAAATCCGCGCCTTGGATATGCTCATTAAATAACGCCGACCCTGTATCGACTGATTTCGCATCGATGGTGACATCCACCGCCCCCGTTTTTGTAGCGCGATCTAACGTAATTGTGCCTTTTACCGTATCAAAACGGCTCATCTGGATGGAGTAACCAAAATGGCTATAACTAAACACAGGCTTGGTATGATTCACGTCTATGTTATATGTTTCAGGTGCGGCATATACACTGGCTGAAAGACTAAGTGCGACGATTAAAACGGATAATTTTTGCATAACAAACTCCTAATTGAGCATCATAAAATGAAACCTCACCTGAACTTCATCCGCCACCACAGACGTATCCGCCCAAGCCCCCTCGCCTATCCCAAATGCGGCGCGTGAGATAGGGATACTGCCGTCTAACAACAAACTCGCTCCTGTCGATATGGCCGTAAATGGCACAACGACATCACGCACCCTGCCTTTAATTGTCAACTTACCTGCCGCTAGATAGCGATTGCCAGCCACCGCTTTAACACTGCTGGCAACAAAAGTAGCATTTGGATACGCCAGTACGTTAAACCAAGCCTTGCCTTTCACTTCGTCATTAGCCTCAGCACTACCTGCGTCTATACTGTTAAGCATCACCGTGATTTGCGCCTTAGCCGTTGCTAGATTTGCCGTATCCAAACTAATCTGACTACTAAACTGCGCAAAGTTCCCTGTCACCGCTACGCCCATTTGCTTGGACACAAAGCTGATATTGCTTTTAGCAGCGTTAATCACGCTAAAGTTCGCCGCCGACACTGATACCGAGGCAATGAGCAATAGCCATCCCAAAATCAGCTTCATTTACGCACTCCCAAACAAGGTAACATACGCCGCAACGTATCATCCTTCAACATAAAATGATGTTGCAATGCCGCACCGACGTGAATAATCAGCAAACTTAACAAACCGTAATTCAACCACTCATGAACAGATTTAAGTGTTGCACCCAGCGGCTTATTGATACTGATTAAATCAGGGACAGGCAACACGCCGAACAGCACCACCTGAAACCCCAAAGCCGAGCTCATCAACCAACCCGATAACGGCACTGCCAGCATCAACCCATACAACGCAACATGCACACTATGCGCGGCGACTACCTGCCAACGTGGCAACCCCGCCACCAGCGCAGGCGGACGATGCGTCAGCCGCCACAACACGCGTGCAATCAGCAACATCAGAACCACCATGCCTATCCATTTATGATAAGCATAAAGTTGCAACTTATACGGCGATAACGGCAAATCGCTCATATACAAACCCAATGGCCAAGTCAGCACTATCATCAGTGCCATTAGCCAATGTAAACCGATAGCGGGGTAGGTATAACGATTATTCATCACGCAACATCCTATTTAATCAACGTAACGCCTATCATACCCGCGCTTGCCGCCAGCATCCATGTCCATTATCATGAAGCACATACTACCTAACGACCGTCACACCATGCACACAAGCACTGCCATAGACACGCTCATTAGCGCACGCTGGATTATCCCCATAGAACCTGCCAACACCGTATTGCACGACCACAGCATTGCTATTGACGGTGGGCGTATTGTGGCTATTTTGCCGACCACGGAGGCACGACAGCAATTTGTTGCCGACCATTACCATCAGTTAACCGATCACGTATTGATGCCAGGCTTAGTCAATCTGCACAACCATGCCGCGATGACTTTACTGCGCGGCTACGCTGACGATTTAGCTTTAATGACATGGCTAAAAGGGCATATCTGGCCTGCCGAATCACGCCATGTTTCCAGCGAATTTGTCCGTGACGGCGCACGGCTGGCTTGTGCAGAAATGCTCAAAGGCGGCACGACCTGCTTTAACGATATGTATTTTTTCCCCGAAGCGGTAGCAGAAGTCGTTGTAGAAACAGGCATACGCGGCGTGATGGGGATGGTCGTCATAGAATTCCCCACCGCTTACGCCAGCGACCCCGATGATTACCTCAGCAAGGGTTGCGCCATGCGTGATCGCTGGCAACAAGAGCCGCTACTCAGCTTCACCCTCGCCCCGCACGCGCCTTATACCATCAGCAACATGACGTTTGAAAAAATCAACGTTCTCGCTAATCAGCTTGATGTGCCCATACACATACATTTGCACGAAACAGCCGACGAAATCACGCAAAGTCTAGCGCAATACCAACAGCGTCCATTAGCCCGTTTACACGAACTAGGCTTACTCAGCCCCAACCTCATTGCCGTTCACGCCGTGCATTTTAACGCGGATGAAATCGCACTGCTTGCCAAACACGGTAGCCATATCGCCCATTGCCCAGCCTCCAACCTCAAGCTCGCCAGCGGGTTTGCGCCCATTGCACAGATGCTAGATAACGGGCTGAATGTCGGTATCGGCACAGACGGCGCGGCGAGTAACAATAAGCTGGATATGTTTAGCGAAATGCGCCTGACCGCATTATTAGCCAAAGGCGTTGCCAACGATGCCGCCGCCCTACCCGCCCATACTGCGCTCACCATGGCAACATTGAACGGCGCACGGGCATTGAGCTTAGATGATAAAATCGGCTCGCTGGTCACTGGCAAACAAGCTGATTTAATCGCTGTCGATTTAGCCCAAATTAACACCCTACCCACCTTTGACCCCGCGTCAGCACTGGTTTATAGTGCAGGGCGCGAGCAAGTTAGCCATGTTTGGGTCAACGGCAGATTGCTGGTTGATAATCATCAATTAACCCAACTCGACGAACGCGCCCTCAAAATGAATGCCAAAATCTGGCAAAACCGCATTACCGCTTAAGGAATAACATGCTACACGAATTGATTAACTGGCTACTCGCCACCGTCCATGATTGGGGTTACGCGGGTATTTTCATCCTCATGGCACTAGAATCCACCGTCTTGCCCATACCGTCAGAGCTGGTCGTTATTCCCGCTGGCTACTTAGCTTTTCAAGGCAAAATGAATCTCGCCTTGGTCATACTTGCCGCCACTTTTGGCAGTCTCGCAGGCGCATCGCTAAACTATGTATTCGCGCTATGGGTAGGCCGTCCATTTTTAGAACGCTGGGGGAAATATTTTTTTGTACGCCCGCCGCTATTGCATAAAACCGATGCGTTTTTTGCCAAGCACGGCAAAATCTCCACCTTTACAGGGCGTTTAATCCCAGGCATACGGCATTTAATCTCACTACCCGCAGGACTCACGCGCATGAACCGCACCGCATTTGCCCTCTATACACTGCTCGGCGCGGGAATATGGTCAAGCACATTGGCGCTGATAGGCTATTTTATCGGTGATAATCTAGCTTTAATTAACGAATATTTACATATTTTAATCTTGACACTGCTAGGCTTAGTCGCCACAGCCATATTATTATATGTACTCTGGCAACGACGCATCGCACGCACAAACGGTTAATACAAGCACCACTGAATTTATTCACAACTATCTACACTCGGTCGTTACGGAGCATCCATGTCACATATCGAATCTGTTTTACACGAAAACCGTGTTTTCCCACCTGGTAGCGCGTTTGTCGCGCAGGCAAATGTATCAGGGCTGGCGGCGTACCAGGAATTATGTGCTCAAGCCGCAACAGACTACGAGGGTTATTGGGCAGATTTAGCACGGCAACACATTTCATGGGAAACGCCGTTTACGCGCATATTGGATGAAACTAACGCGCCGTTTTATCGCTGGTTTGACGATGGTTATCTCAATGTGTCCTATAACTGCATAGACCGTCATTTAGCCACTCAAGCCGACAAAACTGCGCTGATTTTTGAAGCCGATGACGGTGCAGTCACGCATATCACTTATCAACAACTACACGACCGTGTTTGTGCATTTGCCAACGCACTCATTGCGCAAGGTGTAGTCAAAGGCGACCGCGTTGTCATTTACATGCCGATGAGTGCAGAAGCCGTCATTGCCATGCAAGCCTGTGCGCGTATCGGCGCGATACACTCGGTGGTATTTGGGGGCTTTTCTGCCAAATCATTGCATGAACGTATCGTCGATGCGCAAGCCAAACTGGTCATTACGGCTGACGGTGGGCTACGTGGCGGGCGCACTATTGCGCTTAAAGCCGCTGTTGACGACGCACTGGCACTCGGCGGTACACAGTGCGTGCATCGCGTCATTGTTTACCAGCGCACAGGGCAAGCAATCGCTTGGCATGAAGCACGTGATTTATGGTGGCACGACAGCGTTGCAGGCATGGCGAATACCTGTGAGCCTGCCCGCATGAATGCAGAAGACCCGCTGTTTATTCTCTACACATCAGGCTCTACAGGTACACCCAAAGGCGTACAACACAGTAGCGCGGGCTATTTACTCGGCGCAATGACTACCATGCACAGGGTATTTGATGCCAAACCTGACACCGACGTATTCTGGTGTACCGCTGATGTAGGCTGGATTACAGGACATACTTACGTTGCTTACGGGCCATTAGCAATGGGGATGACGCAAGTGATATTTGAGGGCATTCCCACTTATCCCGATGCGGGACGGTTTTGGAAAATGATACAAGATCATCGCGTCACCACTTTTTACACCGCACCGACGGCGATACGTTCGCTGATTAAACTAGGCGGGCATTTACCTGCGCGATATGACTTATCCAGCCTGCGTTTATTAGGCTCGGTAGGTGAGCCGATTAACCCTGAGGCGTGGATGTGGTATCACCAAGTGGTTGGGCAATCACGTTGTCCTATCGTTGATACTTGGTGGCAAACCGAAACAGGTAGCCACGTGATTGCGCCGCTACCAGGTGCGATTACCACTAAGCCAGGCTCATGCACACTGCCGTTGCCTGGTATTATGACCGACATTGTGAACGAAACAGGCGAGTCATTAGCGTTTGGTCAAGGTGGCAATTTAGTCATTACCCGCCCTTTTCCCTCATTACTACGGACGCTGTGGAATAATCCTGAACGCTATGTGAAATCGTATTTCCCTGAAGATTTAGGCGGCAAAATTTATTTAGCAGGCGACTCGGCACAACGCGATAACGACGGCTACTATTGGATTATGGGGCGTATAGACGATGTACTTAATGTATCGGGGCATCGCTTAGGTACAATGGAAATCGAATCCGCTTTGGTCGCACATCCACTGGTTGCTGAAGCCGCTATTGTCGGTCGTCCGCATGACATCAAAGGTGAAGCCATTGTTGCGTTTGTCGTACTAAAAAGTGAACGCCCTCAAGGCGACGCAGCCAAAGCCATTTCCGACACACTACGGAGCTGGGTTGCGCAAGAAATCGGTGCCATTGCCAAGCCTGACGAAATCCGTTTTGGCGACAACTTGCCTAAAACCCGCTCAGGCAAAATCATGCGTCGCTTATTGCGCACACTCGCCAAAGGCGAAACCATCACACAGGACATATCCACTTTGGAAAACCCCGCTATCCTAGAACAGCTTAAATGATAGCCCTGTCGCGTCGCTGGCTGGCAATTAGTTTACGTTATCTGATATTGCCGTTACTGCTGGTTGTTATCTTATTACTAGCCAGTTTACGGTTATGGATATTGCCGCACCTAGACGATAGACGGGAGGATATTGCCCGCATATTGAGCACCACCGCTGGGCAAAAAATCACCTTGGGTCAACTCACCGCCAGCTGGCAAGGCTGGCGACCTCAGTTACGCATACAGCAATTACGCGTTTACGATGCCGATAACCGCCCTGCGCTCCAGCTCATGGATGTCCACACATCACTGGCATGGAGTTCACTATTACGGGGCGAGTTACGCCTTGCCAATTTAGCGGTGGATGATTTGATATTAAACATACACCGCACCACAGACGGCACAATTTACTTAGCAGGCATCAACCTCAATCGTGAAAACGACAATAGCCAATTTACCGACTGGCTACTGAAACAAAGCAACATCAACATCAGCCACGCCACCCTAGCTTGGCAAGACGATGTACGCGCCGCACCATTGCTGCTCATCCGCGAAGTCAATTTAAGTTTGCAAAATAGCGGCAATAAGCACAAATTTCGCCTGACTGCCACGCCACCCAGCACCTTGGCGCAGCCTATCGTCGTAACAGGGCAACTCAGCGGCAATAGCCTAGCTAATTTGCCTGATTGGCAAGGGCAGTTCAATCTGGACTTGAAACAAGCTAATCTCGCCACCTGGCAACCTTGGGTACGCTTGCCTATCGGCATTAACCGTGGCTTTGGCAATTTGCAACTGCAGCTACAAATTGCGCAAAAGCAAATCATCGCCATCACTGCCAACACCGAACTGCAACAGCTCTCATTACAAGCGCAAACCGATTTGCCACGCCTTAACCTGCTCAATTTATCAGGACGCGTGCAATGGAAACGCCTAGGCGCGGCACAGTCGTTAGATTTACGCCAAATCAGCTTACGCACCCAAGATTACGCCTATATCACCCCGTTCGATTTCTATCTACGCCATGCACCAGCAACCACAAGCACGCCCGCCACCAACAAAATCACGGCAAACAATCTATGGCTACAATCGCTCACGCGCCTAGCCCCCTATATGCCACTAACACCGACGCAACGCGCCCAACTCAGCCTGCATCGCCCACAAGGTCGCTTACAAAAATTCAGCGCAAGCTGGCAAGGACAGCTTAATGCGCCCACGCAATATCAATTACAAGGGCAGTTTTATCAACTAGGTCTCGTCGCCGATGCCGCTAACTCAGGGTTTAACCGTATTAGCGGGCAAATAAATGCCAATCAGGACACAGGCACGCTTACGCTCAATAGCCCAGGCGCACAATTCAATTTACCCGCTGTGTTATTTGAGCCCAACCTCAATTTAGACACCCTCACAGCGCAATTAACATGGCAGCAAAAAGCCGCGCGCTACACCTTCAAGCTCACAGAAGCCAGCTTTGCCAACGCCGATTTAGCAGGCACGGCTTTTGGCGAATATCAATGGCAAGCAGGAAAACACGGCATCATTGACCTCACAGGCGGGCTGTCTCGCGGCAACGGCAAGTTTATCTCGCGCTACATCCCGCTAGTAGCCAAACAGCCGACTTACAACTGGCTAAAAGATAACTTTCTAGGGGGACAAGCCAGTGATGTAAAATTTCGTCTCGCTGGCGACTTCACGCACTTTCCTTTCCATAATGATAAAAACGGCTTGCTCGATGTCATCCTTAAAGTCAAAAATGGTATATTGCGCCCAGCACCTGATTATCCAACCATCACCAACATCAACGCTAATTTGCACTTCGCAGGCACGCGTATGGAAATCAACGCCCAGCAAGGTGCGCTGTACGGCGCACAATTAGGCCGCGTGCAGGCGATTATCGCTGATTTATACGCACCTGATGAAATCCTCAATGTCACAGGTGTTGCCAACGGCACGCTGAGCGATTTCATCAAATTCACCAACACCAGCCCCATCGCCCACACGCTAGACAATCTTACCGTAGGCGCAACCGCCACAGGTAATGCACAATTACAATTAGCCTTAAACATTCCGCTACGTCACAGCATAGACACCACCGTCGCAGGCGTATTACGCTTCACCAACAACAACATCATCCCTGCATCACCGATACCGCCGCTCACGGCAGTCACAGGCAAGCTCAACTTTACCCAAGCAGGCATTAACATCCCCGCGATGACATTACGCCTATTGGATGGCCCAGCCACACTCACCGCGCAGACCAGCAATAACAGCACCCGCCTCAATCTCACAGGCACAATGAACGCCACAGGCTTGAGCCCTTACCTCGATGCCAATTTGCAAAAACGCATTACAGGCACTAGCGACTGGCAAGCCAGCCTACAACTCAATCGCGGCAAATTGGCTAGTAGCACATTCAACAGCGATTTGCTCGGTATGCGCATAGCGCTACCTGCCCCGTTACAAAAAGCTGCCAATCAAGTACAGAGCTTAAGCATCACTACTCAAGCGCAAACCAACAACACCCTCATCTCCGCCCGCTATGGCAAAGTAGCACAGGCATTATTACTCGATACACCTAACAATGGACACAATGAAATTACACGTGGGGCAATACGTTTTAATGGCGACGCAGTATTACCTGAGCAAGCAGGTATATGGGTAACAGGCAATTTAGCCCTAACTGATTTCGATGGCTGGATAGCACAGATGAATGACACTGCGAGCACTACGCCGCTGGCTATCGCAGGTATAGACATTACGCTAGACCAGCTCGATATTTTCAACCGCCGTTTTAACAACGTCAACATACGCGCCAAATCCAACACTAACAATTGGCGCACCAGCATTAACAGCTCCGCCATGCAAGGCGATCTAACATGGACACCCAAACCGAATGCAACAGGGACACTGGATGCGAATTTCAAACGCCTGTATATTCCCAATGTCGCCGCTAATACTGCCACAATCAGCACCAGTGACGGCGAAAACTTACCCAGCATTAACCTCAATGTTGATGAGCTACAGCTAGGCGAGCGTACTTTAGGTAAATTAGAAGTGAATGCCAGCCCTGTCAGCGGCGGCTTGAATTTTGAACGCATACAACTCACGCACAAAGACAGCAAACTACGCATGTCCGCACGCTGGCGACCTAACAGCACGCCCGAAACAGACGCAAAAATTCATTTTGAAGTCTATGATATAGGGCAGTTTCTCAGCCGTTTTGACCATAACGACACCATTAAGCGCGGCACGGCGGTGATAGACGGGCAAGCCAACTGGAACGGTACGCCTATAGACATGACAGTCAAAACATTAGCAGGCAATTTCACACTGGTGGCTAAAAACGGGCAATTTCTCAAAGCCGACCCAGGTGCAGCCAAACTACTGGGCGTACTTAGTTTGCAAGCATTACCACGCCGTATCGGGCTAGATTTTCGTGATGTATTCAGCGGCGGCTTTGGTTTCGATGACATTACAGCCAATCTCAATTTGAATCGGGGCATTATTTACAGTAGCGATTTCAACATGCAAGGTCCCGCCGCTACCGTCAAAATGGCTGGCTCAGTTGACCTGAATGCGCAAACACAACAACTACGTGCCGAAATTAACCCAAAATTAAGCGAAAGCGTCGCGCTTGCTAGTGGCTTGGTAGGCGGTCCCGTGGTAGGCTTAGGGGTATATGTGGCACAAAAGCTGTTCAAAGATCCTTTTGGGCAAGCAGTGAAATTCGAGTACTTGATTACAGGCGCATGGACAGACCCCGCCGTCACGAAAGTCAATCAATAAATCATGATGATACGCACACTATACTTACTGACACTACTAACACCCTGCACCGCATTAGCGCAGTCTTGCGTGATTGACGATGGAATATGGTTACAACCACGCACAGGCATGGTCATCCGCAACAGCAACATCGCCCCCTGTGTTGCAGAAGTTTTCACAGGTGATAAAATGAAAATCATCTACACAGACACCGACGAAACCAGTATCCAAGCAAATGAATTACGCCAATGGCTATTAGCACTCGGTTTACCCGCAACACGTATCACCTTAGATAAAACAACCACAACAGCACCTATCCGCTTGGAGACTTACCATGAATAAAAATAATCCATCCAGCTTCGCGACCTCGAAAACCAGCAAGAAAACAGCACCCAGCGGCATTATCCGTGCCGCCGCCATACAAATGGCTTCTGGTCCTAATGTTGCCGCCAATTTAGCCGAAGCCGAACGACTCATCGCATCCGCTGTCGCGCAAGGGGCAAAATTAGTCGCGCTACCTGAATACTTCGCCATCATGGGCTTAAAAGATACCGATAAATTAGCCGTTAAAGAAAGCGAAGGCAAAGGTCCCATACAAGCCTTTTTGTCACGTATGGCAAAACAGCACAAAATATGGCTAGTCGGCGGCTCTATTCCCTTGGCTTGCGACAACATCAACAAAGTGCGTAATAGTTGCCTAGTCTATGACGACAAAGGCAAACAAGTTGCCCGTTACGACAAAATCCACCTGTTTGGTCTGGATTTAGGTGCGGAACATTATCAAGAAGAAAACACCATAGAATCAGGTGATGAAATCGTCGTGTTTGACACCCCATTTGGTCGAGTAGGCTTATCCATTTGTTATGACTTGCGCTTCCCTGAGCTCTATCGTGCTATGCCTAATGTGGATATTATTATCGTCCCATCCGCTTTTACTGCCACCACAGGCAAAGCCCATTTTGAAACATTGATACGCGCTCGCGCCATCGAAAATCTAGCTTATATTATTGCACCTGCGCAAGGTGGTTATCACTTATCAGGGCGCGAAACGCATGGCGACTCCATGGTGGTTGACCCTTGGGGTGTCGTGCTGGACAGACTACCGCGTGGTTCGGGTGTCGTCGTCGCCAACATCAATGCCGATTACCAAAACAGCCTACGCACCAGTCTGCCTGCGCTCAAACACCGCACCTTGGACTGTTCCCGCTTAAAAATCAAACTCACTGACAAGGCAACAACATGAGCACGCAAACAGGCATTTACATCCCCAGTGCCGACACTTTATTCCAAACCGCGCACGAAACGCTGTTTGTGCCTAACAATCTGGAAATCAGCAAGCTCGATAGCGTATTCGGTCGGCTCATGGATCACCATCTTGATTACGCGGATTTGTATTTTCAATACACCCGTTCCGAGGGCTGGAGTTTGGAAGAAGGACAAGTAAAATCAGGCAGTTTCAACATTGAACAAGGTGTAGGCGTGCGTGCGGTATCGGGCGAAAAAACCGCTTTTGCCTATTCTGACGACATCAGCCATGCCGCCTTAATCGCCGCCAGCGACGCAACGCGCGCGATCGCCAAAAGCGGCGGCAGTCATCAACATCACGCGCTAGTGCGTAAAAACGAACGCGAACTCTATCAACCACTAGACCCACTCACCAGTCTGAAAGATGCTGATAAAGTCGCACTATTAGAAAAACTGGAAAACTACGCTCGCGCCGCTGACCCGCGTGTCACCCAAGTCATGGCCAGCCTCGCGGCTGAATACGACGTGATTTTTGTCGCCCGTTCTGACGGTCACCAAGCCGCCGATGTACGTCCGCTGGTACGCCTATCGTTACAAGTTATCACCGAGCAAGATGGTCGCCGCGAACAAGGCTCTGCGGGCGGCGGCGGGCGTTTCAGCTATGAATACTTCACCGATGCAGTGCTTAAAAACTACGCTGAATTAGCCGTACATCAAGCCCTCACTAATCTATCTGCCAAACCCGCCCCCGCAGGCACAATGACAGTGGTACTCGGCGCAGGCTGGCCTGGCATTTTATTGCACGAAGCTATCGGGCACGGCTTAGAAGGCGACTTCAATCGCAAAGGTAGCTCCGCATTCAGCGGGCGTATAGGCGAGCGCGTCGCGGCAACAGGCGTAACCGTGGTGGATGACGGCACGATAGCGAACCGTCGCGGCTCGCTCAATATCGACGACGAAGGCAACCCTACCCAATGCACCACGCTGATAGAAAACGGCATCCTCAAAGGCTACATGCAGGACACACTCAACGCCCGCCTGATGGGCGTATCGGTCACGGGCAATGCTCGCCGTGAATCGTTTGCACACATTCCTATGCCGCGCATGACTAACACCTACATGCTCAATGGCGACAAAGACCCCAAAGAAATCATCGCTTCAGTCAAACACGGGCTGTACGCAGCTAATTTTGGTGGCGGGCAAGTTGACATCACCAGCGGCAAGTTCGTCTTCTCCGCCGCTGAAGCCTACATGATAGAAAACGGCAAAATCACCTACCCCGTCAAAGGCGCAACCTTAATCGGCAACGGCCCTGATGTATTAACGCGCGTATCCATGATAGGTAACGACATGGCACTCGACTCAGGTGTAGGCACTTGCGGCAAGGAAGGGCAAAGCGTACCCGTGGGCGTAGGTCAGCCAACTTTACGCATAGACGGGCTGACCGTTGGCGGTACAAGTTAAACAACGGCAATATAGCGCGGCAGGACAAAGCCGCGCAACTGCTTTCACCACCCATATTTTCAACACTCACTTAATACAAACACCACCATGATACGCACACGATTCGCACCCAGTCCCACAGGCTACTTACACATAGGCGGCGCACGCACTGCCTTATTCTCGTACGCTTTTGCCCGCCACCACCAAGGCACGTTCGTGCTACGCATAGAAGACACCGATTTAGAACGCTCCACACCCGAGTCCGTCGATGCCATACTGCAAGGCATGAGCTGGCTTAACCTAGATTATGACGAAGGTCCGTTCTATCAAATGCAACGTATGCCACGTTACAAAGAAGTATTAGCACAGCTCATAGACGCAGGTCACGCCTATTATTGCTACGCCAGCAAAGATGAAGTCGAAATAATGCGCGAGCAACAACGTGCGGCAGGCTTAAAACCGCGCTATGACGGACGCTGGCGACCAGAGGCGGGCAAAGTTTTACCGCAAATCCCTGCTGATATTCAACCAGTAGTACGCTTCAAAAACCCGACCGAGGGCAGCGTCGCATGGCATGACGTAGTCAAAGGCATCATAGAAATCAGCAACGCTGAATTGGACGACTTAATCATCGCCCGTCCCGATGGCACGCCCACTTACAACTTCTGCGTCGTTGTCGATGACTGGGATATGAATATCACTCACGTTATCCGTGGCGACGACCATGTCAACAACACCCCGCGCCAAATCAACATCCTCAAAGCCTTAGGCGCAACCTTGCCGCAATACGGGCATGTGCCGATGATACTAGGCGCAGACGGCGAACGCTTGTCCAAACGCCACGGTGCTGTTGGTGTCATGCAGTATTTAGATGAAGGCTTCCTACCCGAAGCCCTCATCAACTATTTGGCGCGCCTAGGCTGGGCGCATGGCGACGAAGAAATTTTTAGCATGGCGCAATTCATAGCGTGGTTCAACCTCGAATCCATCAGCCGCTCCCCCGCTAAATTCAATCCCGAAAAACTACGCTGGGTAAATCAGCAATATATCAAAGCCGCAGACAACGACAGATTAGCCGATTTAGTGCGCCCATTCATGGAAAAACAAATCGGCCCGCTCGCCGCCAGCCCAGCTTTAGCCGAAGTCATGCAATTGCTCAAAGACCGTGCCAGCACACTCATAGAACTCGCTGACGCGGCAAAACTGTTCTACCAATACACCACGCCCGATGCTGAGTTATTAGCACTACACCTCACACCAGAAGCACATCAGGCATTACAACAACTCACGCAACAATTAACCGAAATAGACTGGCACAAAGAAGCCATCCACGACGCAGTAAAAGCCTGCGTGACCGCATCAGGCTTAAAAATGCCCAAAATCGCCATGCCCCTACGCGTCATCGTCGCAGGCGTAACGCAAACCCCCAGCATAGACGCAACCTTATTACTGATAGGGCGTGAAACTGTGTTGGCAAGGTTGCAGGGGATATTAGGGGCTTGATTGTCGAATAGTCTAGGGCTGTTTTTTTGACCCGCTAAGCATGACGCGTGATTTCGAAAGCATTGGTGTCAAGTCTTGGAAAGCATTGGTGTCAAGTCTTGCAATCCAACATTTACCCCAATTTAACACTAGGTATACGCGCTTGAAGAGTCGGGTGTCTAGGGTCTAGGGTCTAGGGTCGTAGGGTCGGGTGTCAGGTCTTGCAATCATACATTTTCAGCGTATTTAAGATGGTATGAACACAATAAAAAACGGCGGTCATAGCCGCCGTTTTGTTATACCAAGCGCATCTGCGGAAATAACACTACATCTCTAATACTTGCGCTGTCGGTGAGTAACATGACCAGCCTGTCGATACCGATACCACAGCCACCTGCGGGCGGCATACCGTATTCCAGCGCACGGATATAGTCTGCGTCGTAGTGCATCGCCTCTTCGTCGCCTGCTTCTTTTTGTGCGACTTGTTCCATGAAGCGTGCGGCTTGGTCTTCGGCATCGTTTAACTCAGAAAAGCCATTGGCTAATTCACGCCCTACCATGAACAGTTCAAAGCGTTCGGTAATCTCGGGGTTGGTGTCAGAGCGACGCGCTAACGGCGACACTTCGGCTGGGTAGTCGATGATGAAAGTCGGCTGTATCAGCAAGGTTTCTGTGGTTTCCTCAAAGAAGCTCAGTTGCAAACCGCCTAAACCGTCAGTGGTGCGGTATTTGCCTTTGTGGGTTTCAAACCAGTTAATGAGCCAATCTCTATCGTTCAACTGTGCGTCAGTGTATTCAGGGTGATATTTCTGGATAGACTTAACAATAGTCAAGCGGTCAAACGGCTTGCCTAAATCGACTATCGTACCGTTATAGCTCACCTGCTCGCTCCCCGTTGCCACGCGCGCCGCTTCGCGTAACAAGGATTCGGTAAAGTCCATCAAATAACGGTAATCACGATACGCTTCGTAGAATTCCATCATGGTGAACTCAGGATTATGCCGTGTCGATAAGCCTTCGTTACGGAAATTACGATTGATTTCAAATACCTTTTCCATACCGCCGACAACCAGACGCTTCAAGTACAGCTCAGGTGCGATGCGTAAAAACAGCTCCATATCCAGCGCATTATGATGGGTTTTGAATGGCTTTGCCGCCGCGCCGCCTGGGATGGGGTGCATCATCGGCGTTTCCACTTCTAAAAAACCATGCGCTATCATGAACTGGCGTATCGCCTGCACGATTTTAGATCGGGTCAAAAACACATTGCGCGAGTCATCGTTAGTCATTAAATCCACATAACGCTGGCGATATTTTTGCTCTTGGTCAGTTAAACCGTGGAATTTTTCAGGCAATGGGCGTAGCGATTTGGTAATCAAACGCACGCTATGTGCTTGCACCGTCAGCTCACCTGTTTTGGTTCTGAACAACGTACCCGTTGCCGCCACGATGTCGCCCAAATCCCAGTGTTTGAACGCGCTATGCACGTCTTCGCCGACGTTATCGTTGCTAACGTAAATCTGCAATTGTCCGCTCATGTCCTGCAAAGTGGCAAAGCTGGCTTTACCCATGACCCGTTTTAACATCATGCGCCCTGCGAATTGCACTTGAACCTGCTCGGCGACCAGCATTTCCTTATCGTGCGCGGCATATTGGCTATGAATATCGCCCGCGTAATCCTTACGCTCAAAATCATTCGGAAAAGCCACGCCCGCCGCACGCAATGCGGTTAGTTTAGCGCGACGTTCAGCGATCAGTTGGTTTTCGTCTTGTGCTTGTATCATCTCGGTCATGCTCAAACCCCTTGTTTCAAACTAGCTATAATAAATTCATCCAAATCGCCATCGAGGACTTTTTGGGTATTGGATATTTCCACACTGGTGCGCAAATCTTTAATGCGTGACTGATCCAGCACATATGAGCGGATCTGATGCCCCCAACCTACGTCGGATTTGCCTGCTTCCAGCTTATCCTGTTCCGCCTGGCGTTTGCGCAACTCGGCTTCGTACATACGCGATTTCAACATAGACATGGCTTCGGCACGGTTTTTATGTTGCGACCTATCGTTCTGGCACTGCACCACGATACCCGTGGGAATATGCGTAATCCGCACCGCAGAATCGGTTTTGTTAATGTGCTGACCACCCGCACCGCTGGCGCGATAAGTATCCACGCGCAAATCGGCAGGGTTAATATCAACCTCTATGGAATCATCAACTTCAGGATAAACGAACACGCTGGCAAACGAAGTATGGCGACCGCCAGACGAATCAAACGGCGACTTGCGCACTAGGCGATGCACACCCGTTTCAGTGCGCAAAAAACCGTAAGCGTATTCGCCATCGACCTTGATACTTGCCGATTTCACCCCAGCCACGTCGCCATCGGACACCTCCAACACCTCAGGCTTAAAACCCTTGCGCTCGCAATAACGCAGATATTGACGCAACAGCATCGAAGCCCAATCGCACGCTTCCGTGCCACCTGCACCTGATTGAATGTCGATAAAGCAGTTGTTCGGGTCCATCGGGTTAGCGAACATGCGGCGAAATTCCATGCCTTCGACCGTACTCGCCAGTGCCACAACATCGGCCTCTACGGCTTCCAGCGTCTCATCGTCATTTTCTTCACGCGCCATATCAAATAAATCACGCCCATCACGCAAACCCAGCGTCAAATTCTGTATGGTCAACACCACATTTTCCAGCGACTTTTTCTCGCGCCCCAGCTCCTGCGCACGCTTAGGGTCATTCCAGATGGCGGGGTCTTCAGCCAGTACATTAACTTCTTCTAAACGATTAGATTTAGTATCGAAGTCAAAGATACCTCCGAAGTTCGACGGTACGTTGGGCTAAATCGGTGAGTGAGGTATCTATAAGGTTAAGGCGTTCAGCATCCATAATGTCAACAAGCTAGGTGTAAAACCGTAGATTATAACATCCACATCACAGCTAAAATGCGGGCTTCGACTACGCACTCACGCAAAATCATAAAAAACCTTGTGAAAACCACCTCAACCACAGCAGTTTATTTACCAGCAAACACCTAAAACTACCGCAACTGTCCATCTTGCTGAAAAAACTCTTGCGTCATGAAGTCTTCTAACCCTGCGTTGTCAACTGGGCGGGCTGATAGGGTGACGACGCGGTGTAGGCGTTGTGAATCCCATTGAAAATCGCCTTTATAGTAACGCCGTATTAGCTCTATCATTTTGCGCACGATGGCGTGTTCTATGTCGGCGTTGTTGGCTTTTTCGACGGCGATGACTTCGCGGCGTGCGTTGCTGTAATCGTTCGTCCAGCCTCGGAACGAAAATTCAGCGGTGTAGCTGTCCATGCGTAATATCCTGAATATGCCGTTTGTGCCACCTGATTTCAGGTTGCGTTTAATGATGTCGTCGCGTGTTTGCTCGGCACTCGGCGCGGGGGTGCTATCTGCGCCCCCAGCAGCAATGCGTTGCGCGGCAATGTAGGATTGCATATCGGGGAAATCAGCGGGATTAAGTTTAGTGGGCGCAGGGGTTTTACTAGTAGGCAATGGTGTTTGCGGCACGACAAAGCTAGGGTTGGCCTGCTTGCTGGCTATCACGGCACGCGGGGTGGATTTTACTGGCGGACGCGGCTGTGAATGTGAGGCTAGTTTGGGCTTAATGCTATCGGTTTTAGGCTTGGGGCGAGGTGCTTCGGGGGCTGACATTTCTACCGTTAAAGGCGATTGCCCGCCTTGCACGCCGCTGACGGCGGATTGCGGTGGCAGTGCGGGCAAAAAGAATAACACGCCCAAATGCACTAATAGCGAGACAATAGCCGCGACCAGCACGCTACGCCGCACGCGCAATTCTAAATAAGCGCGGCGCGGGGATACGACAGGTGAACGAAACGGATTACTCATGCGACATTATGTGTGTATTTTTCATAAAAAATGGACACCTTGCGATGTCCATTGGTTCAGCCTATCTCATCTAATTTAATGCCCATGCACCACAGCACCTGCTTTGAGCCTGAATGTCGTGCCGCAGTAGGGGCATAATGCCTCGCCTGTTTTAGCTACATCGAGGAATACACGTGGGTGTGAGTTCCACGCTATCATGGCTGGCGTGGGGCAATGTAGTGGCAGGTCTTCACCGCCCACTTCGATAAAACGTTCAGTATTGTCGTGTTGTGTCATAACGGCCTCAAATATAGCTCAACCAGTCTGCGTGTTTAGGGTCTTTACCTGTCACGCAGTCAAAGTACATTTTTTGTAATTGGGTAGTAATCGGGCCACGTTCGCCCGTGCCTATCATGCGGTTATCTAGCTCGCGGATGGGCGTGACTTCTGCCGCCGTGCCTGTGAAGAAGGCTTCGTCTGCGCTATAGACTTCATCGCGGGTGATGCGTTTTTCTACCACTTGCAAGCCGATTTCGCCTGCTAATTGGACGATGGTGTCACGCGTAATGCCTTCTAATGCGCTGGTTAAATCTGGCGTGTAGAGTTTGCCGTTGCGGATGATAAAGACGTTTTCACCTGAGCCTTCAGCGACAAAACCGTCCACATCGAGCAATAAAGCCTCTTGATAGCCATCTTGCACGGCTTCTTGGTGGGCTAATATCGAATTCATGTAATTACCGTTAGCTTTGGCTTTACACATGGTGATATTGACGTGATGACGGGCAAATGATGATGTTTTAACGCGTATGCCTTTTTCTAAGGCTTCAGCCCCCATGTACGCGCCCCATGTCCAAGCGGCGACGATGACATGCGTAGATAAGTTTTTAGCGGAGATGCCCATCGCTTCTGAGCCGTAAAATGCCATAGGACGCAAGTAAGCGGATTCGAGGTTATTGTCACGCACGGCGGCTAATTGCGCGGCTTTGAGCGTTTCTTTATCGTAAGGGAGTTTCATCCCCAAGATGTGCGCGGAGCGAAATAATCTATCCGTATGCTCTTGCAGACGGAATATCGCTGTGCCTTGTGGGGTTTTGTACGCCCGCACGCCTTCAAACACGCCCATACCGTAGTGCAGGGTGTGGGTTAATACGTGGGTGGTGGCATCACGCCAAGCTACCATTTTACCGTCATACCAAATTAAACCATCGCGGTCAGACATCGACATTGCATTTACTCCAAGGGCATTTAATCAATCTTCAATTGTATCGTACTTTACGCAAAAACTCGCGCCCATAATGCCTGAACTGCCTCGGCATATTGCGCTATATCGGCAAATTCTACCCGCGCTGTTGTAGCACTTTGCAAACGTAGTGCGTGTTGCCGTATTCTAAATTGGCGATAAGCCTCGCGCACTTGCTCTGCCAGCACCGCATCAATTAAATTTAATTGTGCGGCAATACGCAATAAGGCGAGATTGCCGACATTAGCGGTCAGTGCTTTATGCGTTGCGCTGTATGCCAATACGAGGTATTGCACGATAAACTCGACATCAACAATACCACCCGCGTCGTGTTTCAAATCAAATAAGTCGGTGTGGTTGGGGTGTCCATCGTGCATTTTTTGGCGCATGGCCACAATATCAGCACGCAGTTTTTCAACATCTCGCACCTGCGTTAATATCTGGCAACGTATCGGTTCAAATTGCTCCCCCACGCTCGCACGCCCTGCCACAAACCGCGCTCGCGTCAGGGCTTGATGCTCCCAGGTCCACGCATGGTGCTGTTGATAATCAGTAAACGCGGCAATGCTACTCACCAGCAAACCCGATGCACCATCAGGACGCAAACGCAAATCGGTCTCATACAACACACCCGCCGCTGTGGTGCTAGATAACCAAGTGTTAATCCGTTGCGCCAGGCGTGCGTAGTGCTCTGCCGCGTCGGGCGCATCGTCTTCGTATAAAAACACCATGTCCAAATCTGACGCATAACCCAGTTCGCGCCCACCCAGTTTGCCATAGCCGATAATGGCAAATTGGGGATACGGCAAATGGCGATTACGCACGCCAGCCCAAGCCAGCAAAATAACTTCAGCTAAAATTAACGCGGCTAAATCAGACAAATAATCAGACAATTGCTCCAACGGTAATACACCCGCAATATCTTGCGCCAGCAGTTGCAGGGTGACGCGCTGACGAAAATGACGCATGGCATCCATTTGCCGTTCGGTATCACCTTCTAGCTCTAACATTTGCTCATGCAAATTTTGCTGTAATAAGGCAAAATCAGGCGGCGCGTATAATACCCGCGCATCTATCAGCTCATCCAGTAGCATAGGGGTGTTCGTCAAATACCGCGCCGCCCAAGGACTGGCGGCACACAAATTTGCCAATTGCCGCAAGGTCGCAGGATATTCTATCAATAACGCCAAATAAGCCGACCGCCGTGCGATAGTTTCTAGCAAATCCAACATACGCGTTAAAGTCGCGTCACGCGGTGGCAAAGTCGCGGCTAATGCAATAATCTCAGGCACTAATACGGCAATTTGCAGCTTGGTTTTATCAGGTAATTGCACAAAACGCGCACTATGCCGTGTTAATTGTAAACGCTGATAAAGCAACGCAGCATCGCTATAACCCAAGTTTTCCAGTTGCATTATCGCCGTGTCGTCACTCAGCTCACCCTGCCACAAAGCACTATGCGGATGTGTAGTGCTATCATCCTGCGGCACGGCGAATACCTGATCAAAATGCCGCGTCACCTGCGACCTGTGGCTATTTAACACCAGCAAAAACTGCGCATAATCCGCATAACCCATACTCACTGCTATCCGCGCTTGATCGTCAACCGCCGTCGGCAACATCTGCGTTTGCGCATCGTCTATGTATTGCAATCTGTGCTCTACATTGCGCAAAAAATAATAAGCCGCCAGCAATTCATCCACCGCCACCTGCGGCAAACAGCCTAAAGTAGCCAATATATGCAATACCGCGCGAGTGGATTTGTTGCGTAACTTGCTCAACTGCCCGCCGCGTATGAGCTGAAATACCTGCGCGATAAACTCTACTTCACGAATTCCGCCTGGTCCTAGCTTGATATTGTCCAGTCTGTCGCGCCGCACTACCTCACGCCGTATCTGCGCGTGCAATTCACGCATCGCCGCAAACGCATTAAAATCCAAATACTTACGGTAAACAAATGGACGCACTATCGCCTCTAATTCAGTCAAATTACTACCTGACAAGGCCTTGCCCTTAATCCAGGCATAACGTTCCCATTCGCGCCCATGCGTGACTAAATAATCTTCAAATGCGCCATAGCTCATCGCCAACGGTCCTGCATCCCCCCAAGGACGCAAGCGCGTATCAACGCGGAATACGAAACCATCAGCAGTAATATCCGAAATAGCCAAGCCTATTTTTTTAGCCAGCAACACAAAAAACTGATGATATGAAAGCGGACGTTCACCTGTGGTTTCGCCCTCATCGGCATAGAGATAAACCAAATCTATATCCGATGACACATTCAACTCACCACCACCGAGCTTACCCATGCCGATAATCGCTAATTGCATAGCCGTGCCGTCGGCACACACAGGCATACCGTGTATCGTAGCCAACGCCGCAGTATGGAACTGCAAGGCGTGACGCACCGTGACCTCTGCCAAATCGCTACAAATACGCATTACTTCATGCACATCCGCCATCCCAGCCAAATCACGCACGATAATCTGCGCCATCACCGCTTGGCGCAATTTGCGCAACACCCGCTGCAAATCCGCCGCATCGTTTACCGTTGCCGCATCCAACACCGCTTGCATCGTAGCCGCATCCCAAGGCGTGTTTATCCGCGCCAATAAGGCATCAGCAAATCCCACATCTGCCGCCAGCAAACGGGTTAAATAACGCGAATGTTGACTTGCCGCTACTATCGTATCCATATCTTAAACCACCTGCCCCGCCACCCAACCAGACGACCAAGCCCATTGAAAATTATAGCCCCCCAACCAGCCTGTCACATCGACGACTTCGCCGATAAAATACAAGTTAGGCTGTTTTTTAACTGCCATGGTTTTGGATGACAACGCTTGCGTATCCACACCACCCAAGGTGACCTCGGCCTTGGCATAACCCAACGTGCCTGCTGGCATCAATGTCCACGCTGATAGCAAGTTAATCATTTGGCTAATATCTTTATTGCCATGCTCTATCAGCGGCTTATCCCAACCATGCAACGCACACCATTCTTGTGCAAAACGCTTAGGTAAGTGTTCAGCCAGCAAATGGCTTAACAGGGATTTACTGTATCGATGTGCATTAAGCCAAGCCGCAATATCGAGTTGAGGCAATAAATTGATGTGTATAGGCTGTTTCTTGCCCGCGCCGTATAACTGATTTTGCCAATAACTAGATATTTGCAAAACAGCAGGGCCTGATAGTCCTTTGTGGGTAATTAACAGCGACTCGAGAAATACCGCTTTTTGCCCAGCACACGTGCTCGCCACTGCCAACGACGTGCCTGATAAAGTTTGCAATGCGGACAAACTATCCGTATCCAATGCCAACGGTACTAACGCAGGTTGTGGTGCAATGACAGGAATGCCGAATTGCTCGGCGATTTTATAGCCGAATGGCGTTGCGCCTAATTGCGGTATCGCCAAACCACCCGTCGCTATAACTAATGACGCACAGATATAAGTTTTGTCATCGGTAATAATTTGATAGCCATCAGCCGTCATCGCGACAGCGGTGATTTGGCATGGTTGCGCCCAACGCACGCCGCCTACATCACACTCAGCGCGTAGCATGGCAATGATTTGCTGTGCGCTGTCGTCGCAGAAAAGCTGCCCTAGCGTTTTTTCGTGGTATTTGATACCGTAACGCGCCACCAGTTTGATGAAATCATGCTGGCTATATTGCGACAAAGCCGAGCGTGCGAAATGGGGGTTTTGTGACAAAAAATTATCGGCACTCACGTCCAGATTAGTGAAATTGCACCTGCCGCCGCCAGAAATACGAATACGTTCGCCGATTTTAGCCGCATGGTCTATCAGCAATACGCGTCGCCCGCGTTGCCCTGCCTGTGCCGCACACATCATGCCCGCCGCACCTGCGCCTATAATCACCACATCAAAATTATTCACCACCGATAAAGCTACGCCACCATGTTTTGCGATTATTCGGCACGATTTTAGCCTGCATCGCTACGGGCGCTATCTGACTCATTACCCAGCCTGGCAAGACGCGCTCTTTACTAGAGCCACACGACACGCCCAAATTACTAGGGTCGTATATCACGATAAAAGTCGGTGCTTGGGTATCATCCGCATAAACTATGCCGCAGTAACGCTCTTCGTGCTCTTGACGTAACAAAGCATCAATACGCTGAATAAAATCGGCAACTTGACCCGCATCAGCAGGCGTAGCAGGCACATCCTGCCCTACCGCATAGAGATACCAACCTGCGCCCGTGTCTATGCGCGGCCAAAAAGCAGTTAATTGATCCCACGATAATAGGCTATACAACATGCCGTCTAATTTAGCCTGAAAAGCACTCATGACTACACTCCTCGCAAAATTAACGCGCGACTTGACGCTCTCTGAATTCATCCAAAGTTTTGCAATCTATGCACAACGTTGCTGTAGGTCGTGCTTCTAAACGCTTTAAGCCGATTTCTACACCACATGCTTCGCAATAGCCGTATTCATCCTGTTCAATGTTATGTATCGTTTTATCTATTTTTTTAATCAGCTTGCGCTCACGATCGCGATTGCGTAATTCCAGTGCCATATCTGATTCTTGGCTGGCGCGGTCATTCGGATCAGCAAACAAAGTTGCATCTTCCTGCATGGCATGTATCGTGCCATCTATATCTTGTGATAACTCCGCTTTCCAATCCTCTAAGATTTTGCGAAAATGGGCAAGTTGTCCCGCTGACATGTAATCTTCGTTTGGCTGCGGTGTATATGGTGTAAATTTTTTGAACTCAGTACCCATGATAATTTTATCGCTTCCCGTTATGTTCTTGAAAAAAGCACGTCTATAAAGACATGCTCAAAAAGGCAAACTCACTTAATAACAGAATTATGCTCATAGAGCAACAAGGACACCCATAAATGACATTACTAGCTCTGATTTTTGACGTAGATGGCACACTTGCCGACACCGAACGCGACGGTCACCGCGTTGCATTTAACGCCGCGTTTGATGAATTTGGTTTAGACTGGCACTGGGATGTTGCCCTCTACGGCGAGCTACTCGCGGTCACAGGCGGTAAAGAACGGATGCGCTACTATGTCGAAAAATTTAACACCACCTATCAGCAACCTGCCGACTTTAACGACATGGTCATCGCCCTACACAAAGCCAAAACCAAACACTACACCGAATTATTACAGCAAGGCGGCATTCCTATGCGCACAGGCGCGACGCGATTGATTAAAGAAGCGCGTGATGCGGGTATGCGTTTGGCGATAGCCACTACCACTACCCCTGAGAACGTCACCGCATTGCTCAAATACAGCTTGGCTGACGATGCCAATGACTGGTTTGAAGTTATCGCCGCAGGCGATATTGTGCCCGCTAAAAAACCAGCCGCTGATATTTATATCTGGGCATTACAACAAATGAACTTACGCGCACAAGACTGCTTTGCCTTTGAAGATTCTGAAAACGGCATTAAATCCAGCCTAGGTGCAGGCTTGAAAACGCTGGTCACCGTCAATGATTACACACTAGACCACGATTTCACAGGCGCGACTGCCATCGTCAGCGATATGGGCGATCCTGATGCCAGCCCACAAGTCATTAGTGGTAGCCTGCATGGCGAGCCTTGCGTTAATTTGAACGTCATTCGTGCTTGGCACGCGGCGTAAATTAAGCCGCATCACCGTTGCTATGTCGCGCTACCCGTAAATGAGTCGCACGACATAGCCTATCGCTACGCATTTCAATTTATAATGTCATCCTATTTCACGTATTAGCATTGATTGCCATGAGCCAAAAACCTATCCCCAGCGACGATGAACTCCGCGCCAAGATGTCACCCGAGCAATATCACATTTGCCGTGAACATGGCACTGAACGCGCTTTTACAGGCAAATACTGGGATAACAAAGCTGCAGGACACTATCATTGCGCGGTATGCGGCGAGACGCTCTTTGATGCCACCACCAAATACGACTCAGGCAGTGGCTGGCCTAGTTTTTGGCAACCTGCCAACACCAGTGCCATCGAACAGCGCACCGACCACAGCCTGATGATGGCACGTACCGAAGTGCTATGTCAGCGTTGCCACAGCCATTTAGGGCACGTATTCAATGATGGCCCAGCACCCACAGGCTTGCGCTACTGCATTAACTCCGCCTCACTTAACTTTGAACCTACACGCTAATTTTATGCACACTGTTACCATTAGCGCGATACAGCAAGCCAGCCCTAGCGTTAAAATTTTTCGCTTAGATGATGCCCGTGGCGCGTTCCGTTACTTAGCAGGGCAATGGATAGATTTATATGTCAATATCGACGGCAAGGTCGAAGTTGGCGGCTATTCCATGACCTCTACGCCCACAAACCAAGGCTATTTGGAACTCGCCATTAAATCCAGCACGCGCCACCCTGTCACACGCTGGCTGCATGAGCACGCCCAAGTCGGCGATAGCGTAACTATTTCCGACGGGCAAGGCACATTTTTTTACCAGCCTAACATGAGCCCACGCGTCGTCTTAGTCGGTGCAGGTGTTGGCGTTACGCCGCTCATCAGCATATTTCGCTATATCGCCGCCAGCGTGCCGCAAACCGATGCCACCTTGATTTACAGCATCCCCAGCCCTGACGAGTTTTTATTCCAAACTGACATTGAAAAAGCCAGCCAGCTACCCAACATACACCACATAGTCACCCTCACCCAAGCCGACGACAATTGGCAAGGGCGCACAGGACGCATCACCGCCGATTTATTTTTATCTGCAGGTATGAGCGACGACACGCTCTATTACCTGTGCGGTCCGCAAGGCATGGTAGAAGACATTAGCGCAGTATTAACTAGTATAGCCGTCCCCGCCGAACGCATTATTTACGAAAAGTGGTGGTAGCTTTGTAACTTGTGCTGACCATGCCAAGGCGAGGATAATCCACCGAATCACTTAGCCTAAGGAAAACCATGACAGCCATTCCATACCGCATCACCCTCATTGTCGCTTTATTGCTCCCCACGTTGAGCTTGGCAGACAACCCTGTACGTGACTATCCTGCGCAAAAAATCGCTGCTCATACCTACGTTATACACGGTCCGCTAGGTCAGCCATCGGTTACAAATCAAGGCTTTATGAACAACCCAGGCTTTATTGTGACTGACGACAGCGTCGTTGTAATAGACCCAGGTGCTAGTTTAGAAGCAGGACGCATGGTATTGCGCCAAATTGCCAAAGTCACCAAACTCCCAGTCAGCTATGTTTTTGACACCCACGTACACGGCGATCATTGGCTAGGTAACCAAGCGATTACTGAAGCCTACCCAAACGCACAACTACTCGCACACCCCGACATGATCAAGCTCGCGCAACAAGGTGAAGCCGAAGTTTGGGTAAATCGCGTCAACCAACTTACCAATAATTACACCGCATCCACCAAAGCCGTCATCCCCACCATACCCGTCGTTGACGACCAAACATTGACCATAGGCGGTGTACACTTCCACATCTATGCCCCAGCAAACGCACACAGCAAAACCGACATCATGGTAGAAGTAGTCGAAGATGCAACCTTGTTCACAGGTGACAACGTACTCAACAACTACATTGCCCGCATGGACGACGGCACATTTGCAGGCAGCATCGCCGCTTGCGACCGCGCCATTGCCTTACATGATAAACACTATGTGCCAGGACACGGTCAAACAGGCAATGTCGCCGTCGTCAAACGCTACCGTGATTATTTAGCCACTTTGCTCGCCGCCGTCAAAGAACAAGTTGCTTTAGGCAAAGCTGATTTTGAGATGAAAGATACGGTAGCCGCCAAATTGAAAAAATTCCGCAATTTACCAGGCTTTACCGAACAACTAGGCAAACAAATTAGTCTCGCGGTATTGGAAGTAGAAGCACAGAACTGATCACTGGGATAAAATCGTCACACAAGCGCGTGTCCATCTGTGACATGCGCTGATGAGCATTGTAAAGAAAAATTAAAAAACAATTTTTATCCAAATAAGCATCACAAAATCAGCTACTATCTGAACAACTTTGAATTTGGCTAAAAACCAGAACACCATGCCATACACGCTATCAGATAATAAACACCTACTACAATAAAGCAGACACTGCGCCGCTTAATCGAACACAAACTCAATGAACAGCGCACACACCTTAATTCACCACCCACAATTGCGCTAAACGCACCGTAATCACGGCACTGCCTTGCATGACAATTAAGCCTGTACGGCGGTTGTCGCCTGTTTCGCTGAATTCAAACCGATAGCTACGGCGTAAGCCTAGCTGTCCATGGTCATTACGCGCCAAGCGCAGTTTATCCAATGCCACAGTGGCATCGAGTAATTGCACGTCGGCCTGGGTAGTTTCGCGCTTGGCGGTAGCAACGGCGATGTCGTGACATTTCATGCTGTCTAGCCAAAACCATGCCGCCGCTAGTGCCAGCGCAATGACTAACCACTCCATTTACGCCTTACGCGGCAAGAATAAAGCGGCGACTTGCTTGCTACGCACGGGTTGATTCGCACGCACGATTAACGGCATGTCAGGCACTTCCACATCACCGCGCTCGCGTTTGGTGGTGGTCGCTGCCAACGATGGTTGCGACCGTTCTGGCTGTTTACGCTCGCTGCTAGGACGCTCAGTCCGCGCTGGGCGGGTAAACTCTGACGCAACGGCCACATCAGGCGCGTAACCTGGTATGATTTCTGATGATATTTTTTTACCCAACAGCTTTTCTATATCACTCAAGTAGCGCAACTCATCATCCGACACTAATGAAATCGCCTCGCCCGATGCACCCGCCCGTCCTGTACGACCAATACGATGCACGTAATCTTCTGCCGCATGGGGCAAGTCAAAATTGACCACGACAGGCAATTGGTCAATATCTATCCCACGCGCCGCCACATCCGTCGCCACTAATACTTGTATCGCGCCTTGCTTGAATTGATCCAGTGCCTCTACTCGCGCCTGCTGGGATTTATCACCGTGAATAGCATTAGCAGGAATACCATCGCGCCCAAGTTGCTGTGCCAGTCGGTTTGCGCCTAATTTGGTACTGCAAAACACCAGCACTTGGTGAAGTTGGCGGCTTTTAATCAAATGCGTCAACAGCGCATGTTTGCGTGTTTTATGTACGGGATGAACGATTTGCGTGACCGTTTCTGCGGTGGCGTTGCGCTTTGCGACTTCGATAAGTTGCGGCTGATTCATCATGCTATCAGCCAGTTTTTTGATTTCGCCTGAAAAAGTCGCCGAGAACATCAGGTTTTGCCGCCCCGCAGGCAGTAGCTCGGTAATGCGGCGCAAATCTGGCATAAAACCCATATCCAACATACGGTCAGCTTCATCGAGGATAAGCATTTGTACTTGTGATAAATTCACCGTCTTATTTTGTACGTGGTCAAGTAAACGCCCAGGTGTTGCCACTAAAATATCGACACCACCGCGCAATATATCAATTTGCGCATTCATATTCACACCGCCGTAAACCACGGTAATACGCAATGGCAAGTATTTACCGTATTTTTGTACGCTTTCCTCCACCTGCATCGCCAATTCACGCGTAGGTATCAGTATCAACGCCCGCACAGGATGCCGCGCAGGAGATGGACTGCTGGTTGCAAAAGGGGCTAAACGGCTTAACATTGGCAACGTAAAGCCCGCTGTTTTGCCCGTGCCAGTCTGCGCACCTGCCATCACATCACAACCTGTCAACACCACTGGAATCACTTGCGCTTGCACTGGTGTAGGCTCGGTATAACCGCACTCCGCTACCGCACGCAGTATCTCAGGTACGAGACCGAGATCAGAAAAAGCCATGCACTACCTCATTCATTATCGACAAAGTGCTATTTTACAACATCCTCAAGCAGGAATGCGGTTTATATCTTGCTTAACACACAACAATTAGAATATAATTAAATGCTAATATAATTCATCATCAGCAAAATAAACTACAAGCTGATAATATCACGACATGACAGACATAACAGGTGTAAGGATGCTATGAATCAACGATTTAACTGCAAGCTCAAATTTAAGCCTAAATATAGCGCACTGTCGCTGGCCGTCATTACGGGCTTATTTACACTGAGCACAGCACACGCTGAAACGCTCAATTTTCAACAATGCGTCAATACCGCACTCAAGCAAAACTTTGACCTCGTCGCCAGTCGCGCTCAAATTGAGCAAGCGCAAGCAGGGTTACAAGAAGCAAAAGGCTATCGCTGGCCAAAAATCGTGCTTTCTATGGGCGCATCTTATACCGACAATGCGCTTAACGTATTTGGCACAAAATTATCGCAACGTAACGCCACCTTTAACGATTTTGGATTAAGTCAATACACGGGCAATGGCTCTGTTGCGCCGACCGCGCTGAATTACCCTGGCTTTATCCCTAATTTTAACCCTGGCATAGAATTCAAACTCCCCCTCTATGATGGCGGCTTAATCAGTGGCGGCATACATCAAGCCGAAGCCTATATTAAAGCAGCGCAAAACGGTGACATTGCAGCTCGCCAAAAAGTTATTTTCCAAGTTCTGCAAGCCTACCAAGGCGTACACACCGCCCGCGCCTATTTGAAAGTCGCACAACAAGGCGAAGCAACCGCGCAATCACAAGTTAAAATGATGCAAAACCTAGTAAAAGGCGGCGTTATTGTTAAAAGCGATTTACTGTCTGCGCAAGTGCGCTTACAAGATGTCAAAATTCAAGTCATGCAAGCCGAAAATGCCGTCACCAAAGCATTAGACCAGTTGCATTTATTACTCGGTATGCCGCTAAAACAGCCCTTAGATGTCGGTGCGCAAGTCACTGTCAAATCGACGCTAGACAGCACAGACGCGCTACGCCAAGCCGCTATCGACAATAACCCTAGCATCAACGCACTGCGTAAATTAGTCGATGTCGAAAAAGCCAAAACCGACATTGCCAGAGCAGGCTATAAACCGCAAGTAGGCGTAATGCTGCGTCAAGACTGGTTTGGTCCCACCCCTAGCCTCAACGTCACAGCGACCACTGTGGGCATCAACGCAACATGGACAGCATTCGACGGTGGCGTAACTAATGCCATCGTTACTCGCGCCCTAGCCGCCCAGACGGAAACCGAAGCTAAATTAGCACAAGCCGAAGCAGGTATCGCGTTCCAAGTTGAAGATGCACGCCGTAATGCAGTTGAAGCCGAGCAACGCTTAGTCGCTCGCCAACTCGGCCGCGAACAAGCCGAAGAAGCCGCCAGCATCGTCACCAAACGCTACGCCAACGGTGTCGCCACCATCACCGAACAACTCGGTGCACAGGCGCAACTAGACAAAGCGCGTGCTGACGTAGTCGCCGCTGAATATGACGTTGCCGTGCAACGCGCCAATTTGAAACTTGCCCTCGGTCAGCTTGAAGCTGACCAGCTGTAATCAGGAGAATATATGAGCTACCCTATCGTTAAACCTATCGCCGCCGCTGTATTAAGCGCATTTTTACTGACTGGATGCGGTGAGAAATCCGCTGACTCATCTACCGTAGCACCGAGCAACACTGTAAAAGCCAACATCACTACCGTTGCCGACAGCAACAGCGCAGTGGTCATCAACATGCCCGCTACCGTGGTTGCTGAACAACAAGCGCAAATCGCCTCACGCATCATGGGCTATATCCGTGAAATCAACGTAGAAATCGGACAAAAAGTCAGCGCAGGTCAACGCTTATTCCGCATCGACCCTAGTGACATCCAAGGGCAAGTCAGCCAAGCAGGCGCAGGCGTTGCACAAGCACAAGCGGCATTAGCCGACGCTAAAAACGACTTTGAACGTTTTGGCACACTCTATAAAGAAGAAGCTATCCCTAAAGCACAATGGGATAAAATCCGCCTGCAATATCAAGTTGCCCAACAACAACTCGCCGCCGCCCGCGCAGGTGCGGGCACTGCTGGCGCACAAATGACTTACGCCTTACCGACCGCGCCATTCGCAGGCATCGTGACGCAAAAACTAGCTAACGTCGGCGATATGGCCGCACCTGGGCACCCTATTGTCGTCATCGAAAATCCTGCCAAACTACAAGTGCAAGCGCAAGTATCCGAGGATATTTTCGCTCACCTAAAAGTCGGCACACCTGTCAGCCTGCACGTGGACAGCACCAATACCGACATCACAGGTCAAGTTGAGCACCTCGTGCCGTCGGCTGATCCTATGAGCCACACTTATCTGGTAAAAATCGCGCTACCTGCAGGGCATAATTTGCAAAGCGGCATGTTTATCCAGGCTGGCTTTAATATCGGGCAAAGTACAGGCATACGCGTGCCTAGCAGTGCGGTGCTAGAACGCGCAGGCATTACAGGCGTATTTGTCGTTGATAAACAAGGTATTGCACACTACCGCATGGTGCGCACAGGCGACACTAGCAATGGCGTGACCACAATACAAGCAGGCTTGAGTGCTGGTGACAACATCGTTACCAACAACACTGGCACACTACAATCAGGCGACAAAGTCGTGAACGCAGGAGCAGGCAATGTCTGATCACCAACCGACTCATCAGCCCACAGAGCTGAATATCGCAGGTAAAATCGCGCGGATTTTTTTAGAATCTAAAATCACCGCCATGATAATGTTGGCGATTACCCTCGCGGGGATGATGGCGTACTTTGTCACCGCGCGTGAATACAACCCGCAAATCGTCGTACCTGCCGCTAATATCATTGTCGCCAAACCTGGTGCATCGGCGGTGGAAATAGAAAACACCATCATCAAACCACTCGAAGCCATTATGAATTCGCAATCAGGTGTCAAGCACAGCTACGGCTATGCAGCACCTGATTTCGGTGTGGTGACGGTGCAGTTTGATGTAGGTCAAGACCAAGAACGCAGTATGGTCAAGCTCTACAACCAGCTCGCCCAAAACTGGGACCGCATCCCCACTGGGGCAATGCAGCCTATCGTGCGCCCTATCAACGTTGATGACGTGCCTATCATCACCCTCACCTTGAGTAGCGAGCGCATGAACGACGCGCAATTACGCGATGTCGGCAATCATGTACTTGAGCAATTACGCAACGTTCCAGGCGTATCATTTACCGAAATCATGGGCGGCGCACGCCATGCCGTCAATGTGTGGATAGACCCCGCCAAACTATCGGCAACAGGCGTGAGCTTGGATCAAGTCGATAAAATGCTACAAGGTGCTAACGTATCCATGCCTGTGGGCACACTGGTCAACAACAATCGCAACCAACCTTTACGCTTATCTGGCTTTATCGGCAACGTACAAGAAGTCGGTCAAATCATCATTGGCGCACCGAACGGCAAAGCCGTGTTCCTGCGCGATGTCGCCACCATTCAAGAAGGCGCGGCAGAAACCGATGAATCGACCCGTTTCGCTTACGGTCCAGCCAGCAATGTCGCAACCCGCACAGATGAGGTTCCCGCTGTCACCATCGCTATCGCTAAAAAAGCAGGTACTAACGCAGTGGTCGTCGCCGATGCGGTACTGAAAAAACTAGACGTATTAAAACGTGCCGCCATCCCACAAGGTATCAACGTCAATGTCACCCGTGACGACGGCGCAAAAGCTGATGACGCAGTCAACACCTTGATGGAGCATTTAGGTATAGCAATAGGCTCTGTCGTCGTCGTGCTGGTGATATTCCTAGGCTGGCGCGAAGCCGCTATCGTGACCCTCACCGTGCCGCTGATACTATTTGTCGTGCTCACTATAGGACTATTCGCAGGGCAGACGATTAACCGTATCACGCTATTTGCGCTCATCCTCTCGCTAGGCTTGCTGGTGGACGCAGCGATTGTGGTTATCGAAAACATACACCGCCATATGCACCAAGGCGGCGGTAAAGATTTCAAAACTGCATTAGTGGCGGCAACCAATGAAATCGGCAATCCCACCAACGTCGCCACGATTGCGGTGATACTCGCTTTCGTACCGATGGCGTTCGTTACCGGCATGATGGGACCATTCATGCAGCCTATCCCGTTTAACGTCCCTATCGCCATGATAGCGTCGTTGCTGATTGCTTACATGGTCGTACCTTGGGCGGCGAATCTGTGGCTGGCTGGCAAAGCGGCTAAATCTTTGACTGAACATCAACCATTAAACGCCGATCACGTAGAGAAAAAAGACCCACTACACCGCGCCTACGTTGCCGTCATTACGCCGCTGATTAAGCATAGTGGCAAGCGCAATATACTTTTCCTCGTCGTCATCGCGCTACTTATCGCCGCTATGGTGCAACCTGCTTGGCAGTTTATCCGCCCTTCAGGCATCAACGGTCCACTGTCGGCTATGGGCGTAGAGCTGAAAATGTTGCCTAACGACAACACCAATACGTTCTTACTGCAAGTGGATATGCCTGCTGGCACGACCTTGGCAGGCACAGACGCGGTAGCCCGTGCGGTGGGTGATGTGTTAGCAAAAACTGAATTTGTGACAGATTACCAAACGTTTTTAGGCATGACTGCACCGATAGATTTCGCCGCCCTAGTCCGTGGCGACATGCTCAAAAAAGGCGACAACATCGCCCAATTACGCGTGAATTTGACTAACAAACACCATCGTTCAGTCGCCTCACACACCATAGTACAACGCTTAGATGTGGCATTAAACAACGTGCGTAAGGCAAATCCAACAGCTAAAATCAAGCTCTACGAAACGCCACCAGGCCCGCCTGTACAGTCGCAAATTTTGGCTGAACTCTATGGTCCCGATTACGCCAAACTACGCAGTGCGGCGGCTGATGTGAATCGTGATTTTGATAAAGTATATGGCATCGTCAACGTTGACAACTCCGTCACCAGTACCGTCGATAGCTTCCATATCAAGGTCGATAGAGAAAAAGCCGCCTTATCAGGTGTCGCCGTCGGTCAAGTTGCCAAGCTACTGCATGACTACGTCTCAGGCTTCAGCATAGGCACGGTGCATATCGACAACAGCCTAGAGCCTGTCAGCCTGACCGTGCGTATTCCGCGTAGCCAACGCCAAACACCAGCGCAAATACTGGCAATACGTGTGACTAATATGCAGGGTAAACAAATCCCATTGTCGGCGATAGCCAGTGTAGAAAAAACCACGCAAGACAAACCCATCTACGACCGCGACCAGCATCCTGTAGTCATGGTAGGTGGTGAATTACTACAATCCAGCCCTGTTTATGCGGTGTTAGCACTGGATAAAATGTTAGATGGCAAAATGCTGAGTAATGGTATCGCCTTCAAAACAGGCAACCTCGGCTTTGTTGAAGCCCAACCTGACGACGTGATGAATTACCACTTGTTGTGGGGCGGCGAAATGCGCTTAACGCTAGACGTATTCCGCGATTTAGGCTCGGCTTTTATCGTTGCTTTGGTATTCATTTACTTAATGTTGGTGGGGTATTACAAATCATTCATGATGCCGCTCATCGTCATGGGTGCGATACCGCTCACCTTGGTCGGCGTATTTCCAGGACACTGGATTACCCAGCAAGCCTTCACCGCAACATCCATGATAGGCGTGATTGCATTAGCGGGTGTCGTTGTTCGTAATTCATTGTTACTGATAGATTTTATTATCGACTACCGTAAGCAAGGTTATGGTCTGGAACAAGCGGTCATTGAAGCAGGCGCGGTACGTTTCCGCCCTATCATGCTCACCGCGTTGGCGATTATTTTAGGCTCTGCTATTATGATTACCGACCCCGTATTTGGCGGGCTGGCTGTTTCACTGATATTCGGCACATTTGCCTCCACCGTTTTAACCCTAGTCGTCATCCCGCTCATGTATTATCTGTGGGAACGTCGATTAGAAAAATCGGCTTAATTTTTATCAACTTAATCAAAGAAAGACACATCATGACCGTAGAACGTATCGTCCGTATTATCGCTGGCTTATTCATCATGCTATCATTAGCATTGGCTCACAATGCAGGTGCTGTCAACATGATGCAGCCTAGCTGGTTATGGTTTACTGCCTTCGTTGGTTTTAATTTATTTCAAAGCGGCTTGACCCGTTTCTGCCCTATGGACATCATGCTCAAAAAAGCAGGGGTAAAATCTGGCTGTGGTTTATAGGAGTGTATTTTGGAATTTGTGCAAAGTAACATCTGGCTCATTATCTTAGCCGCGTTTTCTGGTTTTATGTTGATGTTTCCTGGCTTGCGCGGCAAGCTAGGTGGCGGACAAGAAGTCGATGCCACCGAAGCAGTACGCCTCATTAACCATGAGAACGCACTGATTCTGGATGTGCGTGAAGCCAATGAGTTTAGCAGCGGTCATATCGCCAACGCCAAACACATACCAGGTGGGCAATTAGCCAACAGCTTGAAAACACTGGAGAAGCACAAAGACCAAACTATCGTCGTCAACTGCCGCTCTGGTGCACGTTCTGCTATGGCGTGCGGCGTACTGCGCAAAAACGGCTTTACCAAAGTTTACAACTTAAAAGGCGGTATCGTGGCATGGCAAAATGCTAACCTACCGACCACGGTGAAATAAAATGGCTGAAGTCATCATGTACAGCACAGCATCATGTCCTTATTGCGTCATGGCAGAAAAACTATTGTTAAACAAAGACGTGGAAGTCACTAAAATCCGCGTTGACTTAGACCCAGCGCAACGTTCCATCATGATGGAACGCACAGGTCGCCGCACCGTGCCACAAATTTATATAGGCGACACCCACGTCGGCGGTTACGATGATTTGTCGGCACTAGATAAAGCAGGTGGATTAGACCCGCTACTCGCCAGTTAGCCCTTGTAAAAAACAAAAAATCCCATATATAACCCGTATGGGATTTTTTTATTTAAGGAGCGAATATGGAACTCATCTGCCCTCACTGTGGCGCAATCAACCGCATCCCCGAAGCACGATTAAACCAACAACCTAATTGCGGCAAATGTAGCCAGCCCATGCACACAGGCTTGCCCGTGGATTTGAGCAGTACCACATTTGACCGATTCATCACCCGCAACCAACTCCCCGTATTAGTCGATTTTTGGGCAAGCTGGTGCGGTCCGTGCAAAATGATGGCGCCGACATTCAAGCAAGTCGGCAACGAACTAGCCAGCCACATCCGCTTTGCCAAAGTTGAAACCGAAGCCGAGACTACCCTAGCCAACCGCTACCAAATACGCAGCATCCCTACCCTCGTCTTATTCCAGCACGGCAAAGAGATTGCCCGCAAATCAGGCGCACTTGATGCCAACAGCTTAAAACTATGGTTACGCCCTTATTGTTAGATTGACGGCGATGGTAAGCGTCCAGCCTGACTGCTTACCATCACACGTAAATTCAAGCGCACTATCGGTTATAATCTCGGCTTTGCTGTTCTGCGCACACCATCATGTCACTCGAAACTGAAATCCACCGCCGCCGCACGTTTGCGATTATTTCTCACCCTGACGCGGGTAAAACCACACTGACGGAAAAACTACTCTGGTTCGGTGGCGCGATTCAGGTTGCGGGTGAGGTGCGTGCCCGCAAAGCCAGCCGTCACGCGACTTCCGACTGGATGGAACTAGAAAAACAACGCGGCATTTCGGTGACATCATCAGTGATGCAGTTCCCCTACCGTGAGCACATTATCAACTTGCTTGATACACCTGGACACGAAGACTTTTCAGAAGACACTTACCGCACACTCACCGCAGTCGATTCTGCCATTATGGTGATAGATTCGGTCAACGGTGTTGAAGCACAAACGATTAAACTGCTCAATGTCTGCCGTATGCGCGACACACCGATTATCACCTTCATCAACAAGCTAGACCGTGAAGGCCAATCACCGATAGAGTTACTCGATGAAATAGAGTCCGTACTCGGTATGCAGTGCGCACCGATGACGTGGCCCATCGGCATGGGTAAACGCTTTCGCGGTGTATATCACCTGTATGACGACACCGTACTGGTATTCGACCCGCAGGCTGACAAAGGCACGAGCGAAATTATTCAGGGGCTGGATAACCCGCGTTTGGATGAGTTTATTGGCGAACAAGCCGACGAACTGCGCATAGAGGTCGAACTCGTCCGTGGCGCGTCACACACGTTTGATTCTGCCGCTTATTTAGCGGGTAAACAAACACCCGTGCTGTTTGGTTCGGCGGTCAATAATTTCGGCGTACAAATGATGCTGGATGCCGTCGTTGATTTATCGCCTAAACCCTTACCGCGTGCAACTGAAAGCCGCTTAGTTGAGCCTGACGAAACTAAATTTTCAGGCTTTATTTTCAAAATACAAGCCAACATGGATCCCAAACACCGCGACCGCATCGCATTTTTGCGCGTCTGCTCAGGTAAGTTTGATCGCGGCATGAAAATAAAACAAATTTCATCAGGCAAATCTATGGCCGTCAATAACGCCATCACTTTCATGGCGCAAGACCGCAACACCGCCGACGAAGCCTATGCAGGTGACATCATCGGCATTCCCAATCACGGCACCATCAGATTAGGCGACACCTTTACCGAAAATGAAAATCTGAAATTCACAGGCATACCGTCATTTGCGCCTGAGTTTTTCCGCAAAGCGCGGATTAGAAATCCACTCAAAATGAAGCAATTGCAAAAAGGCTTGCAACAACTAGCCGAAGAAGGCGCAACTCAGCTATTCCGCCCTATTTCATCGAACGACTTGATACTAGGCGCGGTGGGCACACTGCAATTTGACGTAGTCGCCCACCGTTTACAGTTTGAATACGGCGTTGACGTGCTCTTTGAAGGCTGCGAATTCGCCACCGCCCGCTGGTTACGTGGCGCTGAAGCCGACCTCAAGCAATTAGTCGATAAATACGGCTTCAACGTCGCCCTGGACGGCGCAGAGCAATACGTTTACCTCGCCCCCAACCGCGTCAACCTAAGCATGACGCAAGAACGCTTCCCCGAAGTCAAATTTTTGGAAACACGTGAGGTGTATTAGTTGTGAATATGCCACATTGACAATATACTGTTTACAATCAAAACATATAATTCATCCTATCGGAAACGCAAACCATGTCTAGTGTGAAATCGCTTACTGTCACAGGCTATAAATCTATTCGTGAGCTGCGTAATTTCGACCTAACTAATCTAAATGTACTTATAGGCGCAAACGGTGCGGGGAAAAGTAATTTTATTAACCTATTCCGTTTGCTAAATGAAATGTATGAGCAACAGTTACAGGTCTATATACAAAAGCAAGGCGGACCCGATGCGCTGTTGCACTATGGAAGGAACACGACCGAGCAGTTACATGCGGAGTTTTATTTCTCTGCCAATGGCTACAAATTCGATTTAGTGCCGACTGCAGATAATCGGTTGATATTTGAGCGTGAGATAAGCTGGTTTAAGGGGGTGCGTTACAATACAACACCTAGCGCAACCTTAGGGACGGGTCATACTGAATCCAAGCTCAAAGACGCAAAGGACCAATACTCACCCTATGTACGCGAATCCGTTAGCAACTGGCGCGTATATCACTTTCATGATACCAGCGACACTGCCAAAGTAAAGCAACGCCACACCACAAATGACAACCTGCGGTTAAAAATTGATGCCGCAAATCTGGCGGCTTACCTCAGGATGTTAAAAGAACAACACGAGGCAGAGTACCAACGTATTGTGCAAACAATTCGGTTGGTATTGCCGTTTTTTGACGATTTTGTGCACCGCTCGGGTGAGCCTGAATATATTGAATTAGAATGGACGCAAAGAGGAAAACCCGACACACCATTCAAAGCGCACATACTCTCGGACGGCAGTTTACGTTTTATCTGTCTCGCCACATTACTATTGCAACCTGTTTCTTTACTGCCCGACACAATTTTAATCGACGAGCCTGAACTTGGTTTACATCCCTACGCCATTACTATTTTGGCTGATATTTTCAAACAAGTGGCAGAAGACAAGCAGTTAATCGTGTCAACACAATCAGTTGAGCTGGTTAATGAATTGACAGCCGAAGACGTGATAGTGGTCGATCAAGACGATGGAGCTTCTACCTTTAGACGTTTTACCCAAGATGAGTTGGCTGGATGGGTAGAGGAATATGCGTTGGGTGAGATCTGGAAACGCAATATTCTGGGTGGGAGACCGTAGCAATGATAGAGGTCATTGTATTTGCCGAAGGGCAAACCGAAGAGCAATTTATCAAACAAGTTGTCGCACCCGTGCTACGTCATTTGCAAGTGTTTGTTAAACCACAATTACTCCACACATCGCAGATGGCAAAGGGTGGGGCTGTCACATTTGACCGCCTGAAATTCAATGCAAGAAACACTTTAAGGCAGCACCCAAACGCGGTGTTGAGTACATTTCTCGATCTTTATGCCCTAGATACGGACTTCCCTGCATTAGACGAGGCTAAGAAAAAACCAGACGTATATGCACGTGTGACATGTATTCAAGATGCGCTGCACGATGCAGTGGTGGCACATGTGACATGCCGCCCAGAGCGATTCATACCCCATATACAACCATATGAGTTTGAAGGCTTACTATTTTCAGATATAAACACACTGTGCACAGTAGAGCCGACTTGGGCAAAAAGTGCATTTTTACTCAACAAAGCCAGAAATAATGCCGACACACCAGAGCACATCAATGACGGTTACGAAACCAAGCCGTCCAAACGCTTAACTAATGCGTTACTGCCAAAATACAAAAAAACACGTCACGGTCCACTTATTGCTGAACGCATCACACTCGCCACGATTGAACGTGAATGTCTGCATTTTGCAAGCTGGATGAATAAGCTCCGTCAATTAGCAGTGCCTGCATAACTTACCCACCTAAACTATCACCCCGCCACCCAAGCAAACATCTGCTTGATACAACACCACCGATTGCCCCGGTGTCACTGCCCATTGCGGGCTGGCGAAGTCGAATTGGCATTGTGCGTCATTGATAGTAGTGACGTTGCAAGCTGCGTCGGCTTGGCGATAGCGGGTTTTTGCCGCGTACACTTGTGCATTATCAGGGCACGCGCCTGCTACCCAGCTCAATTCAGTTGCCTGTAACTGGCTATGGTATAGCAAGGGGTGATTATGCCCTTGGACGACGATAAGCTCATTGTTCACCATATCTTTCGCCGCCACAAACCAAGGCTCGCCCGCGCCACCTATGCCCAGCCCCTGACGTTGACCTATGGTATGGTAGGTTAAACCTTGATGTTGCCCCATAACCTTGCCTTCAGGTGTGCGCATCACGCCTGGGGTAATGGGTAAATAGCGTTGTAAAAATTCAGTAAACGGACGTTCGCCTATGAAGCATATTCCCGTGCTGTCTTTTTTTGCCGCATTGGGCAAGCCCGCTTGTTCGGCTAATTTGCGCACATCGGTTTTGAGCATTTCACCTAAAGGGAACATGGCTTTAGACAATTGCGCCTGATTCAGCCGATATAAAAAATAGCTTTGATCTTTACTTAAATCCACCGCCTTGCGTAAATAGAATTGCCCGTTTTGCTCAGTCAATCGCGCATAATGCCCCGTGGCGATTTTATCTGCGCCCAAGGACATGGCGTAATCTAAAAAAGCCTTAAATTTAATCTCGGCATTGCACAGCACATCAGGGTTGGGGGTGCGCCCTGCTTGATATTCACGTAGAAAATAGCTGAATACGCGATCTTTGTATTCGGCACTAAAATTGACCGACTCTATGTCTAAGCCTATCACGTCCGCTACAGCCAATACGTCTAAAAAATCTTGCCGTGCGGGGCAATTATCGTCGTTATCGTCTTCCCAGTTTTTCATGAACACGCCTGTGACGCGATAGCCTTGCTGCTTTAACAACAAAGCCGTCACCGCCGAATCCACACCACCTGACATGCCCACGACGATATGTGTATTAGCATTACTCATCGGGGGAAGCACCGTGTAACCAGTCGTCTAGCGGATAAATCACCGCTGGTGCGCCGTTGTCTCTAAACCACGTATCGACCACAAATTTACTCCCTGTTCCATATTCCATGATTTCTGCCCCCCAATGCGCGTTCAATATCAACGGTGCGCGTTCAACAGACCCGCGTATGTCGTGAAACGCTAACCAGCCAAATTGGCGTAATAATTGCAAATACGCGGTGGTATTATGCGCGTGGTCTATGCAATCCATACGTCCGTCAACACCGTCGTCATTCACATTACCGCCCTTGTCATTACCCGTCGGCGTTTGTAGTGCGGCATATTTTTCCAACACTGCCATTGCCTGCGCAATCGCCTCACGCTCCTGTTGCGGCGTGCGTACTTTACGAAACAACGTACCCACGTTGCGCATTTGTTTCGCGGTCAAATTCACTTTGGCGTGAACGGCACAATCGTAGTTATAGCAAATATCGACATTAAATGCCCAGCTAGGGCTGATATATAACATCGCTAATAATAAAAAATAACGCATCAATAAGTCGAAATAGTTGCCAATGGATAACGCGTGCCGCGCAAATAATCGTCAATGCAATGCAACACCAAAGGACTGCGATGACGGTCAGCACTCGCGCGTATTGCATCTACATCCTGCCAAACTGCGCGTACTATACCCGTATCTAACGGGCTATCGGCATCGTGCCCTGCTATCTCACCCGTAAAAGCAAAGCGCAGATAAGTCCTATCATGTTCAGCTTGATACCATTGGTAAATCCCGACTAACGCGGTCGGTAAAAAATGGTACGCCGATTCTTCAAACGTCTCACGAATCACTGCCGCCACCAATGATTCACCCGCTTCCAAATGCCCCGCTGGCTGATTAAAACGCAAGCCCACGTTAGTGTGCTCTTCGACCAATAAAAACTGATTATCGCGCTGAATAACAGCGACCACCGTTACATGCGGCTTCCATACCATAGCAAACTCACAAAAACACCAATTTTACCGTATATTAGTGCTTTATAGCACTTGCGGCATATTCATACTGTCACAATTAACCGCTATGCTAACGGACTTCAAAATAATGAATTTGAGTAGGATGATGGATTTAATTTTATGGCGACACGCCGATGCCGTTGATGGCACACCCGATATGCCACGAGAGCTCACCGCTAAAGGTGAAAGACATGCACTCGTGATGGCAGACTGGCTTAATACACACATCCCTACAGACACCCGTATTTTAGTCAGCCCAGCAACCCGCACGCTACAAACAGCCGATGCACTCAAACGCCCTTATAGCGTACACAAAGCACTCGCTCCCGAGTCTGACGCTATGTCATTATTACTCGCCGCAGGCTGGCCTGATGCTGGCGGCACGGTCATGCTGATAGGGCACCAGCCTGCGCTGGGTCGGGCGGCGATGTTATTATTGTCGGGAATAGAAGCCGATATGTCGATTAAAAAAGCGGGTTTATTATGGCTGAGTAACCGTGTACGCGGCACGACACAACAAAACGTATTGCGTGCCGCCATTGCGCCTGATATGGTGTAAATCTATTTTACTTGGTGCTGTTCGTTATGCCGTACAAAACACCCATTTCCGTCTTAGTTGTCATCCACACACCCGATTTACAGGTATTACTACTAGAACGCGCTGACAACCCAGGCTGGTGGCAATCGGTAACAGGTAGCTTAGAAGCAGGTGAATCGCCATTGCAAACTGCGATACGCGAGGTGCGCGAAGAAACAGGCTTAGACGCGCAACAACATCAATTAACCGACTGGCATTTACACTACGAATACGAGATTTACCCGCGCTTCCGCCACCGTTACGCACCTGACACTAGCCACAATACGGAACACGTATTTAGCCTAGCCGTCACTGAATATCCAGCTATTACCCTAGCCGAACGCGAGCATCTGCGTTATATTTGGTTACCTGCCGCATTGGCAGCTAAAAAATGTTTTTCTCCCAGCAATCAAACAGCCATACTTCAACTATTAGGAGAGCAACATGATTAACATCAGCTTAGATAACAATAACTTACATGCAAGCGTACTAGGCGAATTCACATTAGCCGATTTTCAAGCATTAGAAAGCCACATTGCCTACGATGTTAAATTTCAAGGTAAAGTAAACTTAGTCATCGATTTACGCGACATGCTCGATTTCACTGTGGATGTGGCGTGGGAGGAATTACGCTTCAGCCGCGAGCACGCCCACGAGTTCAACAAAATCGCCATCATCACCAGCGATATATGGTTGACTTGGAGCGCATGGCTGAATCGACTATTTGTCGATGCGGACATACAAGTCTTTGAAACACTAGAACTGGCAGATGCGTGGATAGCCGCTTAAACTAATCAGGCGATTTTTAAGCACACTCACTTAAAAACCGCCTGCTGTACGCCACACACCGTCAGCGCTTGCCTGGCTCTAATTTCCAAATATCACGGTTATATTCCATCATCGTTCTATCTGTCGAAAAGAAACCGCTGGCGGCCGTGTTCAATATACTCATCTGCGTCCATTTTTTACTATCCTGCCACGCATTTGCTACTGCTTGTTGCGCGTCGAGATAGCTACGGAAATCAGCCAACGTCACCCACGGGTCAGACGCTGACATCATGCCGTCAATCACATCATCAAAAATACCTGGCTCACAAGGATTAAAGTGTCCACTGCGTAACAAATCAATGACCGCGCGTAAATCAGCATCTTGCGCGACATATTCCCAAGGGCGGTAATCATGGCGCAAGGCTTCAACCTGCGTATCACGCAAGCCGAATAGGAAGAAGTTTTCCGCGCCTACCGCTTCCATGATTTCTATATTAGCACCGTCAAATGTGCCTATGGTCAGCGCACCATTCATCATGAATTTCATATTGCCAGTGCCTGATGCTTCTTTGCCCGCAGTAGAAATCTGCTCAGACAAATCAGTAGCGGGCGCGATAATTTCCATCGCAGAGACGCGATAATTCGGCAAAAATGCCAACTTTAATCGCCCCTGTACATCAGGGTCGTTATTGACGACATCGGCAATGTTGTTGACCAACTTGATGATACGTTTGGCCATGTAATAACCAGGTGCGGCTTTGCCGCCTATGAGCACGCAACGATTAACCATCTGCTCAACTTTGCCTTGCTTAATTTGCACGTATAGATGAACGACGTGGAGCAGATTCAACAATTGCCGTTTATATTCATGTATCCGTTTTACTTGCACATCAAACAGCGCGTGCGGGTCGAAATCCACACCGCAATCAGCTTTGACCAATGCCGCTAAACGTTCTTTATTGGCTAATTTCACTGCGTGCCAATGCGCATGAAACGTTTTATGTTTAACCGCTGAATAGGGTTTTAACGCTGCAATTTGGCTTAAATCCGCTATCCAACCATCACCGATTTTTTCACTAATCAACGCCGTCATGCCAGGGTTGGCGTGCGCTATCCAACGCCGTGGCGTGACACCGTTGGTTTTATTATTAAAGCGTTCTGGCCATAATTGGTAAAAATCATGGAACAGCCCATCACGTAATAATTGCGAATGCAGTGCCGCCACACCATTGACGGAAAAACTCCCCACTATCGCCAGCCAAGCCATGCGCACATAGCGTTGCGGTCCTTCTTCGATAATTGACATCCGTTTTTGGCGTTCAATATCGCCTGGCCAACGCAATGACACGCGGCGTAAAAAGTGGGCGTTAATTTCGTAAATAATTTCCAGCAAACGTGGCAACAAGCGTTCAAACAAGCTCACCGACCACCGTTCCAAGGCCTCAGGCAACAAAGTATGATTGGTATAAGCCATACATTTAGACGTAATCGCCCACGCCTCATCCCAGCCCATACCTTTTTCATCTAACAACACGCGCATCAATTCGGCAACCGCAATAGTCGGATGCGTATCGTTCATCTGAAATACGTTTTCATCAGCGAATTTATGGAAATCCATTTCACTGTGACGCACCCAGACGCGCATCGCGTCTTTGATACTGGCGGACGCTAAAAAATACTGCTGACGCAAGCGCAATTCTTTGCCGTTTTCACTACTGTCATTTGGGTACAGCACCATAGAAATATCTTCGGCTTGGTTCTTAGACTGCACCGCCTCGGTATAACTGCCTGCGTTAAACTCGGCTAAATTAAACTCATCTGTCGCCGCCGCTTTCCACAAGCGCAAGGTATTCACTGTTTTATTGCGATAACCTGAAATAGGCATATCAAACGGAATCGCCAGCACGTCATGGCTACTATGCCAGCGCACGCGGGCATGTCCGTTATCATCATGATAGTGTTCAGTGTAGCCGCCAAACTGAATACGCTGGCTGTATTCTATGCGCTCAACTTCCCATGGATTACCATTTTGCAACCAATGGTCTGGTGCTTCTTTTTGCTGACCGTTTTCTATATATTGACGAAACATACCATATTCATAGCGTATCCCATAACCCATCACAGGCAAACGCAAACTCGCACAGCTATCCATAAAGCACGCCGCTAAACGACCCAAACCACCATTACCCAAACCCGCATCTGGCTCTTCTTCTATCACTTCTTCGAGTTTGTGACTGTAATCCAACAGTGCCTGACCGACTTCAGTCTTAATACCTAAATTCAGCAAATGGTTACCCATCGCTCGACCGATTAAAAACTCTAACGACATATAAAATGCACGGCGATTGCCAGGTTGCAATTGCTCATTCCACGTATGTCGCCAATCCACCATCAACCTGTCGCGCAGGACGTATGCCAGTGCCTCGTAATTGTAATTATCAGCACAGCCTTGAAAACGCCCTAAGTGATAAGAAAGATAACGCTTGAAATCATGCCCTATCGTCGCGGCATCATTTTTTAATGGTTCCAGCGTAAACGGGCGGTACACGTGCGCGAGGTATTCCTTTTTCATCTATCTGTCCCTTTATACAATGCCAAATAAGCCTGTGCGCTATGCAACCAGCCAAACGACTGGCGCATCCCTGTACGCACCAGTGCTTGCCAAATGCGCGGTTGCGTGTAAGCAATTAACGCGCGGTCAACGGTGGCCACTAAAGCTGCCGTTGTTAATTCATCAAACACAAAGCCATTCGCCAGCCCTTGCATGACATGCGCAGGTGTCGCATCGACCACCGTATCGGCTAATCCGCCAGTGCGATAGACTATCGGCGGCGTACCGTAGCGCAAGCTATACATCTGGTTCAAGCCGCACGGCTCAAACCGCGACGGCATCATAAACATATCCGCTCCTGCCTCGACTAAATGCGCCAAGGCTTCGTCATAGCCTATAAACACGGCAATACGTTGCGGATAATTCACAGCAAATTCACGTAACTGCGCCTCAAACCAAGCATCGCCAGTACCGACAAAAACAAAGTTCAACGGCGTATGTAGCAGCCAATGAGGCAAGGCGGCCAAAATCAAATCCACGCCTTTTTGCTCAACCAGACGGCTCACCATGCCCACTAATGGCACTTGCATCGCAGCGTCGTGCGCAGGTAAATTAAAGTGTTGCAACAACGCCTGCTTGTTCAATGCTTTCCCAGGCTGTCGTCGATTTGCTGAATAATGCGCAGGTAAATGCACGTCGCTGGCGGGATTCCAGACAGCTTCATCTATACCATTCAAAATACCATGCAGCTTATGCCGTGCCGCGAGTAACACGCCTTGCATACCGTAGCCAAACTCAGCAGTACAAATTTCCCCTGCGTAAGTTGGGCTAACGGTGGTCACTTCATCGGCATAAACGATACCTGCCTTGAGCATAGAAAAACCGCCATAGAATTCCACGCCCTCAGTCGTCCACCAGTGTCTAGGTAGTGCCAGACGATTAAATTCATGCAGGCTAAAATGCCCACCGTAAGCCATATTATGAATGGTAAAAACGGATTTTATATGCGGTACAGATTCACGTAAAAAAGCAGGCACTAAGCCCGTTTGCCAATCATTGGCATGAACCACATCCGCCCGCCATCCTGTACCTAGTACGTCGCCAGCTATGTCTGCCACTGCACGGGCAAACACAGTAAAACGTTCTGCATTATCGCCCCAGTCTTGACCATCTGCTTGCGTGTAGGGGTTGCCTGGACGGTCAAATAGCGCGGCAATATCGACTAAGTAAATAGGAAACGCAAATTGTGCATGGCTGATTTCCAGCACGCGCACACTATGCACACGTTTCGCCCCACGCACATCTAACCAGCCCAATATGCGCATAGATTGTGCTTGCATCAGCACCGCGCGATAAGCGGGCAATATCAATCGAACATCCGCCCCTGCTTGATGCAAAGCGTGAGGCAGGCTATACGCAATATCGCCCAAACCACCTGTTTTAATTAAAGGATATGCTTCGCTGGCGGCGAATAATACACGTGTTGCGGTTACCATAATTATTCCGTTATCCGTTGCAAAAACACAGCAGCCAGTGGCGGCACGGCCAGTATCAAAGATTGCGCAAAACCCATCCACGGCGTATTTTCGGTGTATAACTCCCCCGCATTACCACAGTTGCTACCGCCATAGTATTCAGAATCAGTATTCAACAAAGTGGTATAACGCCCCGCTTGCGGCACGCCGATACGGTAATCTAAACGTGGTACTGGCGTGAAATTCAGCACCACTAATACCTGTTCGGTATCGCTGTGGCGTATCAAGCTCAAGAGCGATTGCTCGCCATCATTGCAATCTACCCAACTAAAGCCGCGTGACTCAAAATCATATTGATGCAACGCGGTATGGTGGCGATATAAACGATTCAAATCGCCCACTAAACGCTGCACGCCTTGATGCACAGGGAACTGGCACAAAGTCCAATCTAATTCAGCTTTATCACGCCACTCGTTCCATTGGGCAAACTCACTGCCCATAAACAATAATTTTTTACCAGGATGCGCATATTGCCAAGCATAGAACAAACGCAAATTAGCAAATTTTTGCCAATAATCGCCTGGCATTTTATCTAACATACTCCCCTTAAGATGCACGACTTCATCATGTGACAGCGGCAATACGAAATTCTCGGTATAAGCGTAAATTTGACTAAAAGTAAGTTGATTATGCTGGTACTTTCTGTGCACGGGATCGGCTTCAATATAGCTCAGATTGTCGTTCATCCAGCCCATATTCCACTTCATCGAGAAACCCAGCCCGCCCATATCCACAGGGCGCGATACCATAGGCCAGGCGGTGGATTCTTCTGCCATCGTCAATACACCCGCAAAGCGACCATGCACAACGCTGTTTAATTCCTGTAAAAAAGCAATCGCTTCCAGATTCTCACGCCCACCATATTGATTCGCCGCCCACTCACCCGTTTTACGCGAATAATCCAGATACAGCATAGAAGCCACTGCATCTACCCGCAAACCGTCAATATGGAATTCTTCTATCCAGAACAGCGCATTGGCTATCAAAAAATTCTTAACTTCATTGCGCCCATAATCAAATATCAGCGTGCCCCAATCCTGATGCTCACCACGACGCGGGTCGGCATGTTCATACAAGGGCTCGCCCGTGAATCGCGCTAAGGCAAAATCATCTTTAGGGAAATGCGCAGGAACCCAATCCAGTATCACGCCTAGCCCCGCTTGATGACAAGCATCGACAAAATCGCGAAACTCGTCAGGCGTACCGAATCGTGCTGTTGGGGCAAAATAACCCGATACTTGATACCCCCACGATTCATCCAATGGATGCTCGGAAATAGGCAGTAACTCTATGTGCGTATAAGCCAATTCAGTCAAATACGGTATCAGGCTTTGCATCAACTCACGCCAATTATAAAAACGACCATCGGCATGTCGCCGCCATGAACCAACATGCAGTTCATAAACGCTCATAGGCTGATGTTGCCAATCAAATTGCGCACGCTGTGCCAGCCAGTGCGCATCTTGCCATACATGCTGACTGACCGCTGGTATGCACGAAGCCGTCTCTGGGCGCATAAATGTTTGTTGCGCATAAGGATCAGCCTTAGTAACCAACTGACCATGCCGCCCCAGCATTTCATATTTATAACCCCAACCTGCTTGTAAACCTGGAATAAACAACTCCCACACACCGCTTTGACCACGTGAACGCATAGGGCACGCACGCCCATCCCACTGGTTAAAATCACCTATCACGCTGACGCGTTGCACGCTAGGAGCCCATACTGCAAATTGGCAACCTGCAACGCCATCCACCACACAAGTCCGTGCGCCCAAGACCTGCCAAGCATCATGGTGTTTGCCCACGCCTAGCAAATACAAATCCAGCTCACCAATCTGCGGTGCAAAGGTATAAGGACTAATAGCCGAATGCGTAGCACCACTGGCTTTCGCTATCCAACGTAATTCAGGATGCGCATCACCTCGTTTTGCCGTGCGCAATTCAAACAAATCAGTCTCTTTAACGCGACTAAATACCGCCCCCGTTGCCAAGCTCACCTGTTCGGCGGCAGGCATGAAAACACGCAACACCCAAACTGATTCAGCTTGTTGATGCCAACCTAAAATGGCAAATGGGTCGTGATGTGTACCCTGCTGGATACGATGTACATTTTGTTTATTATTTGGCATGAGTTAATCGTTTAGTTTGCTGTAAAAGTTGGTACAAATTTGTTGCTAAATCCGCAGGTACATCTTGCCACTGAAATTGCCATGTCCAATTCCCGTCAGACGTACCTGGCGTATTCATTCTGCCATCGCTATCCAACCCCAACAAATCTTGCATAGGGACAATAGCTAAATCCGATACGCTATTAAAAATAGTGTATATCATCGCCTCGTTCAAGCCACTGCTGTCGTCTATCTCCAGCGCGGTTAATACCATCCTCTGTTGTTCTGCTGGCAAGCTATTGAACCAGCCCAGCGTGGTGTCATTGTCATGCGTGCCTGTATAGTACACACGGTCAGGGGTCACATTTTGCGGCTTATGCGGGTTATCTTCATAGCTGTCAAAAGCAAACTGTAACACGCTCATGCCAGGCAAATGAAACTGCTCTCTGAGGGCGACGACATCAGGCGTAATCACGCCTAAATCTTCCGCCACCAACGGCACACTACCCATATCCGCCTGTATGCACTGCAACAACGCATCGCCAGGCACCGCTTGCCAATAACCATCCATCGCTGTCGGACTCGCCGCTGGTATCATCCAAGAAGCCGCCAAGCCACGAAAGTGATCTATGCGCACCAAGTCAAAAAACTCAAAATGGTAACGTAAACGTTCACGCCACCAAATAAAATCTGACTGCCGCATATAATCCCAATCATATTGCGGATTGCCCCAACGCTGCCCAGTTGCCGAAAAATAATCAGGCGGCACGCCTGCAACCAAAGTTGCTTGCCCTGCCTCATCCAATAAAAAGCAATGCGGATTCGCCCACACATCAGCACTATCGTGCGCAACAAAAATCGGCATATCGCCGAACAAAGCAATTTGTCGCTCTGCGGCATAGTGGCGCACGTCCTGCCAATACACATAAAACTGATATTGCTGTTGTATCAGCCAGTTAATTTCCAGCTGATATTGTTGTTTAACGGTTTGTAACGCCAACACCTCACGTTGCCGTAATGCGTTGGGCCAGTCCACCCATGACGCGCCATCATGTGTTTTTTTTAACTGCATGAATAACGCATAATTATCCACCCAGTGCTGTTGTGCGTGATGCCAAGCCTGAAATGCGGGTGCATCAATATCAACCGCAGGTAAATCAGTAGGAAACAAAGCAGGATTAAGCGCAAAGGCAGAAGCGCACTGATACGGCGAAATCCCTGCCAGCGGCACACCCAATGGCAACATTTGCCACACGCCCACACCCGTATCGGCTAACCAGTCTAACCAGCGGTGAGCATCATCCAAGCGTGCTGACGGTAATGAAGTAGGATGCAACAACACTCCTGCCTGACGGACTTGCACGCCCGCGCTCATTCTACGTTCCTGCGCATCGTACCTGCATTTTCAGCATTACCGCCACCTTGTGACAACGGTATATCCAACATGGCAGGCGCGGCAACACCCAGCAATTTATACAGCTCGCGTAATTGTTCACGATAAAGCTGCTCAAAATCGCTCACGCTACCCGCTGGATTGTAATCACCAAACCACCAAAACCAATCAGAGCCTTCGCATACGGCTAATTGCTGGGTCGCATCGGCTAGTTTTTTCGCGCTCAACTTACCTTTGGCAACTACTTTGTCATACGCTGTTTTCGCCGCCACCAAATAATCCCAGCCGCGATTTTTATCAGGCGAGCCTATCCACGTCGAGAACGAACCATACACCCAACTCCCCGCGCAAATTTGCGGCAATGGCAAGGCGGGCACTGTTTTCGCCACGTCGGCAAATGTCGTGGTGCGCACACGGGGTGCAGTCGATAACGCCTCATACAGCGCATCTAAAAAATGCTGACCGTTATCGGGATAGTATTCCCACGCGTTTTCACCATCCAATATCACCGACACGACATACTGATCCGCCTCATCACCGAGAAAATTAGCGATATTAGTCAGATGCTGTACAAAATCACGCGCCGCATCATCTGCGTGCCAATCGCTATAACGGAAACCGATTAAATCTGACAAACCATCATCACGGAAAAACAAGCGCGTCTGCAATTCATTATGCTGACGCGGTTTGAATAAGCCCCGTTTGCTATCGCTATCCAAGCCTTCACAGCCTGACAAATGGCAACTATTACGCCACACACCTTCGCCTGAAGCTGTCCAAGCGATACCATGCGCATCCAATAACGCCACCGCATCCTCGCTGATGCCACCCTCAGCCAGCCACACACCTTTAGGCTGCTGTCCAAAATAATGTGCAAAAACAGCCAAACCATGCGTAACATGCCAAGCACTACGCGCATCCCCATCAGGATACGCCAACGCCTGCGGACGCGGTGCTTCAGGTGTTGCACACTGCATATTCTCAAAGCTATGCAATAACGGAATAATCGGATGCCCATAAGGTGTCATCGCTAATTCAACTTGCCCACGCTCAAACAAAGCGCGATAACGCGGTATCAACCCCGCGAGACAATCACGCATCACCGTCAACAAAGTACGTCGTTGCGCCGCACTGAAACAGCCTTGATGCGCAAACAAAGCCTGCACTTCGTCTGATTTGCGTAAGCTCTGCCCTAGCCAAGCAAGATGATACCAAGTCAGCAAATCAAGGAAATACTGATCGTTCAGATAACGCACCGCGCAACCCACACTGGTACAACCCACGCCCATATCGTCAGTCGCACCAACCAGTTGCAAAAGCGCACTAAAAGCGGGGTAAGGATGGATCATCCGTGGCGCATGGCAACGTTGGCAATCGCGTATCAATTGCAACCGTGCCGCCTCATCCGATGGTATCGGAGCAATACCTGCCAACAGATTCAGCAAGCCATCCTGCATAGCACTACCCGTATCCAGAAAACGCGTGATTTGTTGCGCGTAATCATCTATTTGCTCCAGCAATACGGGCACAAAATTGACCACGGCACGCATATCAGGATGCGACTCCAGATGCGCAGCCATATCGCTATAATCTTTAATGCCATGCAAGTAAACCCAAGGCAAACGATACTCGCCCGTGAGCCCTTGCCGATAATAAGGTTGGTGCATATGCCAACACAAAACCACATTCAAGCGACTCATACTGTCTTACCTTTTTAGTTGCTAACGATATAAATGTTGCCCTAACATTTCCGGTGTCACCAACACGATGCCTTCTTGCGTAACATGGAAACGCTGGGCATCCGCCACCAAGTCTTCACCGATTATCGTACCATCAGGAATAACACAGGCTTTATCAATAATTGCCCGCGTAATACGACAGTTTTTACCTATCGACACTTTGGGCAAAATGACACAATCTTTTACCAAACTATAGCTTTCCACCGTACAACCAAAGAACACCACTGAACGCTTCACCCGCGCACCAGAAATAATACAGCCTGCGGAAATCAATGAATCTATCGCTTCACCACGTCGCCCCTCATCATCAAAAATAAACTTTGCAGGCGGGGATTGCGGTTGATAAGTCCAAATAGGCCAATCACGGTCATATAAATTCAGCTCGGGGTCTATCGCACACAGCTCCATATTCGATTTCCAATAGGAATATACTGTCCCCACATCGCGCCAATAACCAGGCGCACCTGTTTCATCGCGGAACGGATACGCCATAGCACGCGATTCATGGATATTGCTAGGAATAATATCCTTACCAAAATCATGCGAAGAACCTTCAACTTCTGCATCTTCCTTCAGTATTTTGAATAAAAATGCTGTACTAAAAACATAAATCCCCATAGAAGCCAAGGCAATATCAGGCTTGCCTGGCATCGCTTCTGGGTTAGCAGGCTTTTCGGTGAACTTAGTAATACGCATTTCATCGTCAACCGACATGACGCCAAATTCAGTCGCTTCCATGCGCGGCACTTCGATACAGCCTACGGTAAAATCCGCACCTGTTTCTACGTGATGCAATAACATCGCCGAATAATCCATGGTGTAAATATGATCCCCGCCCAGCACAATGACGTATTTAGGGTTATGGCGGAGCACAATGTCCAAGTTTTGGAATAGCGCATCAGCCGTGCCTTGATACCATTCTTTTTTATGCGTGCGTTGTTGCGCAGGCAAAATTTCGACAAATTCACCTATCTCCGCCCGCATAAAGCTCCAGGCTCGTTGTAAATGACGAATTAAAGAATGTGATTTATATTGCGTTAATACACCAATACGACGCAAACCCGAATTCACGCAATTAGATAAAGCGAAATCCACAATACGGTATTTGCCGCCAAACGGCACAGCAGGCTTGGCACGCCAAGAAGTCAGGTTTTTTAGACGCGAACCTTCACCGCCAGCCAATACCAACACTAATGTTTTACGCGTTAATTCCGTCACCATTTTTGGTTCTGTGTAATAGCGGTAAAGTTTTTCTTGTTGCTCTTTCGTTACAGTCATTTTTCATCTTCTCCAAAATTATTAACTATCCGTATATTTATACTAAGCAATACTCACACCAACATCAGCCACTACACACCCTCGTCATTAAAAAATTTAATTCGCCTTTAATATCAACTACCCATTGCCATCTGCATTACACCTTGCAAACCCAAACGCGGATTGGTGACTAAATAAATTGGCGTTTTTTGCACCAAATCAGCCATGCGCCCTTTAGCAGTGCATATTTGCATAAACCGCCTATCAGCCATCCATGCTTGTAAGTGTATCGCCATGCCGCCCGCAATATATAGCCCACCTTGAGGTTGATATAACATGGCTACATTGCCTACCCATGCCGCATAAATATCCACCAATAACTGCACCGCCTGCCGCGCTAACGCATTGCCCGCCAGTGCCAGACTATGTATTTGAGCCGCATCAAGCACGGTAGCACCTTGTTTATACAGCCGCAATGTTAAAAATTCATGCACCGCGCTCAAACCAGCACCCGACAAAATACGCGCCCATGCAACATGGGCATAGCGTGCTCGCAACCAAACCAGCAACTGCATTTGCAATTCATCCGCAGGGGCAAAATCAATATGCCCAGCCTCAGTCGGGTGAATGCGATACACACCATCCGCATCCACTTGCATCCAAGCCAATCCTAACCCCATAACTACCCGCACACCGCCAAGCCGCACCAGCCCGTGGTTAAGCACACGATAATCAGCCTTGGCGAGCGTTGCCACACCCATCGCCGCTGCTTCACAAGCACTGACGATACGCACATCAGCAATCGCCAAGTCTCGCTTTAATGCCACCACATCGACCACAGTAGGCAACGCCAACACTACCCTATCAGGCACACGCACGCTATGCCCTGCGTCTGCAATAAACTGATACACCAAATCGCTGACACTGGTGAAGTCAGTACGCATATACGTCGTTTCAAAACGCACAACAGCTGGATGATGCAGCTTATGCGTAAACCAGACCAACCGACTCCGAGTTGTCCCCACATCGCCTGCGACGACCTGAATAGTATGTGTACCGAGCTGATTATTAGCATCAGCCCAATGCTGGATATTTTTCATGATAAATGCGACATACCGTTTGATTCATTCTACGCCCGAATAACAGCGATTATCTAGCCACCAATACAATTAAAACCCTCCCTGCTTGAAAATAATGCAAATCACCCCACGTCTATCTTGTTAATTAAATTGCCTCGTGATATAAATAAGAATCTTTCTCATTTGTGATAAAAATGCACACCACGCTAGATCACCTACAACCGAATCAAACAGGCATTATTGCCGCGATAGACGCGGGGGCTGAATTAACCCGCCGCATGTGCGCATTAGGTTTGCGCTTAGGACGCATGGTAGAAGTCGTGCGCATTGCACCTATGCGCGGTCCGTTACAAATCCGCATTGGTCACACCGAGTTAATGATACGTCGGGCTGATGCCGCCAAAATTAACATCACACTCAATTCATGATGAAACGCATAGCCCTGTTAGGTATGCCCAATACGGGCAAATCCACTTTCTTTAACCGCCTCACAGGCGCAGGTGCGCGAGTCGGCAACTGGCCTGGCATTACGGTTGATTTGCTATCAGCCAAAGTATTGCTGGCTGGCAATATGGTAGAAATGATAGATTTGCCAGGCATTTATAACCTGCATGGCTTTTCTGACGATGAACAAGTCGTGCGTCACTTTCTTGAATCGCAAGCTGTCAATGGCTTAGTCGTTATACTCAACGCCACACAACTCGACCGCCAGCTGGCGTTATTACTGCAACTAAAAACGCTACGACTCCCGATTACCCTCGTCCTCAACATGCAGGATGAGGCGCAACAAATGGGAATTAAAATAGATATTCCACGCCTATCGCAAGCATTGGGCATAGAAATCAACATGATAAGCGCAAAATATGGGCAAGGTTTTGGCAAAGCGCGTGCCGCGATAGAGTCGCTTATACATCAGCAAACCACCCCTATTCATGCCGATGCCAGCGCGTTTGGGCAAGATGACAACATAGAAATAATGCTAGATCGCATCGTCAGCGATACCGTCAGCACGCCCGTCACTTTGCCGCCCGATATTAGCCGTCGCTTAGACAAATTACTCCTGCATCCCATACTCGGATTACCCCTGTTTTTCTTGACCGTATTTTTGCTGTTTCAAATTGTTTACGGCATAGGTACGCCACTTCAAGACGGCATGGGTTGGTTGTTAGACTGGTTCAAAGTACATCTACTGACACCCGCGTTAAGCAATGCACCTTACGCCATTAAAAGCTTTATTACCGAAGGTGTATTTGACGGTATCGGCACGGTATTGACCTTTTTACCTATCATCGTGATTTTCTTCATGTTCATGGCTATCATCGAAGACAGCGGTTATCTCTCACGCGCCGCTTATCTTATGGATGCGGTCATGGCAAAAGTAGGCTTGGATGGTCGCTCATTCGTCATGCAACTCATGGGCATGGGCTGCAACGTGCCCGCGCTCATGGGCACACGTGTCATGCGCTCACGGGCATTGCGGTTGCTGACCATGCTGGTGATACCTTTTTCACTGTGCTCGGCGCGGCTACAAGTTTTTTTATTTTTCACCACCGCCATTTTTGCCCCGCGTGCAGCGGCGGCAGTCATGTTCTCGTTATATTTCATGAGCTTTGCCATGGCGTTTTTAACCGCATTTGTCTGGCGCGGCAAATACCGTAGCCACGAGCCCCTGTTATTAGAATTGCCACCTTACCGATTTCCCACTTTCAAACAATTATTAACCGAAGGCTGGCAACAGTCTGGGCATTTTTTACGTGGCGCATCAGGTTATATCATCGCTGGTGTGATTATCGTTTGGGCACTCACGCATTATCCATTCAATGTCCCACCCGCCAGCGCGACCACCTTAGCAGGGCGACTCGCCAGCTGGATGGAACCTATTTTCCAACCACTGGGTATAGACAGCCTGCTCTCTATCGCCTTGTTATTTGGCTTTATCGCCAAAGAAATCGTCGTCGGTGCGCTGGCTGTGATTTATGGTGCAGGGCAAGCTAACTTATCAGGCATATTGGCGCATCAGCTCGATTGGGTGCAAGCCTATAGTTTCATGCTATTCACCTTGATTTACACGCCTTGCGTATCCACTATTGCCGTACTCAAACAAGAGTCTAAGAGCTGGTGGTTTACCATTTTGGCCGTTGTTTGGCCGTTAGGATTGGCTTGGCTGGTCAGCTTTATTTTTTACCAAAGTGCCCGCGCCTTAGGTTGGTAATCACATCAGCCTTGCCGAAATGACAAACTCACGCTAAAGTGGCGTGAGTTTTTTAATACTTAGGGAGTAAATGCGTGTTAGCCATTATTGAAGCAGCAGGTTGGCCTATTTGGCCGTTAGTCTTAGCGTCGATTATCTCCGTTGCTATTATCATCGAACGTTTTATCTCATTGCGCACCTCAGAAATCACACCGCAAGGTTTATTAGATAAAACCGTCACCGCCTACCGCCAACAAGGTGCTAACAACGACATGCTTAACCTACTCGCACAAAGCTCACCACTAGGTCGGGTTTTTGCCGCTGGTCTGCGCAATGCTAAAAACTCCCGCGATGTCATGAAAGAATCCATAGAAGAAGCTGGGCGCGGTGTCGTGCATGATTTAGAGCGGTTTTTACCTGCACTAGGCACAATAGCCTCAGTCGCACCTCTGCTCGGTTTGCTCGGTACAGTTATCGGCATGGTAGAGATTTTCGGCGCACAAACACCCGCAGGTGGCGACCCAGCAGTGTTAGCGCACGGCATTTCAGTTGCGCTGTATAACACCGCATTTGGCTTAATAGTCGCTATTCCTAGCTTGATTTTCTACCGCTTTTTCCGCACCCGTGTTGACGGTCTTATCGTTGATATGGAACAAGAGGCGATTAAATTAGTGGAAACCATACACGGCGAACGCCAATAAGCGAGACTAAGATGAATTTCAACCGCAGGCAACAACACGAAGAGCCTGAAATCAACCTCATACCGATGATAGATGTGCTCTTGGTTGTGCTGATTTTTCTGATGGTGACGACCACTTACGCCAAGTTTTCTGAGCTAAAAATCAACTTGCCGCAAGCCAATGGCGAAACTTCCAAAGAAAAACCAGCGCAAGTTACCGTAGCAGTCGATGCTGTTGGCGACTACCAAGTCAACGCACACACGATTAGCTTCACCAATGTACATAACTTAGCGCAAGTACTAAAGCAAGAATCCAAAGGCGTGGCTGACACCGTTATTATCATTAACGCTGACGCGAAAGCAACGCATCAATCTGTCGTCAACGTCATGGAAGCAGGGCGTGAAGCGGGATTAACGCGCATCACTTTTGCTACCCAAAAAAGCAACTAACCCACGCACCCCGCCTGAGGGGTGGTTCACTGAATAGACTACCATGAGCACTTGGAAAGACCCACTCGGCAGCAATCGCATCGGTTTGTGGTTAGCCGACCGTAACGACCGCAAGCGCAACAACATTGCCCGCATTGCCGCCCGCTGGGGCTGGCTCAAACCTATGGGCGAACGTGGCAAAGTGGTTTGGGTCATGGCAGGGGCCAGCACCGACAGCGTGCGCTTGGCGGTGGAATTAGTCCGCGCTATCCGCGAAAAACGGCTGGATATTCGGCTAGTGCTCACTTTCGAGCACGACGACCCTAGCTTACTTACCGCGCTAGACGATTGCGACAAAACAGGCTGGGGTTTATCGCCTTGCGACCACCCTCGCGCCCTCGCCCGTGCGATGGAACGCCTAAGCCCTTACGGCATCATCGTCGTTGGCGCACAACCGCGCCCCAATCTCAGTGCATTACTTAATCAACAAGCGCGGGTGTTAACTGTCAACCCACCGCAAACCGTCACTTACCAATGCGAACGCATTTATAACGGCACAGGTAAAGGTGAGACAGCACCCGTTGCCGACATGCTGGCAAGATTAGCGCACGCCCAAATCGACCCTAATTTCAAATCACTGGTGAATCACGGCGTAGAACGGCATTTATGGTGGCTGCATGGCGACACCCAGCATCACTTAAGCGCACAGTTCAAACAGCAAGCCAGCAACGATGTCTTATTTGTCAGCGGCACGCAACCTGCCATTGCCCACCTCGCCATTAGTAGTTGGGATCGCAGCCCTATTGCAGGCGGCACGGTGGTGTGGATAGATGATGCAAAATGGCTACCTGCGATTTCTGCCGCCGTCACTGCCACTCACTTAGTCAGCATAGACAACAGCGTGCTCTGGCAAGCAATGGCTGGCGGTGCGGCAATATCCTGCGCACAGCATGATTTACTCCCCAAAGCAGAATTAAACGAGGCTATCACCGCCATCGCTGATCCTAGCCAATTATGGCAAGATTACCGCGACAACCCCATACTTGCCCGCCAGCGCGGCGATAGTGCGCGGCGTTTATTCTGGCAAGAACGCAGACTAGCCGAAAGCGTCAGTGCTGAGCTAGTTGAACGTGTCTTTGAGTGGTAGCCTGACATGCACAACTGGCTACAACGGCAGTGGACACACACCACGTTGTGGCATGGTTTGCTCATCCCATTATCATGGCTGTTCGCTGGCATCAGCGCACTACGCCGCACGGCTTACCGGCTAGGTTTGCTCCGCACCGTTAAGTTACCCGTCCCTGTCATCGTCGTCGGCAATATCAGCGTAGGCGGCACGGGCAAAACCCCGCTAGTCATTTACCTCGCACAGCAATTACAGCAACACGGTTGGCGTGTGGGTGTTATCAGCCGTGGCTATGGTGGCAATGCCGACACCGTCACCGCCGTCGCCGCACACAGCGACCCGCGTATCGTCGGCGACGAGCCTTTACTCATCGCGCAACGCACCGCCTGTCCCTTATATATAGGACGCAACCGCCCCGCCGCCGCCCATACACTACTCGCCGCCCACCCTGACATCTCCCTCATCATTAGCGACGACGGCCTGCAACACTACGCCCTAGCACGCGACATCAACATCGCTGTCATCGACGGCGCACGCGGCTTTGGCAACAATCGCCGCTTACCAGCGGGTCCATTACGCGAACCACGCACGCGCTTAGCGCAGATGAACGCCATCGTCATCAATCAAACAAGCTCATATCACCCCAGCATCCCCACTGCAATAGCGCATTACACCATGCAACTGTGCGGCCAGCAATTCACCCAATTAGCTCACCCGCGACACACCGCCAACGCGCAAAATTTCATCGGCAAAACCATACACGCTGTCGCAGGCATCGGTAATCCACAGCGGTTTTTTGACCAATTAAGCGCGATGGGATTGACCATTATCCCTCATGCTTTCCCCGATCATCATCAATACCAGCCAGCCGACTTTAATTTTGCCAATACGAATTTATCAGCCATTATTATCATGACTGAAAAAGATGCGGTAAAATGTCAGACTTTTGCCAATGAACAAATGTGGGGCTATGCCGTTGATGCGCAATTGCCTGACACTTTCATTGCCGACCTACTCACTCAATTAGGAAACCATCATGGATAGCAAGCTCTTAGACATACTGGTCTGCCCAATTTGCAAGGCTCCTTTGGTTTACCACAAAACCACCCAAGAACTCATCTGCAAAGCCGACAAACTCGCCTTCCCTATCCGTGACGACATCCCCGTCATGTTAGCAGGCGAAGCCCGTACTTTAGCTGAGGACGAAACCGTTTAATGACCTACACCGTCATCATCCCTGCCCGCTATGCCTCCACACGCTTGCCAGCCAAGCCATTGGCGGACATACACGGCAAGCCCATGATAGTGCGCGTTGCCGAGCGTGCCGCATTAGCTGCCGCACAAAGCATCTGGGTCGCCGCCGACGACGAACGCATACTGCACGCCCTCACTGAACACAATATCAATGGCATACTAACCGCATCTCACCACACCTCAGGCACAGACAGGCTCGCAGAAGCCGTCATGCAACTAGGCTTAACGGACGATGCCATCGTCGTCAATGTCCAAGGCGACGAACCCTTAATCGCCCCCGCACTCATACACAACGTCGCTGCCGACCTCGCCGCACACCCTGAATCAGTCATGTCCACAGTGTGCCACCCGATTCACACGCGCACTGACATGCTCAACCCCAACATCGTCAAAGTCGTCATAGATAACGCTGGACACGCGCTCTACTTCAGCCGCGCGCCCATTCCCTATCCACGCGACGCATTCGCCGCAAACACAGAATTACCTGACAACTTACCCGTCTATCGACATATTGGGCTATATGCCTATCGTGTCGGCTTCCTCAAACAATACGCCGCATTAAGCCCTGCGCCGATAGAACAATTTGAATCGCTAGAGCAACTCCGCGTACTCTGGCACGGACACAAAATCAGCGTCAGCATCAGCCCACACCCCGCCGCACCAGGCGTGGACACAGCGGCAGACTTGGCGCGAGTACGTGAATTATTTTTATTAGAAAGCTAAACAACATGCGCATTATCTTACTTGGCGGCCCTGGGGCTGGCAAAGGCACACAAGCCAACTACATCAAACAACATTACAACATCCCGCAAATTTCCACAGGCGACATGCTACGTGCCGCCATTACCGCTGGCACGGCACTCGGCAAAGCCGCCAAAGCCGTCATGGATGCAGGACAATTAGTCTCCGACGACATCATCATCGGCTTAGTAAAAGACCGCATCACCCAAGCCGATTGCGCCAATGGCTTCTTATTCGACGGCTTCCCGCGCACCATACCGCAAGCCGAAGCCATGAAAGCCGCAGGTGTTGCCATAGATTACGTGGTTGAAATCGACGTACCCGACAGCGAAATCATCCAACGCATGTCAGGTCGCCGCGTCCACCTCGCGTCAGGCCGCACCTACCACACCATATTCAACCCACCCAAAGTAGCCAACACCGACGACATCACAGGCGAGCCACTCATCCAACGCGACGACGACCACGAAGATACCGTGACAAAACGCCTAGATGTCTATCACGCCCAAACCGAACCACTGGTACATTACTACTCAGACTGGGCAAACAGCCCATCAGCAAACGCGCCAAAATACGTCAAAATTGCGGGCTTAGGCAATGTTGAAACCATACGCGACAACATTTTTGCGGCTTTGGATGCGTAATTATCAATATGAATGAAAACATAACAGCACCGCCCACCCTAACCATCACTTCACTCAACCACGAAGGACGTGGTGTTGGGCGGCGCGAAGACGGCAAAACTATTTTTGTCGATGGCGCGATTACTGGCGAAGTGGTTCAGTATGCGGTTTATCGCAAAAAAGATACGTTTGATATGGCGCAGATTACCAAAATAGTCCGCCCTAGTTTTATGCGTGTGCAGCCACGTTGCCCGCATTTTGGCGTATGTGGCGGCTGTAGTTTGCAGCATATTGATGCGGGTGCGCAAATCGCCGCCAAGCAACGCTTGCTGGAGGACAATCTTGTTCATATAGGCAAAGTACAGCCTGCCAGCATTATGTCGCCTATTCACGGTCCTACTTGGGGTTACCGCACTCGCGCCCGCATGTCGGTGCGCTTGGTGGAAAAAAAAGGCGGCGTGTTGGTCGGTTTTCACGAACGCCGTAATAGCTTTATTGCTGATATGACTTCGTGTGCGGTATTGCCGCCGCGTATTTCTGCGCTGATACCGCTGTTGCGTGAATTTATTATGCGCTTGACTATCCGCGCACAATTGCCGCAAATAGAAGTCGTCGCTACTGATGTGGTTGACGCGCTGGTTATCCGCCATATGGTGACTATACCGCCAGAAGACGAAATCCTGCTACGTGAATTTGCTGATCAGCATCACATACAATGGTGGACGCAATCCAAGGGACCTGACACCATCAAGCCGTTTTATCCATTAGATGCGCCTGCGCTGTCTTATAGCCTGCCTGAATTCAATTTAATCATGCCATTTCAGCCTAGCGAATTTACCCAAATCAATACCGACGTAAACCCTATTTTGATGCGCCGTGCGATGCAGTTGCTAGACCCACAGCCAGATGAACGCATCGTTGACATGTTCTGCGGGCTAGGTAACTTTACCCTGCCTATCGCCCGCCATGCGCATACCGTTGTTGGTATAGAGGGCAGTAAAGAACTCGTCGCTCGTGCGCAACAAAACGCAACCTTTAACGGCATTAGCAACACTGAATTCATGGTCGAAAATTTATTCGAGATGACCACAGAGCGCATGAACGCACTAGGTCATTTTGATAAAATGCTCATAGACCCACCGCGTGATGGCGCATATTCACTGGTGCAAGCACTCGATGACAACGCGCCTAAACGGATAGTTTATGTGTCCTGCAACCCCGCCACCTTAGCCCGTGATGCGGCGGTGCTGGTGCACGAAAAAGGCTATCAGCTCAAAAGCGCAGGTATCGCCAACATGTTCCCGCACACCGCACATGTCGAGTCTATCGCATGGTTTGAACGTTAAAAGGATGCGCAGATGACACAAGATTGTTTAGCTAAAACGCGCTGGTTAGTGGTGGTGGATGTCGTCACTGCCGCCTTAGTCGGCGTGGCGCAAGCCGCTGAACGCGCCATCAGCATACGCGGTGAATTTCACATCGTGCTCGCAGGCGGCAACACCCCTAAAGCCCTGTACGAAAAGCTAATCCATCTCGATACCGACTGGTCATGCTGGCACATCTGGTATGGCGATGAACGTTGCCTGCCCGTTGACGACCCTAGCCGCAATAGCCTGATGGCAACGCAAGCCTGGTTAGCACACTGTCCGATTCCCACCGCGCAGATACACGCCATTCCCGCCGAGCTAGGCGCAGAAACTGCCGCCGCCATTTACAGCGAACAACTACAACAAGTAGAAATGTTCGATTTAAGCTTGCTAGGCTTAGGCGAAGACGGTCACACTGCCAGCCTATTTCCTGGGCAAGTCAACCTAGACGAAACAGCCGCCGCCATTGCTGTCCACGACGCGCCCAAACCGCCCGCCGACCGCGTTAGCCTCAGCGTACGCTGCTTAAACGACAGCCGTGCCGTGTTGTTCTTGGTAACAGGTGCGGGCAAACGCGATGCCGTCGCCGCTTGGCAACGTGGCGACAACATTCCCGCCGCCGCAATTTGTGTCAAGACAGGAATAGACGTACTATTAGAGCCCGTTTGCATGGAGTAACCAGCATGAAAAAAGCATTATTAGCCAGCCTGTTTTTACTTGCCCATACTGCTCATGCCACCACCAACGACATCAACAGCACCCTCGCCGACCAGCGTGAACTGGCGTTGACCATTTACAACGCCGACCTTGCACTGGTCAAAGATCAACGCAAAATCAGCCTGAATGCCGACATCAACCGCCTCGCTTGGCGTGATGTGTCCGCCCGCATTCGTCCTGAAACTGCCTTATTGCGCAACATCAACGATGCCGCAGGCATACGTTTATTAGAGCAAAGTTTTGATTATGACTTGCTCACACCACAAAAATTATTAGAAAAAAATGTAGGCAACAACGTCACCATCATCAAAACCAACCCAGCCACAGGCGCAGAAACGCGTGAAACAGCCACCCTACTCGCCGCCAATAACGGTGTCGTGCTCAAATTCAACGATCGCGTAGAAACCAGCATTAACGGACGCATCGTCTATGCCAATGTACCCGACAACCTGCGCGACCAACCCACCCTCACCATGTCCGTCGTTGCCAACAAAACCGCCAGCCAAAATCTGGAATTATCCTACCTCACAGGCGGATTATCTTGGCGAGCTGATTACGTTGCCGAACTCACCAGCGACAACAAAATGGACTTGAACGGCTGGGTCACCATTAGCAACCAAAGCGGAACCAGCTACCCCAATGCCAAGCTACAATTCGTCGCAGGCGATGTCAATTTAGTCAACCCACAAGCACGCCCCGCAATGGCAGAACGCGCAGTCATGAGCATGGCAAAAATGGCCGACGCGCCGATGGCGCAAGAAAATTTATTTGAATATCACCTCTACAGTCTAGGCCGCACTACCACCCTCAACAATCAGCAAACCAAACAAGTTGCCCTGCTCAATGCACCCCAAATCAGTGTGCGAAAAACGCTAGAACTACGTGGTGCAGACTATTACTATCAAGGTGCGAACGGCGATTTAGGACAAAAACTCAAAGCCAATGTGTATATCAGCTTTGATAACAAAGGCGGCAGTCTAGGTATCCCTCTACCCAAAGGCATCATCCGCATTTACCAAAAAGACAGCACAGGTAATGCGCAATTTATCGGCGAAGACAGCATCGACCACACTGCCAAAAACGACACCGTGCGTTTGAAATTAGGCGAAGCATTCGATGTCTATGCCGACAAAAAACAAACCGATTTCCAAAAAATAGCCGCCACACGCAACAGCTATGAATCCGCCTACCAAATCACCCTGCACAACGCCAAAACTACCCCAGTCACCGTCAACGTATTCGAGCCCATCCCAGGCGACTGGAGCATACTCAACGAATCACAAACCCACACCAAACCTAACGCCAACACCGCGATGTGGACAGTCACCATCCCCGCTGAAGGTCTAACCACACTCACTTATCGGGTGCGGGTAAAGTTTTAAGCTCATAAGCGCTTGCTTAATTCACACGGAAATACCATGAATACCCCCATATCCGTCAGCTTAACTGACTCAACAGATAAAATTGCGCATCTAACGATATGGGTTTTTGCAGGTTTAACGTGCTTAATTATCAGTTGGGCAGGCTATACGCTCTGGCAACAATCTCGACTGAGCTCGGCATTGCATATCATGAATACACAACATGTACGCCTAGCTGAAATGAGCACCGACTTACTCGAAGCCGCTTATAACCGCCATCAAACGGTGGTCTCACAAGTCATTACAGACGACCCATTTAAGCGCGATGAATTTCGCACCCAATATGATTATTGGGGAAACCGCGTCGGCATAGCACGGCGAGCTTTAATGGAAGCACAATTAGATGCCTTTGGTGCGAGCAACTTACAAGCGCAAAGCAAAATGATTCCACATATTGTTGCGTTACAGGAAAAAATTGTAGATTTAGCTATTGCTGACAAAACCAACGAAGCGCAGCAATTATTAGCAACGCAATTACGTGATATAGATGCCACATTCGACATACTCGTACAAAACTTACGCCAGCATGAGCAAAGCAAAGTACGCATGTATGCGCAACAAGCCAAGCAACTCAGCGCACGGATTCAATTAGTCACCATCATCCTGTCTAGCATTATTATTTTAATTATCATATCGTTAGGTTATGCTGTTTACCGCTCTTTACGCCAACGTGGTCATGACATTGTTGCCCAGGGTCGTCAACTGGAACAAGCCGCGCTACACTTAACTCACGATGCCACCCACGACGCCTTAACTGGATTAGCTAATCGACGGCTATTTTTCGAGCGTTTAGGGCAAGCACTAGCATGGTCTAAGCGTGAATATACCAGCATTGGTATTGCCTATATAGACCTCGATAAATTCAAGCAGATTAACGACCAGTATGGTCATGCGGCTGGCGATAGTTTGCTTAAAATCATTGCCTATCGCCTACAAACACAGCTACGCGAAATAGACACGCTGGCACGTTTAGGCGGTGACGAATTCGCCATCATTGTCATGCACGCATCTGACAGTAACATGCGGCAACTTATTGCCCTGCTACATCAACGCATTAGCGAACCAGCTCACATTGCACCCAACGTGAATATACAACCCAGCCTCACTATTGGTTACGCACTATGCTCAGAACACAGCATGGATGCGGATGACTTACTCGCGCAAGCGGATGCCGCTATGTATATGGGCAAACGGAATAAATACTGAAGCTGTCCCCCACCCTTAAAACGAAGGTGGGCTAACCGAGCTGACTAAGGTACACAACACTGTGCCGACGTTGCGAAAACGGTGTGGTTCACGGCTATTAAAATAATAAGCATCACCTGCACTTAATACACGGGTTGCCGTGCCGACGGTGACTTCTAATTGCCCTGTCAAAATAATCCCACCTTCTTCGCCTTCATGTCGCAACATGACCAAGCCCGTATCCGCGTTTGCTTCATAGCGTTCAAATAGTATTTGCAATACATGCCCAGCACGTGCCGAGCCGATTTGGCGGTAGGATATGCCGTCGCCGCCGCTAATCTCGGTTAATTCGCTGGCGCGATAAAACACTTGATTAGCAACGGGTGGTAATTCATCGGAGAAAAATTCGGCTAACGTCATCGGTATGCCTGCCAATATGCGTTTTAATGCGCTCACTGATGGGCTAGTTTGACCTGACTCTATCAATGAAATCGTGGCGTGGGCAACGCCTACGCGCTTGGCTAAGGCACGTTGTGATAATTGATGACGTAATCTAACTAGCCGTAAACGAAATCCAACTTCTTGATCCATGCTGTCCCCATTCGTGTTAAGCGCGTTTAATATACGATAACATCGTGCCAGAACATCGCTATAAAATCAATCACTTAAATTACCTAAAATACAGTCTTGACAACATTCATTAAACACCTCGACACTAAGCACATTACCCACTGAGGATAACACTGTGCCTGACTTGCCTAATCTCGATCACTATTGGATGCCATTCACTGCCAACCGCCAATTCAAAGCCATGCCGCGATTATTCAAAGCCGCCAAAGGCAACTATTACACCACCATAGACGACCGTGTGATATTGGACGGCACTGCGGGTTTATGGTGCGTAGCGGGCGGACACGGGCGCGAAGAAATCGCCAGTGCAGTGGCACATCAGTTACGCACACTGGATTATGCCCCTGCTTTTCAAAATAGCCACCCGCTGGCTTTTGAAGCCGCAGAACGCTTGGCGCAATATATGCCAGCGGGGCTGGATCGCATTTTTTTCACTAACTCAGGCTCAGAATCTGTCGAAACCGCACTCAAAATCGCCTTAGCCTATCACCGCATCAACGGCAACCCGCTACGCAACAAGCTCATCGGTCGTGAACGAGGATATCATGGCGTTAATTTCGGCGGCATTGCAGTAGGCGGTATCGCGGGCAATCGTAAGGCGTTTGGCAACGGCTTGGCAGGAGTCGATCACATACGCCACCCGCTGGACATCAGCCGTAACGCTTTTACACGCAGCATTCCTGCGGATGGTGGTATCGCACTGGCTAATGAATTTGAGCAACGCATCACCACGCTACACGATCCAGCCACCATCGCCGCGCTCATTATCGAACCCATACAAGGCTCTGCGGGTGTAATTTTACCGCCTGCTGGCTACCTCAAACGTCTGCGTGAAATCTGCGACAAATACGGTATTTTATTGATATTTGATGAAGTTATCACGGGCTTTGGTCGTTTAGGTACTCAATTTGCCGCAGATTATTTTGATGTTACGCCCGACATTCTCACCTGCGCCAAAGGGCTAACCAACGGCGCAGTGCCTATGGGCGCGGTGGCAGTCAAACGCGAAATACACGATGTGTTTATGCACAACAGCCCCGCTGGGGCGATTGAATTACCGCATGGTTACACCTACACCGCGCACCCGATTGCATGTGCGGCGGCGATTGCCATGCTGGCTATTTTTGCCGACGAAAAATTAGAAGACCGCGCCGCCAGCTTGAGTGCGTATTTTGAGCAAGCCGCGCACAGCTTACTAGACGTGCCATTCGTCAAAGACATACGCAATGTTGGCTTAGTCGCAGGGATAGAGCTAGAACCCACACCTGAGCAACCTGGCGCACGCGCATTTGCGACGTATTTGAAATGTTATGAAATGGGCGTACTAATACGCTACACAGGCGACATTATCGCTATTTCACCCCCACTCACCATAGAAAAACACGAAATCGACAAAATATTTAGCTGCATCGCAGCAGCCTTGACCAACATTGCCGCAGATGGTGACGCAGGTCTGGATGCAACGCGCTACCTCAAAAATGAACAACTGTGGGCGGCACATCAACAAGAAATAAAATCACAACAAACCGCTTTGGAGCACGCTATATGAACACGCCACACACCATCGCTCATTATATCAATGGACAACATTACGCGGGTACTGGCGGGGACACAGGATTAGTTTACAACCCAGCCACAGGACAAACACAAGCTCAAGTGCGCTATGCCACCGCAGACGAAGTACATTTAGCTATCACTGCCGCCGCAGCCGCTTTCCCCGCTTGGTCAGCCACACCGCCACTCAAACGCGCCCGCATTATGTTTCAGTTCAAAGCCTTGCTGGAACAAAACATGAACGCACTCGCCCGCGCTATTACATTAGAGCACGGCAAAACCATCAACGACGCACGCGGTGAAATCATACGCGGTATAGAAGTAGTCGAGTTCGCCTGCGGTATCCCGCACCTGCTCAAAGGCGAATTCAGCGACCAAGTCGGCGCAGGCATAGACACCCACAGCGTGCGTCAGGCTTTAGGCGTAGTCGCAGGCATTACGCCATTCAACTTTCCTGTCATGGTTCCGCTGTGGATGATACCGATGGCACTTGCCACAGGGAACACCTTTGTCCTCAAACCGTCAGAACGCACCCCCAGTGCCAGCCTGATGATAGCGGATTTACTCGCCCAAGCTGGCTTGCCTGCAGGCGTATTCAACGTGGTGCAAGGCGACAAACTGGTTGTTGATACGCTGTTGCACGACAGCCGCATACAGGCGATTAGCTTTGTCGGCTCAACGCCTGTCGCTGAATATATTTACACCACAGCGACGGCACAAGGCAAGCGCGTACAAGCCTTGGGTGGCGCAAAGAATCACTTAGTCGTCATGCCCGATGCCGATTTAGCACAAGCCGCTGATGCCTTAATCGGCGCAGGCTTCGGCTCTGCAGGTGAGCGCTGCATGGCGATTACCGTTGCCGTAGCCGTCGGTGGCGTAGGCGCGTCACTCGTTGCCCAATTAGCCGAAAAAACACGCGCTATCCGCATCAACCAAGGTCTGGACGAACACGCCGATATGGGTCCATTAGTCACATCCCAGCACCATGCCAAGGTAAAATCCTACGTCGATACAGGGGTTGCCGAGGGCGCAACACTGGTCGTTGATGGACGTGATTTCAAACTCGCAGGACACGAAGCTGGCTTTTTCATGGGACCTTGTTTATTTGACCAAGTCACGCCAGCTATGAAAATCTACCAAGCGGAAATTTTCGGCCCCGTACTTTGCGTCATGCACGTTGCCGATTTTACAGCCGCACTCAAACTCGTCAACGACCATGAATACGGCAACGGTGTCGCTATATTTACCCGCGACGGCAACACCGCACGCGAATTCGGACGGCACGTACAAGTCGGCATGGTAGGCGTAAACGTACCTATCCCTGTGCCCATTGCCTTTCACAGCTTTGGCGGCTGGAAACGCTCACTATTCGGCGATCACCACGTTTACGGTGCAGAAGGCGTGCGCTTCTATAGCCGACTGAAAACCATCACCACCCGTTGGCCTAATACGCAAATAGCGACCGAGTTTGTAATGCCAACCATGTAATAAACGCGCTAACCCATCATCCCGACAAACACCACTGATAAAAAGCTCAACCAAGCCATAATAATCAGTGCCACAGTAATCCCTAAGGGAAATGGGCTATCTACACCAAATAAAAATTCTTGCATGATTTTATCCTCTTAAAATTAAAACAATATAAAGATAAATAAGTCTTTATATGTGAATTATATAAGCATACAAGACTATCTGGCAATCAGTTTATGCGGTAAAAAACTGCGCATTACCCCAGCAACTAGGCAATGCGCAGTAGCAAATTAGCTATGCCCAGCCTCATCAGCATCTATCGGCCATAACGCATGGGTATCTAATAGCAGACGATAACGCGCTTGCGCGGCGGCGAGTCGGGTGTTGATAGCATTTAATTCCGCTTCTTGCGCCAGGCGGCGTGCATTGAGCACATCGGTCAAACCGCTTTCACCTAACTGATAGGCGCGCGCTATTAAATCCGCATGGCGACGCATGGCAGTGCTGGCGTTAGCACTGGCTTGCCAAGCACGATAAGCGGATTGCGTGGCGAGCCAAGTGTTAGCCGTTTCCGTTTCAATTTTAGTGCGCACCCCCGCTTCACGCTCGGTTGCCACCAGCTGATTCGCCGCCGCCATTTGCGCATTTGCCCGACGGGCATTACCTGTAAAAGGAATAGACACGCTCACGCCTATGATTTTATCTTCACCGCCGCGCTCATTGGCAAAACGCACACCTACGCTAGGGTCAGGGATTTTGTCCGCCTCGCTACGCGCTAACATTGTGCCAAAACGCGCAGTATCGTTGTGCGCAATAGCCAGCTCATGATTATGTTCCATGCTCCGCTGTTGCCAGTAGTCCAATGGCTCGGTAACTAACTCAGGCTGTGGCAAAATAGGTTGGGCAGGTAAGGCTATTGCGGGATAACGGCGGTTCAGCTCATTTTTTGCCACCGCTAAACGCAATGCCGCATCAGCTAACTGCGCTTGTGCCTGCGCTAAAGCTGCCTCGGCTTGAAGCTGATCGAGCTTGGCAGCATCCCCCGCACGCACGCGTTTATTCACCGCGTCCAGTTGCGTCACTAGCCCATCTACTTGCGCTTGCCATTGCTGCGTTTGGTAAAATTCTCGCAGCCAGCTAAACCAGCTGGTCAACAACATACGCCCAGACTCGTGCAAGGCATCGCCCAACACAAAGTGCGCCTGTTCCATGCTTTGTTCGCCTAATTGCGCATCCAGCCGTGATTTATTCGGCAAACGTAAGGCTCGCTCCAGCCCCACATCCCATTCGGTATAACGTTGATTCGGCACTAGCGTTTGTCGTTGTTGGGTATTGAGGCGTATCGCTGTTTCATAACTGCCTGCGCGTAGCTTGTCACTATTAGCAGACTCCACACCCAGATTTGCCGTCGCCGCACGCACGCTAGGCGTGTTGTTCAACGCCGTGGTCACGGCGGCTAACGAGGGTAAATCAGGCGGGCTAAGGTAGCTTTCGGCGTGTACGGGCAAGCTCATTAACACTGCTAAAAATAGTAATTTTTTCATTTAAGCCTCCTGCGTTTTAGCAACGCCAAAACGACGATACAAAATAGGGAGCAACACCAAAGTCAACAAAGTGGAGGTCACTAATCCACCTATCACCACAATAGCCAATGGTTTTTGGATTTCCGAGCCTGGTCCTGTCGCAAACACCAAAGGTAACAAGCCAAACGCCGCTATCATCGCCGTCATCAGCACGGGACGCAGTCGCCGTTTTGCGCCCTCAACCACGACTTGCTCGATTGCCATGCCAGATTCAAGTAATTGATTAAAATAGCTCACCAGCACTAGCCCGTTTAGCACCGCAATACCGAGCAAGGCGATAAAGCCAACTGATGCAGGCACGGACATATATTCTCCTGATAACCACAGCGCAAATACCCCGCCTATGAGTGCGAAAGGCACATTAGTCAGCACCAGCAAAGCCTGACGTAATGAATTAAAAGTGGTGTAGAGCAACAAGAAAATCATGACCAAGGCGATAGGCACAACGATTGCCAAACGTTTAGCGGCGCGTTGCTGGTTTTCAAATTGCCCACCCCAAACCACGCTGTAAGCCGCTGGTAATTTAACCTGTGCCGCCACCGCCGCTTTTGCCGCGTCAACAAAGCCAACCAAATCACGCCCGCGCACGTTGGCTTGGACGACAACATAACGCCGTGCGTTTTCCCTATCGACTTTAACAGGGCCATCAACTCGCTGTAATTGCGCAATTTCAGACAGCGGAATCACACGCCCATCAGGCAAACTGATACGCAACGCAGCAAACGCGTCTGGTGAATTACGCACCGCATCACTGCCGCGCAATACCAACGGTGTGCGGCTAATACCTTCCAACACGATACCCAACGGCTTACCTTCAATTTGTGCTCGCAAGTCATTTTGGATGTCATCGGTGTTCAAGCCAAATCGCCCCGCCGCCAGCCTATCCACCTTAACTTGCAAAAATTGCACGCCGTCGTTTTTAACCGTAATCACGTCTTCAGCACCTGGTATTTGCTTTAGCACGCCTTCAATCTGCGCCGCTAATTGATTGAGTTGCGCCAAATCTGTGCCGAAAATCTTCACTGCCAAATCGCCGCGCACACCTGTCAACATTTCTGACACACGCATTTCTATCGGTTGTGTAAACGAAATGGTCACACCAGGAAAATTTTGCATTACCATGCGCAATTGATCTATTAGCCAGGCTTTATCAGGCTTACGCCATTGCTCACGGGGCTTAAGCACGAGGAAAGTATCGGTTTGATTCAAGCCCATGGGATCCAAACCCAGCTCATCTGAACCCGTTCGCGCCACCACGCCTTTGACTTCAGGCACGCGCATCAAGGCTTGTTGTATGCGTAAATCGAGTTTGACTGAATCTTCCAAGCTAATAGAGGGCAGCTTCTCCAGTTGCAAAATCACGTCGCCCTCATCCAGCACGGGCATGAACGTTTTGCCTATCAACGTATAAACACCCGCTGTCGCCAGCAAGCCCAACACCGCAGCCACCACCACTATGCGTACATGCGCTAAACTCCAATCAAGCACAGGGGTATAAATCGCCATCGCCTTGCGCACTAGCCAAGGGTCGGTATGCGCTCCCTGTTTGAGTAACCAAGATGCCAGCACAGGCACGATGGTCAATGACAATAGCAAAGATCCAGCCAACGCAAAGACAATAGTCAACGCCACGGGAATAAACAGCTTGCCCTCCAAGCCTTGCAAGGTCAGCAACGGAAAAAACACGATGATAATAATCAGCACGCCCGATGCCACAGGCGTAATCACCTCGCTCACCGCCTTATAAATCACATGCAGCTTATCGCCCGTTTTATCGTGAGCAAAATGCGTGACTACGTTTTCCACTACCACCACAGCCGCGTCAACTAACATACCGATTGCAATCGCCAAACCGCCCAAACTCATGAGGTTCGCCGACATATCAAATTGGCGCATTAGAATAAACGTAAACAACGCCGACAATGGCAATACCAACGCCACCAGCACCGCCGCCCGCACATTCCCTAAAAATAACACCAGCAAAATGACGACCAGCACGATGGCTTCAGCCAGTGCCTCCGTCACCGTACCGACGGCACGCTCAACCAAGCCGCCACGGTTGTAAAACACCTTAGTATGCACGCCTGCGGGCAAGGTTTTATCAATTTCAGCCAGCTTCGCTTCCACAGCCGCCACCACTTGCCGCGCATTCGCCCCTTTTAATCCCAACACCAAGCCTTCAACCGCCTCGCCACGCCCGTCTTTAGTCACCGCACCATAACGCGTTAAGCTACCGATTTGCACTTCGGCGACATCCCCAACACGCACAGGGACATTATTGCGGCTAGTAACGACGATAGCCCGCACGTCATCCAGCGTTTTAATCGCACCTTCTATCCGCACCACTAAGACTTCCTCGCCTGAGCGCAAACGCCCTGCGCCGTCGTTGCGATTATTCATTTCCAGCGCACGCTGTAGCTCACCCAACTGCACGCCACGCGCCGCTAGTTGCACATTATTCGGCACAATCTCAAACGTGCGCACCATGCCACCCAACGCATTCACGTCAGCCACCCCTGCCAGCGTGCGTAATTGCGGACGGATGACCCAATCTAGCAATGAACGCCGCTGTTCCAGTGATAACCCGCCACCTTCCACAGTAAACATAAACATTTCACCCAAGGGCGTAGTAATCGGTGCTAATCCACCAGAGCTACCCACGGGTAAGTTATTCTGCGCATTCGCCAAACGCTCTGCTACTTGTTGCCGCGCCCAGTAAATATCAGCGCCTTCGGCAAAGTCGATAGTAATATCAGCTAGGGCATATTTAGAAATTGAGCGCAAAATTTGCTGCTTGGGTATCCCCAGCATTTCCGTTTCTATCGGCGCAACGATACGCGCTTCGACTTCTTCGGGGGTCATGCCTGGTGCTTTCATGATGAGCTTGACTTGCGTGCTCGACACATCAGGAAAGGCATCTATCGGTAATTGCTGAAAAGCCATCCAGCCCGCGCCAATTAACATAGCCGTCAATATCAACACTAACAGCCGCTTGGATAGCGACAACGCAACGAGTTTAGTTAACATTATTCCGCTCCTACGCCAGTCCACACCGCCTTAATCTGCGCGACACCTTGCGTAGCCACCGCATCCTTAGCTGATAACGCCCCTGCGACGAGCGGTACTATAGACGACGTAGCCCCCGTTTGCGCTAACACCTTAATCGCCACAGGATGGAAACCACGCGCATCACGAACAAATAGATAGGGTTTATTTTGCTGATAAACCACGGCATTAACAGGCACTTGCCAAGCGGACTGAGTATGCCCGCTAATACGCGCCTCTACCGCTTGCCCGCTCACCAAACCATCTAAATCACCCGTTATCTCAGCCCGTACGGCGACGGTTTGCGCGGCTTGTGATGTTTGCGCGACAGACAACACACGCCCCACGGTCTTACGTCCAACAACGCTGACGCTATCGTCAACCTTAATCGTCGCGGCGACGGCAGTCGGTACTTGTATCAATAGCCACAATGGGCGCATTTGCGCAATTTTGAATAGCGCGGTAGTGGTATCAACACGTTGCCCCGCCGTGACATTGGTCTCCAACACCACGCCTGCGATAGGCGCAACCAACTGTAGTTCAGCACTGTGCGCCGTACCGCGTTCCATTTGCGTAATCGTGTTAGCAGGCACGCCTAACATGCGCAATGCTTGCCGTTGCTGGGTCAGCATGGCACTCGCAGTCAAATAATTAGCACGCGTAGTTTGCTGACGAGCAGCTGGAATAATGCCATCGGCTAACAATTTATCATCGCGCTGTAATTGCGCCTGCGCCAATTGCGCCTGCACCGCCGCCTGCACCAATCCACCCTGAGCTTGCGCTAAATCGGGACTTAATAAAGTTGCTAACGGCTGACCCGCTTTAACCATCGTATTCGCAGTGACTAAAATACGACTCACCATACCCATCATCGGCGCGGCAACGATACGCTCTTGATTCGTGGGAATAAGCACGCTGGCGGGATAGCTCAAACTGGTCTGCGACTGCGTGCTGACTACAGGCGCGGTCACGATACCTAAAGTATGTAATTGTTGGTCGGTAAAAGTAAGTTGATCAGCGGCGTGTGCCATCGTTGCCGCACATAAAGCGAGCGTAAAAATAATGCGTTGCATGGTGAAACTCCTACACAGGTAAATTGATAGCCAGCTAATAGCAGGCACAAAACATCACAATTTAATGCGTAGCAGGTGGGGCGAGTGCCCAAGGCAGACGATAAGCGATATATCGTCGAGGAATAAAAAAGTTAAACGCATGATGAACAACATCACGCACTAACAACACCAGCATGAGCAAGCTCGATACCAACAATACAAACACATCCAGCACCGCTAAATCTTGTTCATTTTTACCTGCAGATTCAACGCCTATTGCATCTTCATCACTTAAATGCGTGCGCAACTGATGCCAGCCTGATTCAGCATGATGCACCGCCATTTCCGCATTGGCATCCACGCCTAAATCAGGCAAATGTATCGTACCTGGCATAGATAAATCATGTACATGGGCGTGTAACAATGGGGCTATGCCTTGCAGCAACGCCAGCCAGATTATCAATCCCAATGTGAATACAGATTTAATCATAGTCGAATAATAGCCGATTAGCGTAATTATGACTAACCTAAATACACACCCAGTGTCGCCACCGTCACGGTAACCAAGCCCAAGCTCAAGTTAATCGCAATCAGTTGACGGATTTGCCCCAGAGCCGCGCCACCTGCTGGCCAGTCTTGTGCGGCAACGGCACGTTTGAGGCGTTTATATGGCGCAAAAAACACATGCGCGAATAACAGCATCATTACCACGCCGAGCACCAGCATGATAGTGACATAATGAGCAGGCGGCATACCCATGCTCATCATCAAATGCAGGCCAGAACCCAATATGACAGCCACCGAACCCCATACCCACGGGAAAAAGCGAGCAAACACCCCCGCCCACAGACGCAAACGCTGTGGTGGCTCTAAACATTCAGCGGCAACGGGACGCAATGCCATGTAGGCGAAGAACATCCCGCCCACCCAAATAACGACGCTTAAAATATGTAAAAATTTCGCTACTATCATCTTTTCAACTCCCTAAAAATTCATGTCAGACTGCGCCACTTTTTTAACTGGCGCATAACTCAATCGGTGCTCAGGTGTAATACCATATTCAATTAAAGCAGCTCTATGCGCAGCGGTCGGGTAACCTTTGTGCTTATCAAAACCATACTGCGGATAGAGTATATGCAGGCGCATCAGTTCCCTGTCACGTGCGGTTTTTGCCAAAATAGAAGCCGCTGAAATACACAGCTCTAACGCATCCCCTTGTACAATAGCACGGCTAGGCAACATTATCTTAGGGCAATGCAAACCATCTACTAGCACTTCATCTGGCACTATCGCCAGCATGTCTATTGCGCGGCGCATGGCGAGTAATGAGGCTTGTAAAATGTTGATTTCGTCGATTTCGGCGGCACTGGCAAAGCTCACTGCGTAGGCTAATGCGTGCTGTTTAATTGCTATCTCTAAGGCATCACGACGTTTTGCTGTGAGCTTTTTAGAGTCATTCAATCCTGCAATAGGATGCGCTGGATTCAGTATCACCGCCGCCGCATAAACTGCGCCAGCGAGCGGCCCGCGCCCTGCTTCATCGACTCCGCAAATCAGGCGCATGGTAGAAAAGGCAATATCGCCGCCGCCATTTTTTCCGCTGTATTTTGCTTCAGTGCCACATATTGCCGCGTAAACTCCGCTTCAATCTCAGCGCGTTGAGACTTATTTTCCAGTAAAGCCACCAAGGCATCGGCTAATTTAGGCGCGGTGGCGTTTTCTTGTACTAATTCGGGCACGACATCGCGATTCGCTAATATGTTAGGCAAGCCCACCCAAGGCAAATAGGCTTGTTTACGCATCAAATACGCCGTGATTTTAGGCACACGATAAGTGATCACCATAGGGCGTTTAAGCAAAGCCGCTTCTAACGTTGCTGTGCCTGATGCGACTAATGCAATATCTGCCGCCGTCAATACCGCATCAGCATGACCTATCATTATCTGTATGTTAGGCGGATGTGGGCAGGCAGATAACGCGCCCGCAAAAATCTCACGTGTGGCACGACTAATCAAAGGCACGATAAAGCGTATCTGCGGATGATGCGCTTGTATCAACTGCGCCGTCTCCACAAATAATTGCGCATGTTGCATGAGCTCACCTACGCGACTACCAGGCAATAAGGCAATAATGGGTGCATTTAGCGGCAGTTTCAGGCGTTCTCGCGCTGCCTCTTTATCAGGTGCTGCGGGTAGCGTATCCGCTAATGGATGTCCAACGTAGGTCACAGGTATGCCTGCGCGTTGATAAATCGCCGCTTCAAAAGGGAACACCACCAAGATATGACTGACCGCTTTGGCTATTTTTTTAATACGTCCACCCCGCCAAGCCCAAATAGAGGGGCTGACATAATGCACTGTAGGTATGCCGCTGGCTTTCAAATCAGCCTCTAAACTTAAATTAAAGTCAGGCGCATCTATGCCGATAAATAAATCGGGCTTATCTGCCAATAGCTGTTTTTTGAGCTGACGGCGTATGCCTAGCAATTCAGGTAAATGCTTAATGACCTCGACGTAGCCGCTAACGGATAACTTCTCCATTGCATACAGACTTTTCGCCCCCGCTGACATCATCTTTGGCCCAGCGATACCGTAAAACTGCGCATCGGGACAACGCGCTTTAATCGCATTTATCAAATGGCTGCCGAGCAAATCACCCGAAGCCTCGCCCGCCACGATAGCAATACGCGGCGCACGTTTTGTTACTAGCGCACCCATTTAGCGAATAATTCCGCGCTCAGACTGCACCAGAAAATCAACCATAGCCTGCACTTCTGGCACATCTTGCGCTAATAGGGCAAGCTGAGTTTGCGCGTCACTCACGGTGAGTCCATCACGATAAAGCAGCTTATAAGCACGCTTTAAGCCTGCTAATGCCGCCGCCGAAAAACCGCGCCGTTTTAAGCCTTCGTTGTTCATCCCATGCGGCGCGGCAGGTTGACCGCCGACCATCAAATACGGCGGCACGTCCTTAAAAATCACACTGGAAATCCCCGTCATCACATGCGCACCTATCTTGCAAAATTGATGCACACCTGTAAATCCACCTAGAATCGCATAATCGCCAACTTCAACATGCCCTGCCAGCGAGGCATTATTTGCGAATACGGTATGATTGCCAACGTGACAGTCATGCGCTAAATGCACATACGCCATAATCCAATTATCATTGCCGATACGCGTTACGCCCCCGTCTTGCACTGTACCTAGATTGAATGTGCAAAATTCACGGATAATGTTGCGATTGCCTATTTCTAAGCGCGTAGGTTCACCTGCGTATTTCTTATCCTGCGGCACGGCTCCCAGTGAATTAAACTGGAATATCTGATTATCGCAACCTATCGTTGTATGCCCATCTATCACCACATGCGCACCGATAGTCGAGCCCGCACCGATACTGACGTGTTCGCCGATGATGCTATAAGCACCGACGCTAACGCCTGCGGCTATCTGCGCACTTGGGTGAATAATAGCTGTCTCGTGTATCATTTTACTTACCGTAACGTTGCCATCATTTCGGCCTCAGCCACGCGCTGACCGTCAACCTCGGCGTAAGTGGCATATTTCCAAATCCCTTTGAGATTACGCAAAATTTCCACATGCAAAGTCAGTTGATCGCCTGGCACGACAGGTTTCTTGAAACGTGCGCCATCTATACCTGCAAAATACACCACGGCATCACTATCGGGTGGGTTGCCTACGGTTTTGAACGACAGCAACGCCGCCGCTTGCGCCAACGCTTCTAATATCAGCACACCAGGCATAACGGGATATTTAGGGAAATGCCCTTGAAAAAAAGGCTCGTTCATGCTGACATTTTTTAACGCCAGTATTTCTTTGCCTGGCTCTAAATAAACGACTTTATCCACTAATAAAAACGGATAACGGTGCGGCAAATATGCCATGATTTCATTGATGTCCATGCTACCCATTGTTTTTCTCCATGCTCGCTAACTGTTGTTCTAAACTGCGCAGGCGTAATGCCATGCTATCCAAATGACGCATTTGCACGGCGTTTTTCAGCCATACACTGTGTTCAGAAAAAGGCAAAGCAGAGGTATAAGTCCCTGCTTTGGGTAAAGATTTTGTGATTAAAGTATTGGTCGAAACATTGACGTTATCGGCAATTTTTATGTGTCCAAATATCATCGCCGCGCCGCCTATGGTGCAATGCGCGCCGATATGCGCACTACCCGCTATCCCCGTACACGCCGCAATCGCAGTATGCTCGCCGATGTGCACGTTATGCGCGACCTGAATTTGATTATCCAGCTTCACGCCGTCATGAATAACCGTATCATCCAATGCGCCACGGTCTATGGTCGTATTTGCGCCCACCTCAACATCATTGCCGATAACGACCCGCCCGATTTGCGGGATTTTGAGCCAACGCCCTGCTTCAGGCGCAAGCCCAAAACCGTCCGCGCCTATGACGCAACCTGAATGCAAAATGACATTATTGCCGATAACACATAGCGGATAAATCGTCACGTTGGCGTATATCAAGGCATTCTCACCTATCTGCACACCCGCACCGATAACGACACCAGCAGCGATACTGCAACCTGCGCCGATAACTGCATCACGCTCTATCACCACATTAGCGGCAATGCGTGCACCCGCGCCTATCACTGCGCTAGGGTGAATCACAGCACGTTCATGGACACCCTCGTCACCACGCAAGGGCGGATTGAATAAAGTCGAGACTTTAGCAAAATAGGTATAAGGATTATCTGCCAAGATACACGGTTTATTGCTCGCACCTGTCATACTCCGCGCCAAAATAAACGCACCTGCCTGACTACTGGCGAGCTGCTCTTTATATTTTGGATTAGCTAAAAATGCGATGTGATACGACTCGGCATGAGCGAGACTGGCAACTTGGGTGACGCTCACGCTGGCATCACCTTGCACCTCGCCGCCCAGCTGTTCGGTTAGCTCCTTGAGGCTGTAACGAATTTCTTGCGCCACAGCATTACTGGCTCAAAGTACGGATAATACGGTCGGTAATATCTATTTTAGGGCTGAAATAAATCACATCCTCTAAAATAACATCATATTTTTCAGCTTCGCCGTAAGCCTGTATCGCCTTACGTGCTTTATCTTGAACCTTGACCAGCTCTTCATTGCGGCGCACGTTTAAGTCCTCACGAAACTCGCGTAAAGTACGTTGATACTCTCGATTCATATTCGCCAAATCACGCTCTTTACGCTGACGATCAGCGTCTGACATAGTCACGCCATCTTTTTCTATTTGCGCTTGTAAATCACGCGCTTGCTTGGCTTGCTTCTGTAAATCAGCATCACGCGATGCGAATTCTTTTTCCAGTTTTTTCTGCGCCAATTGCGCTATCGGTGCTTCACGAAACACGCGTTCCGTATTCACAAAACCGATTTTCACATCCGCCACAGCAACCGCACTACTTGCTAATAAGCTAACCGCAACTAATGCCTGCTTCAAAAACAACTTATTCAAAATAAACTCCTTAAAATACCTGACCCATGGTGAACTGGAATACTTGCTTTTTGTCATTCGCTTGCGGATTAAGCGGCATCCCCAGGCTGAATTTCAACGGTCCGACAGGCGACACCCAATTCACTGCGACACCTGTAGAGAAGCGTATATCCTGGAATGAGAATTTGCTATACAGACCATCAGGCACACCTGCGCTATCAGTATTACCAGGACCAAACACCGCACCCGCATCAACGAAAGCACTCAAACGCACTGATTTATCATTCTCCAACCCTGGCATAGGGAATAAAATTTCCGCATTACCCACCACGCGCTGATTACCCCCTAGCGCAATCAACTGCCCAGAGATAGGGTCTAAGTACTTAGGTCCTATTGTCCCCGTATCATAGCCGCGCACCGAACTCACGCCACCTGCATAGAAGTTCTTGAAGAACGGCAAATCAGTATTAGTACCGTAACCACCACCATAACCCACTTCGCCGTTTAACATTAAAGTGAAGCTCTTACTTAGCGGCTTAAACCATTGTTGCTGGTAATTCACTTTATAATATTTTAAGCTACCTGGCGGCACAGCGACTTCACCATAGACGCGTTGTAACATACCTGTGGTTGGGTAAGTCAAGCTATCGCGACTATCGCGGGCAAACCCGAGGCTTAAAAGCAAGGTATTGTTGGTACTACCGTATTGATTCACAAAATTCTGATATTGAATCGGACTAGATGTTGTCGTAGTCAGTACGTTATGCTCGACAGAAGCACCGAAACTCAACGCATCTTTTTCATTTAACGGAATACCAAGGCGCAAGCCCGCACCTGCCGTGCTGTTTTTATAGCTAGAAACGGCTGACAGTCGTGTGGTATCGGTATCACGTTTATACAAGTCATAGCCCATACTCAAACCATCAGGTGTAAAGTAAGGATTGGTGTAAGAAACCGAATACACTTTATTCACGCCACCGCTGTTGATTTTAACGGCCAGCGCGTTACCACTACCAAACAAGTTATTTTGCGATACCGAGCCTGACAATATCAAGCCTTCAGAAGAAGAGAAACCCGCACCAACCATGATATTGCCCGTGGCTTTTTCAGTGAGATTCAAATTCACATCAACTTGATCAGTCGTCCCCACCACCGCAGGCGTTTCAACGTTAATATCGCTGAAATACCCCAAACGCTCTACCCGCTCGCGTGAACGCTGTATTTTATCAGCTGCATACCAACCGCCTTCCATTTGGCGAAACTCGCGACGCACCACTTCATCCCGTGTACGCGTATTACCCGTGATATTGATACGATTTACATACACACGACGACCCGCATCGACAAAGAAAGTAAATGCAACCGTATGTTTTTCTTTATCTATTTCAGGAACAGCATTGACGTTAGCAAACGCATAGCCGTCGTTACCTAAACGGTCGCCGATTTTTTTCGAGGTATCGGTCAATGCTTCACGTGAGAACACATCGCCTGCTTTAATACTGATGAGCTTTTGCAAATCAGCTTGTGGAACCATCATTTCACCCGCCAGCTTGACATCGGAAACAGTGTATTTTTCACCTTCAGTGAGATTAACCGTCAGATAAATATCTTTTTTATCTGGGCTAATCGACACTTGCGTAGAATCAATATTGAATTCTAAATAACCTTGATTCAGATAAAACGACTTTAGCGTTTCTAAATCAGCGGCTAATTTTTGCTTAGAATACTGGTCGTTTTTGCTATACCAGCTAAACCAGCCTGGCGTGCTCAGTTGAAATAAACCTTGTAGTTTTTTCTCAGTAAAAACTTTATTACCCACTAAATTGATTTGGCGTATTTTAGCAACATCACCTTCTTTGATATTAAACGCAATCGCCACACGGTTACGTTCCATAGGCGTAATAGTGGTTTCGATTTCGACGGCGTATTTACCGCGTCCAAAGTACAAGCGTTTAATTTCTTGCGAAGCACGATCCAGCATAGCCTTATCAAAAATCCGCCCTTCAGCCAAGCCTGATGTTTTTAAGCCGTCTTTGATTTGCTCTGCGCTTAAATCTTTACTACCGACGATGTCTATTTTAGCAATCGCTGGACGTTCTTCAACGACCACGATCAACACGCCATCCTGGCTTTCTAAGCGCACGTCTTTGAAGAATCCAGTCGCGAACAAGGCTTTAATGGCGGCGGCTGATTTATCAGCATCCAGCGTCTCACCTACTTTAACTGGCAAATAGCTAAATACCGTGCCTGCTTCAGTGCGCTGCAAACCCTCTACTCGTATATCTTTTACCACGAAGCTGTCTGCCGCTTGCGCAGACATGCTGATGACACTGGCAACCAGTGCCGCAATCAATTTTTTTTGCATTATTGCGTACCCAATAAACGACTAATATCGTTGTAAAAAGCAAACACCATCATCGTCAACAGTGCCGCCATGCCAAAACGTTGCCCTAAATCCATAATACGGTCAGACACGGGACTCCCCTTGACCGCCTCCGCAATATAATACATCAAATGCCCACCATCCAATAACGGAATCGGCAATAAATTCAGCACGCCTAAACTAATACTCACCAACGCCAAAAAGCCGACAAATGACAACCAACCATGTCGCGCCGATTGCCCCGCATAATCCGCTATCGTCAACGGTCCCGATAAGTTATGCCAAGACACCTCGCCTGTTAGCATACGCCCCATCATTTGCAGACTGAATACAGACATTTGCCAAGTCTTAGTCACGCCCTCTAATAGTGCGCCACCGACTGAGTAATTCACAGTCGTCATCATGCTTTGAAATACGCTCGCATCGACTTCAGGTCCTGCGCCTATCTTACCCACCGTCACACCCGCTTCTGTGGTGCGATCTGGCGTTAATGACAGCGATACTGGCTGATGTCCGCGCAATACAGCCACCGATAAAACTTGTCCAGCGTGCCCGCGCACCCAGTGTACGAAGTCAGCCCATTGCGCCACACTTTGCTGATTAACTTGCACGATTTTATCGCCTACTCGCAAGCCTGCCCGTTGCGCCGCGCCACCATCTAGCACTTGTGCAATCACCGCAGGAATAGCTGGTTCAAATAAGCGCAAACCCAGCTGACTGGCAACTTCAACCTTACCCTCGCCTAAATTCGCTGCGGTAATATCCATGACCCGCGTACCGCCGCCGTCGAGCTTGATGCTGACTTGCGATTTATTCGTCATATCGCGCAATAACGCCCAATTTACATCTGCCCAGCTACGGATAGTTTGATTATCAATTGCCGTGATTTCATCGCCATTATGCAAGCCTGCCATTGCCGCCGCCGTTTGTGCGCTAGGCTCTGCCAATATAGGTTTAAGCGCAGGCACGCCATGCAAATAGACACCCCAGTAGAGCAAGATTGCTAATAATAAATTAGCCACTGGTCCCGCCACCACGATGAGCATACGCGCCCACACCGTTTGTCGATTAAACGCCCGTGCTAACTCATGTTCAGCGACGGGAGCTTCACGTTCATCCAACATTTTGACATAGCCACCCAACGGTATCGCCGCGATAGACCACTCAGTCGCATCAACCCCCCAACGCTTAATCAGCAAAGGCTGACCAAAACCCACAGAAAAACGCAACACTTTGACACCGACCCAACGCGCCGCCAAATAATGCCCCAACTCATGCACAACGACCAAAATAGCCAATGCCGCCAAAAATGAAAGTATCGTCGTCAATAATTGCATCACGCCGCCCGCTTTTGTAAATAAGCACTCGCATCACGCCGCGCTTGTGCATCTGCCGCGATTAAATCATCTAATGAACTCGCCTCGCCCGAAACGGCACGCGTCAAGGCGTGTTCTACACTGGCGGCAATGGCTGGATAAGTCGCCGTACCTGCTAAAAACGCCGCCACCGCCGCTTCATTCGCCGCGTTCAATACTGCGGGCAACATACCGCCCTGCGTCAACGCATCAAAAGCCAGCTTCAAACACGGGAAACGCGCATAATCAGGTGCTTCAAAAGTCAAGCCACGTCCAAACAAATCTAATGCCGACACGCCAGAAGCTATGCGCTCAGGAAATCCTAGCGCGTAAGCAATCGGCGTGCGCATGTCAGGGTTACCTAATTGCGCAATCACCGAACCATCCAGATAATCCACCATGGAATGAATCACGCTTTGCGGATGAATGACCACTTCAATTTGCGCGGGGCTGGCGTTAAACAACCAATGCGCTTCGATTACCTCCAGCCCTTTGTTCATCATCGTTGCCGAATCAACTGAGATTTTCCTGCCCATCACCCAATTAGGATGCGCACAGGCTTGGTCAGGTGTCACGCTGGCTAAATCAGCCAAGGGCACGGTACGGAACGGTCCGCCCGAAGCCGTCAATAAAATGCGACGCACACCACTTGCCGCCAAATCGCCATTAAATTCACGCGGTAGTGATTGAAATATCGCGTTATGCTCGCTGTCTATAGGCAGTAACTCTGCCCCACCAGCGGCAACAGCCTGCATAAATAAACTGCCTGCCATCACCAAAGTTTCTTTATTCGCCAGCAAAATACGCTTGCCCGCGTGCGCCGCCGCCATCGCGGGACGCAAACCTGCCGCGCCGACAATAGCCGCCATCACGGTGTCAACCTCAGGCATCGCGGCGATTTGCTCTAACGCCTCAACGCCGAACAGCACCTCGATGTTCAGATTAGCCGCCGCCAACATTTCACGCAATTGTTGCGCACTGCTGGCATCCATCACCACAGCATAGCGGGGATGATGCTGCACGCACTGCGCCACTAATTTTGCTAATTGTGTACTGGCACTCAACGCAACCACGTTAAAACGCTCAGGATGCCGCGCCACCACATCCAGCGTATTCACACCTATAGTTCCCGTCGCCCCTAAAACACATAAATTCTGCACCCGACTCATAGCCATGCTCGCAGCATATCGCCATGCAGTAACACCAACGCGGCGATAGGCAAGGTCGATGTGAGCGCGTCGATTCTGTCTAACACCCCACCATGCCCAGGCAACACATTGCCACTGTCTTTCGCCCCCGCTATGCGCTTAATCCACGACTCAAACAAATCGCCTATGATACTCAAATACAGCATTAAACCGCCCAGCAGTAACACGGGCAACAACCAAGCCTGCGCATCAAAAGTCGCGCTATGCATGACCAACAACACAATTAACAAATAAACCAATACAGCAATGAGCGCACCGAACGCGCCTTCCCATGTCTTACCTGGACTGATAGTGGGTGCTAATTTATGTTTGCCAAATTTACGCCCCGTAAAATAAGCCGCACTATCGGCTATCCATACCACACCCATCAACAGCAATACCAACATCGCACCATGCGTGCGCAAATCAACCAATGCCGCCCATAATGGCACGAGCACAACCATACCCAATAACACACGAATCGCGATAGATTTTAATTGCCAACCGAATGCCAGCGTCATCGGTACTAAAGTCAACCACAGCACAGCCGATGCCAGATACGCCGACGACATCCAATCAAATTGATGGACTACGCCAGCCGTTGCCAAATTAAGCAACACAAAGCCGTATTTTAACGGCGCTGAAAAATGAGATAGCTTTGCCCATTCCCACGCCCCGACTGCCAACGGCACAAGCACGAATATCGCCCAAGCAGGTGCTGGCAACCAGAATAAAGCGGCTAAAAAACCGCCTATCAGCAAGATAGCGGTAATAATACGTTCACGTAGCATGATGGAGTTGCTCGCTGGTACGCCCAAAACGACGCTCACGTTGCTGGAACGAGGCTATCGCCATATCCAACGCCGCCGCATCAAAATCAGGCCATAAAGTAGGGGTGAAATAAAACTCAGAATAGGCTAATTGCCATAACAGAAAATTGCTAATACGTTGCTCGCCGCCCGTGCGGATAAACAAATCTGGCTCGGGAGCGTAGTGCATACTCAGATAAGACGTAAATTGCGCCTCGGTGATTTCTTGACCTGCCAGCTCAGGACGATGTTGCAACATTTTACTGACCGCCTGCAGCATATCCCAACGCCCGCCGTAATTTGCCGCGATAGTCAGCGTAAGCCCAGGATTATCTGCCGTCATTTTTTCGGACGCATGTATCATTTGCACTAATTTAGGATCAAAGCGCGATAAATCGCCGATAACTTTTAGTCGCACTTGATTTTTGTGTAATTTACCCACCTCGTGCTTTAACGCAAAATGAAACAAATCCATTAGCAAATTGACTTCTTCCTCAGGTCGCCGCCAGTTTTCCGAACTGAAAGCGAACAAAGTCAGGTATTTGACGTTGCGACTGACGCAGGCTTTAATCACCTCACGCACCATCTCCACGCCGCGTTTATGACCTGCAATACGCGGCATAAAGCGTTTTTTAGCCCAACGCCCATTACCATCCATAATAATCGCAATGTGCTGTGGCACATCGGTGGATGCAGGGATGTGTTGCGTTGAGCTACCGAACAATCCCACCGCCTATACCGCCATCAATTCAGCTTCTTTAACTACTAGTGCCTTATCTATTTCGGCGATGAATTTATCAGTTAATTTTTGTATCTCATCTTGCGTGCGACGTTCGTCGTCTTCGCTGATTTCTTTTTCTTTCAAGGCTTTTTTGAGCTGCTCATTTGCATCACGGCGCACATTACGCACGGCTACTTTTGCGCCCTCACCTTCGGTTTTAACCACTTTAATCAAATCACGACGACGCTCTTCAGTCAACGCAGGCATAGGCACGCGGATAAGATTGCCCTGACTTGATGGGTTCAAACCTAAATCTGAATCACGTATCGCTTTTTCTACCGCGCCCACCATTTTGGCTTCCCAAGGCTGGACTGAAATAGTGCGCACGTCCATCAAAGTTACGTTCGCGATTTGGTTAATCGCTGTTGGATTACCGTAATAATCCACCATAACATGATCCAATATACCAGGATGCGCACGACCTGTACGCACTTTCATTAAGTCTGTTTTGAGCGATTCTAATGACTTGCTCATTTTTTGCTCGGTTATTTTTTTAACGTCAGCCAACATCTGGTTTTCCTCTTAACACTGAACTAGCGTACCTTCGTCTTCACCCGCGACAAATCGCGCCAAAGCACCCGCTTTGAATACACTGAGCACGGCCAGTGGCATTTTCTGATCGCGACACAAGGTGAAAGCGGTCGCATCCATTACTTGCAGGTTTTTGTTAATTGCTTCATCAAAACTTAAACGCTGATAACGGGTGGCACTAGGGTCTTTTTTCGGATCTGCAGTATAAACGCCATCGACTTTAGTCGCTTTAATCACAATATCGGCATTCATTTCCATACCGCGCAACGCCGCCGCCGTATCGGTAGTAAAAAACGGATTACCCGTCCCCGCGCCAAAAATCACCACACGCCCTTCTTCCAGATAGCGTATCGCCTTGCCGCGTATATACGGCTCGGCAACCTGCTCGATATTCAACGCTGATTGTACACGACTCACCACGCCATTGACGCGGAAAGCGTCTTGCAACGCCAGTGCATTCATTACTGTCGCCAACATCCCCATGTAATCAGCGGTTGCTCTATCCATCCCCGCCGCCGCTGGTGCGACACCACGGAATATATTACCACCACCGATAACCACCGCGACTTGCACGCCCATATCAACGACAGCTTTAACTTCGAGCACGATACGGTTAATGGTATCGCGATTGATGCCGTAACTATCGTCGCCCATCAAGGCTTCGCCTGATAACTTCAGTAATATGCGTTTATACACTGGCGTAGTCATGATTACACCTTAGCAGCAGCAGCCACTTCAGCGGCGTAATCCACCACTTTTTTCTCCATGCCCTCACCGACGATAAACATGGTGAACGCATTCACTTTGGCTTTTTTCTCAGCCAATAATTTTTCTACGGTTAAATCTGGGTTTTTAACGAAAGGCTGGCCCAACAAAGTGACTTCAGCCAAGAATTTAGCAACACGACCTTCGACCATTTTTGCCACGATGTCTGCTGGTTTGCCAGATTCTGCCGCTTGTGCGGTGTAAATTTCGCGTTCTTTGTCGATAGACTCAGGGTTCACTTGGTCTTTCGATACACACACAGGCTTGCTTGCCGCAATGTGCATAGCCAAATCTTTACCTAAAGTCTCTTCACCGTCTAAATCAACCATCACACCGATTTTTGCACCGTGTAAATACTGCGCCAAACGACCTGTGGTGCTGTAAGTCATGATGCGACGAATAGTCAAATTTTCACCCAGTTTCATAATCAATGCCTGACGCACTTCTTCTACCGTGCCGCCTGTCATTGCCATCGCTGAAATTGCCGCAACGTCTGTATTCGCGTTTTCAGCCGCTAATTTAGCCACTGTTTGCGCGAATGCAGTGAAATCATCATTTTTAGCTACGAAGTCAGTTTCGCAGTTAATTTCCGTCAACGCGCCAGTTTTACCGTCAGCACTAATAAACGCGCCGATTACGCCCTCTGAACCACCGCGACTAGCAGCTTTATTAGCTTTAGCACCGCTCTTGATACGCATTAAATCTTCAGCCGCTTGCATATCACCATCAGTTTCGGTTAATGCTTTTTTGCAATCCATCATTGCCAAACCAGTACGCTCACGCAACTCTTTAACCATACTTGCTGTAATTTCAGCCATGCTCTAACTCCTAAAATAATCAATTAAAATCAATATCAATTTACAAAAAAAGGGGCAAAAGCCCCTTTTCGTTAAGCTAATTAGCAGTTATTGCGCCGCCGCTTCAGTTGCTTCAACTTCCACGAACTCTTCGCCTTCACCCAAAATTTCATTCACAGACTGGCTACGACCTTCCAACACCGCATCAGCCACGCCGCGTGCGTATAAACGAATTGCACTGCTGGAGTCATCATTACCTGGCACGATGTAATCAACGCCTGCTGGGCTGTTGTTAGTATCAACAACGCCAACGACTGGGATACCCAAGGTATTGGCTTCAACGACTGCGCCTTTTTGGTAGCCTACGTCAACGATAAAAATCGCATCTGGCAAAGCAATCATATCTTTAATACCGCCCAAACTACGCTGTAACTTGTCTAATTCGCGCTTTAATACCAAGGCTTCTTTTTTCGGTATTTTAGCAGTATCTTCGCCTAATAGGATTTCCAAATCTTTCAAACGTTTGATAGATTGTTTAACTGTTTTGAAGTTGGTCAACATACCGCCTAACCAACGGTTATCAACGTAAGGCATACCCGCACGCACGGCTTCTTCGCGAACGATATCACGCGCTGTACGCTTAGTACCTACGAATAACACAGTGCCTTTATTAGCGGCTAATTTGCGTGTGAATTTCAACGCATCTTGAAACATAGGTAAACTTTTTTCCAAGTTCACAATATGGATTTTGTTACGGTGACCGAAAATGTACGGTGCCATTTTCGGGTTCCAGAAACGTGTTTGGTGACCGAAGTGGACACCCGCTTCCAACATTTGGCGCATAGTAATAGACATAATAATTTCCTTTAGGGTTAAGCCTCCAACTGTCGCCCAACATCCGCAACATCAAGTATTGCGAACACCCTAAGCATAGACAGTTGTGCGTATTTTGCTATTTAACCATTAAACAGCAAGGGCAAAATTATAGCACAAACGTCACGCCTCGCGCAACGCATCACCACTTTTGCGCATAGCCTACCAAACCCATCAAGCTACGCACAAAAAACATCGCCAAATCAGACAATGCCCGCTGATACCAAGGTCGTTTACGCCAGCTATCTGCCAGCACCCAACAACCACCTCGTGCAATCGCAGCCTGCAATGATTGATGCAGCTCGCCAGCAAAGCGCGCGCTAGATACCAGCACATTCGCCTCACGCGCTAACAGCAGGCTAAATGGATCGATATTACTAGAGCCTACCGTTGCCCAATGCCCATCAATTACAGCCACTTTGGCATGTAAAAAACCATGATGGTATTCGCATATTTCCACGCCCGCTGCTAACAGTTCATCATACCAAGCCCGCGTAGCATAATGCAGCAGGCGATATTCGACTCGCCCTTGCAACAATAAAACGACCCGCACGCCACGTCCTGCTGCCGCAATCAGCGCATGACGAAAACGCACGCCAGGCAAAAAATACGCGTTCGCTATCAATACTTGTTCAGTTGCGTTTGCAATAGCACTTAAATACGCTTCCTCAATATCACGTCGATGACGGAAATTATCGCGCACCAGATACGCCACATTATCTTGCCCTATCCGCACCACAGGCGCATCCAAATGTCTGCCATGCACCGCCTGCCCGTGCATCCACGCCACCATAGACCACAGTCGCGCCACATCACGGGCTATCTGCACAACCACCGCACCCCGCACTCGCACCGCGTAATCGTAACGCGGCGGAATCTGATTCGGCGTATCCATATCGTCTATCACATTGATACCGCCAACAAACGCAATCGCACCATCCACACTCACAATCTTACGGTGCATACGCCGCAAACGGTAGCGACGCAACGCAAAACGCAAACGCTCAGGACGAAACACCAGCCATTCCACACCCGCCTGTCGTATTTCAGCGACCCATGCCGCAGACAAATCACGCGAGCCGAAACCATCCACCAACACGCGCACCGACACCCCGCGCTGTGCCGCCGCCATCAATGCCTGCATAATGTCGCGCCCTGTTACATCATCGGCATAAATATAAGTTTGCATATAAACTTCATGCCGTGCCGCATCTATCGCCATCCGCAGAGCGGGAAAATAAGCCGTGCCGCTTTCCAGCAGATCCACTTGATTGCCCGACACCCACATCAGCACAATTCCAATGTTGCCACCAACGCGGCATGATCAGAGCAACGCCAACCTTCACGCACGGCCATTACTTCTGCTGATATAACATGCCAACCGCGCACATAGATTCTATCCAAAGACAATAAAGGGATATGCGCAGGGAAACTACGCGCCGTTTGCCCATGCACGCTCACAAAGGCTTCTTGCAAACCTAACCCAGCCGCGAAATCACGCCCAGCATGGCCACGCCAATCATTAAAATCGCCCGCAATTATCAATGGCGCACCATCGGGAACCGCCGCCTGCACACGTTGCCGCAACATCGCTAATTGGCGACGGCGACTCGCTTCAAATAGTGCCAGATGCACACACATTAAATGCACAGGTTGCGCCAAATCAGGCACGGTTATTTGCACATGCAGTAAACCACGGGATTCAAATGTATGCGCGGACACATCTAAATTCTCGCTTGCCACAATAGGATAACGCGACAAAATCGCATTGCCGTGATGACCCGCGTCATATACTGAATTTTTGCCGTAGGCATAATCCGACCACACTGCATCTGCTAAAAACGCATACTGCGGCGCGGCAGGCCAATGCGTCCAACGTTGCGCATGACCTAAATGACTACCCTGCACTTCCTGCAAAAACACCACATCCGCATTCAAATCCCGCAACCGATCACGCAAATCATGTATGACCATACGTTGATTAAAATGCGAAAACCCTTTGTGGATATTATAACTGGCTATCCGTAACGATATACTCATGCGCCCTGTTGTGATTATCGTTGTGCAATCGGCACATAATCACGCCGCGCCACACCTGTATATTGCTGACGCGGACGACCGATGCGATGCCCTTTATCAGCCAGCATTTCATTCCACTGCGCCACCCAGCCTACGGTACGCGCCATCGCAAAAATGGCCGTAAACATAGAAGTCGGAATACCTAATGCACGGAATACAATGCCCGAATAAAAGTCCACATTCGGATAAAGTTTTTTGGCAATAAAATACTCATCTTGCAAAGCAATGCGTTCTAATTCCAAGGCTATTTTGAACAGCGGGTCATCGTTCAGATTTAATTCATCTAGCACCTCATGGCAGGCTTGACGCATCACCGCCGCACGCGGGTCCATGTTTTTGTATATACGATGTCCAAAGCCCATCAAGCGGAAAGGATTGGTTTTATCTTTCGCCCGTGCCACAAACTCAGGAATACGCGATACATCGCCTATTTCCTCCAGCATCTTCAGCACCGCCTCGTTTGCGCCGCCGTGCAACGGCCCCCACAATGAAGCCATCCCTGCCGCCACGCAAGCAAAAGGATTCGCACCCGAAGAACCCGCTAAACGCACGGTAGAAGTGGATGCGTTTTGCTCATGGTCAGCATGTAATATCAAAATTTTATCCAACGCCCGTGCCAATACCGGGTTGACAATATAGGGCTCGCAAGGCGTAGCGAACATCATATGCAAGAAATTTTCAGCGTAATTCAGCTTATTTTGCGGATAAGCAAATGGCTCACCCATATTATATTTATAAGACATTGCCGCTATCGTCGGCACTTTTGCCATCAAGCGATAAGCCGATATTTCACGCGTATGCGTATCAAACACATCCATTGCGTCATGATAAAAAGCCGATAACGCGCCCGTCACACCTATCATAACCGCCATAGGGTGGGCATCACGACGGAAACCACGGAACACGGTATGCACTTGGTCATGCAACATCGTGTGATGACGCACACCCTGTTCAAATTCCTGTTTTTGCGCAGGCGTAGGCAATTCACCGAATATCAGCAAATACGATACCTCGATAAAATCAGCATGTTCAGCCAGTTGCTCTATCGGATAGCCACGGTAGTACAACAAACCCTCATCACCATCAATATAAGTAATTTGCGAAGAACAACTCGCCGTTGCCATAAAACCTGGGTCGTAGGTCAAATAGCCATGCTGGCTCAAGCTACGAATATCTATCACATTAGGACCCAAAGTCCCTGCTGTCACAGGCAATTCTATCGGTGGTTGCCCGTTATCAAACGTCAACGTTACTTTAGTTGGTGCATTCATGTTCATTCCCCTTACATTCAATTGCATAATCTCGCGGTAAATGCGCCCTCTTGTTGACTCGGTATTTAAAGGCTAACGCTTGATAAACATTAGGCTCCAGCAACACTGCTCGTTACTGGCACTCGCATTGCACCCTGTTTTTCCAGCACAGCCCTTAAGTTACACAAGCAAAAAGCTAACCATTTTGGCATTTCCCGACTTTCGCTAACTATTTTCGCATTAGTTCACGCCCTTGTGGATAAATTATCGTCCCTGTCACTATTTTTTTATTTTTTGCGCATCCAATTTCCATGTCATGACGTAAGCATAGCGTACACCTTAAATTTTAAGCTGTATCACGACGTTTCGTGTTTTTAATAATCTTGAGGAGGTTTATATGGCTATGCGTGCACTCAAGCAGCATAAAATGAAAAAAATTGGGCTATCTATCGGACTGGCTATGGGTGTCTTAATGACTATCCCAGCGGCACAAGCGGAAAACGGCCGCTTGCTTGCCACAGGCGGCGCGACACAAATTGAGGGTTCAGCAGGTGGCGGCATCGTGCCTTGGGCATTGATTTCAGGCTACGGTACTGAAGATGAAATCGGCGGCACCGCATTTTTAACTAATGTACGCGTCCCTAATTACGATTTAGTCAGCACTGGTCTCGCTATCGGCATTTACGATCGCGTTGAATTATCTTACGCACATCAACGCTTGAACTTGGACAGCACTGTGCTCTCAGGTCTAGGTATCGGTGCTATTTCACTGAATCAAGATATTTTTGGCGCAAAAGTTAAAGTTGTAGGCGATGCCATTTTTGCACAAAACAGCTTATTGCCACAAATTTCAGTAGGCGTGCAATACAAACGCAATACTGATTATGATTTTGTGCCTAAAGCCATCGGTGCGGCGAGTTCATCGGGCACTGATTTCTACGTTGCCGCAACCAAAGTATTCCTCGGCGGTTTGGCCGGTCGCAATGTTTTGCTTAACGGCACAGTACGCATGAGTAAAGCCAACCAAATGGGCTTATTAGGCTTTGGCAGTACCACCGACAACAACTATCACCCTACTTTTGAAGGCTCAGTCGGCGTATTCCTCGACCCAGCTAACACCTGGTTAATCGGTGCTGAATATCGCGGTATGCACGACAACAAGCTCGCAGGCGGCGCATTGAAACAAGATGCCTACAAAGACGCTTACGTTGCCTACATCCCTAACAAACGCTTCGCACTGGTCGCCGCTTACGCCGACTTGGGCAATCTGCCTGACACCACCACACCGAGCTTGAATTCTAAAAAACACGGTGTGTATTTGTCTGGTCAATTCAGTTTCTAACTCAGGAGTCTCATGATGAAAAAATTAAACATTGCACTTGCCAGCTTACTATTACTGGGTAGTGTACAAGTCGCCACTGCCGCAGAGCCTACTTTATACGATCAACTCGGTGGCGACGCAGGTGTCACTAAAATTATCGACGGCATGGTAGGTCATGTCGCTGCTGATACACGCATTAACAGCTTCTTTGCCAATGCTAACATTCCACGTTTGAAAAAATTACTCGTGGAACAAGTCTGCGCGGGTGCTGGTGGACCTTGTACTTACAAAGGTCAGGATATGGTTGCTGCACACAAAGGCATGAAAATAAACTCCGCCCAATTCAATGCGTTAGTTGAAGACTTACAAAAATCCTTAGCTGATAACAATGTAGATATTGGCGCGGGTAATAAATTGCTGGCTATGTTAGCACCAATGAAAACGGACGTAGATAACAAGTAACACCCACCGAGCCAGATGCAAATCTGGCTCAATCACCACCCAAGATTGAGGAATCTATCATGCAAACCCCAAATAGCCGTCGTCGCTTCTTAAAAACCACCACCATTTATCTAACCGCCATCGCCGCAGGTGCCACACTCGCCAGCGTCAGTACATCCGCTCAAGCAGCCGTTATCAGCCAAGCTGACGCAGGTTATCAAAATACCCCCAAAGGCGGCTTGCAATGCAAGGATTGTTATTATTTCAACAGCACTGATGTCGTCTGCAAACGCGGCGTAGCCAGCCCTATCACTGAACACGGCTTTTGCAATTACTTCTCAGCCAAATCGTAAATATACCAATGGGGATGTCTTGAGGCATCCCCATTAAATAAATACCCAGCAACAAACTCAACGCAACAAATTACGCGCCAACGTCTGCAATTCACCTACTTGATACGCAGGCGTAGAGCATCGCCCTGCCGCGCAGACGAATGCCGCAGCTTTACCTAAATCAGGATACATGACATCGGGATTATCCATTCTACCCATAGCAGGATCCCACCAGTCTATACGCCGATAAACTAAAGGGTAGCGCAACATAAATTGATGCAAAGCGACGGCGGTATTGTCGCTATGCGCACCGACTACGGTTAAATGCGCGGGCACATTCGCTAATTCAAAATCAGCTGACAATATGCCTGCTTCGGTTAAGCGTGATAACGCGATTTGTGGCGTAGCCAAATAGCGCATAGCGTATTCTGCCCGTGCCTTATCTTGCGCCCTGCCGCCGTAGCGATAAACCTGATTGTACCAACGCGTGACTGCGATATTCTCGTCGATTTGCGTCACAGGTGGGAGCTTGCCCACTTGCACCGCCGTCACGTAACCCGCTTGTTTAGCACGAAAATGCGTATTGATATAGTCTGCCAACGCCCAGGCACGATGCAGCCATTGCGCATCACCCGTGACTTCAAACAGCGCAATAAAGCCTTGCCCCATGGCTAAATTATCGGCTAAATACGGCCCTGCGACATCATGACTATCGTGCCCAAATCCGCCATCTGCGCGTTGCCGTTGAGCTATCATATTATTGGCTATCGTCAGTGCGTCAGTTAAATCCTGCGCCTGCCCCGTTGCGCTATAAAGCATGGTCAATGCCGCTATCATTGCACCATTCGTTTTAGCGTAAACATGCGTATCCACACGCGGTATGCCCAGTGCCCGTCGTTGTTTATCGTTCAATGCGAAATAAGCACCTGCTTTTTCACCCTGCTGTAAATCGGCATCCTGACTGCTATAAATACTGCCGTCAGGTGCGGTTAAAAACTGCCGCATATAGCCACGTATCGCCAACGCCGCTTGCAAATACTTAGGCTCGTTCAAGCTCCGTGCCGCCAGTGCGTATAAGCGTAAATACCCAGTTTGCGCATATCCCAGCTTTTCAAAATGCGGATGCCGCCAATCGCTGTGAGTAGAATACTGATATACGCCGCCCCAAACAGGGTCGAGTAAATTCAAGCCCGCATCCAGATTCAGCCGCACCATTTTGCGAGCCTGTTTTTGTCCTTGGCTTGCCAACAACAAGGCATATTCTTCGGTATCTCTATCCAAATACTTTTGTGTGGTTTGCAAACCGCCTAATTGCTTATCATGCGTATCCCAAAACCGCTGTAACAACGCACGGCGCGTAGCAGCAGACAAATCCGCACTATTGGCAAATGTCGTTACCGCTGGTTCATCAGCCTCAGGGGCGGGATTAGCCGCGACTTTTTGTAATAGCTTTAACATTTCAGCAGGCTCTATATAGCCCGCCCGCTTCACAATATCACGCCCAGACGCATCCAATATCACCGTCGCAGGCCAGCCATAATCACGATAACGCTCGGCCAAATCAGGACGCGCATCATGATCCACTTTCACCGCAATATAATTTTGCGCTATTGCCCGTGCAACATCGGCATCTTGATAAGTGGTGTTATCCATAACGTGACACCAATGACACCACACTGCCTCAACATCCAGCAGTATCAGCTTATGTTGCTGTTGCGCTTGGGTAAATTGGCTTTCCTGCCAGCTTTGCCACGGTATCAAACTCGTTGATGCCGCACTAACAGGCGTAGCCAATACGACACACAATGATAATAATTTAGCTAATTTCATACGCGACCTCTTGACAATCTATCAGCTCCACGCCCAATTGCCGTGCGAGTCCCTCTGCGCCTGTGCGCATCGTATGTTGGTAATGCGCATACATAAATGGCTTCAATACGGGGTAAAACCATTGCAAAAATGGCGTTAAACTGACCTTACCCGTATAACGCACTCTCACACCGACGGGGATTTCGGTCAACTCCCAGCGTCCTAAACCTTGCATAGCACCGCTGGATTTAGTCACCAGTAATATATTTTCCTCAGCTACCAAGGTACGCATTTCTACTGCGACGGGGCGCGACAGCCAGCCTTTCCAAAGGCTTAACAGCACCGCACCTTCACCGCGTTCATTACCCACACTGACTTGCTCAACATCAGTCACCGCCGACCACCATAACGGCCAAGCATCCAGACGCGTCAAAACTTGCCAGACAGCCGCAGGTGTCGCCGCCAGATGCCACTCATAGCTAAAATGTAAATGTGTTTGCATATCCTGTTAAAATCTAGTGGAACATACTGACATTACGGTCAAGCAATTTTTTTAGATGCAGTTAATTTTTACTGCATCTACTTCCCTTCCAACTCACGTAAGGAGTGTAGTTCTCATATTTCAGCAAAGACGATGAATATCACGACTACACACACAACATTGATGCCCACACAAACTGACAGCACTACCGCTGATGAGCAACTCGCCACTTGGGTGCGCCGTATGGCACTCGGTGACGAGGCCGCATTAGGATTTTTATACGATGCCACTTTATCTAAAGTCTATAGCCTCGCATTAAAAATAACGGGAAACCGCGCTTGGGCGCAGGATGTCACCACTGAAATCTACTGGCAAGCATGGCGAGAAGCAGTACGCTTTGATGCCCAACGCGGTGTGGCAATGGCTTGGTTGTTAATGATGACACGCTCGCGATCTCTTGATTTCATGCGCAAACAAGACGATGCTATTTCCCACCCCGAGCCGACATTACTGGTCACTGAGCACGCTACAGACACCAACCCGTTGAGCGACTTACTCACTAATGAAAACAATAGCGCATTAAAATCGGCCATCACCACACTGTCGCCCATACAACGGCAAATGATAGCACTGGCTTTTTATAAAGATTTATCGCATCAAGAAATCAGCGATGCGACAGGTTTACCACTGGGCACGGTGAAATCGCACTTACGGCGTGCGCAAGACACACTCAAAGCCAGCTTGAGTAAAATATAATAAAGGAAAAAACATGACAAATAAGCTAGACCCCAGCATCATCAGTGCATTAGCACTCGCAACGCCTGTCACCGCACCTGACAGCGCGACCCGTGAAACAATACGCCGCGATTTATTCAAACACATACACGAAGGCGACCGTGACTTTTTATTTGTCCACACGCAAGAAGGTACGTGGAATAAACTCGTTGACGGCATAGATTTGAAACTACTACGCCATGACGAAACTACGCGTTCATTCATGTTACGCATGGCCGCCAACACCAGCCTGCCACCGCACGGACACCCGCACGATGAGGAATGTATCGTACTCGAAGGCGAAGTATGGCTCAATGGCGTGCTCTGCAAATCAGGCGATTACCATCTGGCTCCCGCTGGCAAGCCGCATGACTGGCTACGTTCAGACACGGGTTGTTTGTTATTTGTACGCGGTGCGGTTTAATTTATGCGTCGGTTCATCGTCACATTACTACTGTTTTTTAACGCACAATACACATTAGCAGACGGCTACACCGCGCCTTGGTGGTTACCTGGTGGCGACATCCAAACCATCTACACCAGCCAGCTTATCAGCCCAGACGCAATACAATATCGGCGTGAACGCTGGGAGCTGGATGACGGCGATTTTCTTGATTTAGACTGGGTGGACGGCGCGGCAGATGCGCCTGTCGTGGTTTTATTCCACGGCTTAGAAGGCAGTTCAGACAGCTTTTATGCCCGCGATCTAATGGCCGCCGTCAAACAACGTGGCTGGAATGGCGTAGTTGCGAATTTTCGGGGTTGCTCAGGCGAGGACAACCGCTTACCACGCGCTTATTTTGGCGGTGATACAGCAGAAATAGCGCGGATTTTACGCCATGTCGCCGCAGCCTATCCCAACAATACCCGCTATGCTGTCGGTGTATCATTAGGTGGCAACGCATTACTTAAATGGCTAGGCGATACAGGCGCAGATGCCAGCCAGCTGATTAGCCGCGCCGCTGGTATTTCTGCACCGCTAGACCTGACTGCCACAGGTGACGCACTAGATAACGGCTTTAATCGCTGGGTTTATACCAGCCGATTTTTAACCACGCTCAAAGCCAAAGCACTACGCAAAGCGGCGGCATTTCCAGGCTTGCTGGATGCTGATGCTATCAGCAAAGCCTCGACTTTCCGCGAATTTGATACCTTAGTCACCGCGCGTTTACACGGTTATAAAGATGCTGCTGATTATTGGCTTAAAGCCTCAAGCAAGCCAGGGCTCAAATTTATTGGCATACCCACCCTAGTGCTCAATGCCAAAAACGATCCATTTTTACCCGCCAGCGCATTGCCCACCGTCGCCGACGTTGCCCCCGCTGTCACCTTAGAAGAGCCTGAAACAGGCGGACATGTCGGCTTTCCTACAGGACCATTTCCTGGCAATGCCGACTGGCTACCTCAACACATACTCGCGTTTTTTACTGCGCCACCCGCCGCAATACCCACAATTGCTTATCCTGTGTTGCCACCAGCCACCACGACCTTGACACGCGTCCAATAAGCACACTTGAAGCGACCTGCCCACCATCAATGCTATGGTGGGCGCGTATTCAACATGCTCAGTGCTTGATTAACGTACCGCTTTATCTTGTATCAGGCACACGGTAACTTCTTCTCTATCGTGATACAAATGTTTGATTTCTATGCTGTAATTGATGTCTTCCCGCGCCAAACGTTGCTCAATAATATCGGCACAACGACGCACCTCTTCCAGCCGTTTTTTCATCGGCAGTTTCAAATTAAAAATAGCATGACGCGCATGTCCACGCGCTATCCATTCAGCCACTAATTGCGCGATACGTGACGGGCTTTCTACCATGTCACACACCAGCCAATTCACAGGGCGATGCGGGCGGTAGCTAAAACCGTCACCGCGCACATGCTCTATCATCTCCGTCGCCATTGCCACCGCCGCCATCGGACCATTATCCACCGCCGTCACGCGTATGCCGCGCAATGCCAGCACCCATGACCAGCCGCCAGGTGCTGCGCCCAAATCCACCGCACGCATCCCCGCTTTCAATTCATGCGCACGATCTTCAGGTATCATCACCATCAACGCTTCAACCAGCTTACCTGCCGAACGACTAGGCGCATCCTTGCCCACGCGCACACGCGGTATGCCCATGAACCAAGGTGATGAATTATCCGCGTCTATCACCCCCACAAACGCCGCATCATCCGCGACAAAACACACATGCAAACGCGGCGCACTGCTACCCAAAGCTAATTGATTTTTCTTTTCTAGCGCATTGGTTAATGGTTTAGTAAAACGCCCACAAAAACCTAAACGCGTTTTAGCCGCATCCGTATCAGGTGTTTCCACCCACACTTCGCTATAACGTGGCGCAAGTTCAGCGACCCGTGCACGCACAGCCGTCAATTTATCGCCTACAGGTAAATGTTCTATCAGCGGCGAAACACGCACCCATTGTCGCGCAAAAATCTGACGATAAAATGGTAGTTCTGTGGTTATCAAGCTAATATCTTCAGCTGACGCGCCCTGAAACAACACATAGCCCGAGCCTGTTTCCGCTTTGACATAGCCATGCACACCCAATTGCGTTGCATTGGCAACGATTTCAGCCGCGCACTCTTTTTCAAACCCAGCACGGCAATACAACAATAACGCATCCATCTGACTCATGCGCTGACACCTTTAATAAAAGCCGTATTATAACGACTAATAACAACATCTCATTAAAACATCGTCACAACTTAAATTTATTGCTATAATCTTAAGGCTTTTTTGTCGTAATTAAGCATCAATCTTATTTTACTTAGGAGTAACACATGGCTGATAAGTTAATGATTATGATGGTCAACACCGATCCATCAAATCCTTCTGAATTAGGCGCACCATTTTTCCAAGCAACTGTTGCAGCGGCAATGGAATATGAAGTTGAAGTAATCTTGACTGCACGTGCTGGCGAATTGGCTGTTAAAGGTTTCGCAGAAAAATTATTCGTACAAGAAGGCTCACCGAAGAGCGTGTATGACTTCATCAAAGATGCTCACGAAGCAGGCGTTAAATTCAAGGTTTGCACCCCAACCTTGGAACTATGGGGTCATGATCTGATTCCAGAAATCGAAGAAACAATTGGTGGCGCATACGTTATCCAGCAAGCGATGGATGAAGATGTAGTAACCTTGTGCTACTAAGCAATTAGTTAAGCATATTAAAAAGCGGCGTTTACGTCGCTTTTTTTATATTCCACGCCCTAGCAGTGAACTTTCTCACTGCGACACCAGTCTTTAGTTACAAATAACATTAAGATGGTAACTCTACCATCACAATTCAGGGATGAATAAACATAATGACCGATCGTGAACTCGATCAACAACTGGTAGAACGCGTGCAACGTGGCGATAAACGCGCATTCGACCTACTGGTGGTGAAATATGAACGTCGCTTGGCGCGGCTACTGTCTCGTTTCGTGCGTGACTCGCACGAGGTAGAAGACATTGCCCAAGAAACATTCATCAAAGCCTACAGAGCTTTGGCTAGTTTTCGCGGCGATGCGGCTTTTTATACGTGGCTGTATCGTATAGGCATCAATACCGCAAAGAATTATTTAATGGCGCGTGGGCGACGTGCGCCCACCTCGACAGAATTCGACGCTGAAGAAGCCGAAGGCTTTGAAGGCGCAGAAGCATTGCAAGAATTGAACACGCCCGAAAGCGAATTGTTGTCCAAAGAAATCGGGCAAGTTGTCAACGATGCAATGGCAGCATTACCCGAAGATTTACGCACGGCGATTACCTTGCGTGAGATAGAGGGTTTAAGTTATGAAGAAATTGCCGAAACGATGGACTGCCCTATAGGCACGGTACGCTCTCGTATATTTCGCGCACGCGAAGCCATTGCGGCAAAATTACGGCCTATATTAGGCACAAACACCGAAACACGTTGGTAAGGACATATCATGCAAAATACAGCACAAAAAACTGACTATCAGCCTCTATCAGACACGATTTCTGCCGCCGTCGATGGCGAATTAAATATAGCTGAATTCCAGCAATTTATAGCAGATTATAAACGTGATAATGCAGTGCAAGCTGACTGGCAAACCTACCACACTATCGGTGACAGCTTGCGTAAAAGCAATCACTACTGCAATCTCACCGCTCGCATCAGCGCACAGCTGGCACACGAACCGACCTTACTGGCTCCGCCCAAAAAATCACGCATCGCCCATTACGCCCTGCCTGTTGCCGCCTCTGTTGCCGCGATTATGTTTGTGAGCTGGAGCGCACTCAACCTCAACACGCCCTCCACAATGACGAATACCGTCGCCAGCATTAGTGCCCCTGCGCCCGTACAAACGGCACAAATCGACCCTGCCCAGCTCAATGAATTTATCGCTGCTCACCGTGATTATGCCGCTGGTGTGAATTCCCCCTACATGAACGCAAGCTACGCAACAAGCACGGAGCATCAGCAATGAAATGGTGGTTTGCTTATTTCGCATTGAGCTGTTTACCTGCCCATGCTGCCAGCCTTGATGTCAACGCCAACCCGAATACCAACCTTGCCATCATTGCCAAAGCCAGTGCGCAATTAAATTATGACGGCACTTTCATGTACCAGCACGATGGCCATATAGAAATATCACACATCGCCCATCGCGTAGATAGCGCAGGTGAACTGGCTAAGTTAGACGCTTTATCGGGCCCGCCACACGCCTTTGTGCGCGTCAATGACGCGGTTTATTGCTATATACCTGACGGCAATCAAGTCCGTGTAGAGCGTCGCCCCCAGCATCAGTTTTTTCCGCAACTACTCCCTGTCAATGTGAATAGCATTACCGAACATTACACGGTCAAACCCGTAGGCTACGACACCATCGCCGAGCATAAAAGTATAGGCTACAATCTTATCCCCAACGATGCGTATCGCTATCCTTACCAGCTGTGGGCGGATGCAGAGAGTGGATTATTATTAAAATTCATACGACTAGACAATAAGCAAAACATCGTTGGACAATTTAGTTTTAGCCAAGTAGATATAGGTCAAGCACCCGAACGCGCCCAACTGCAATCAGGCTATAGCAACAAAAAACAAATCATGATGCCAAGCAAAGAAACCACAGCCAAAAGTACTTGGCGGGTGACTAAGCTACCCCCAGGCTATACACTCATCGGCGAAAATCAGCGTGACTTCCCGCACAAGAAAACATCCGTTATTCACCAAGTTTATAGTGATGGTCTAGCCATTATTTCCATCTTTATTGAAACCATTCCGCCCGCGTCGCCTGCCGCGCCGCAAGGTTTATCAACGCAAGGCATCATCAGCTTATACGCGCATCGCATAGCGCAATACCAAATCACCGCCCTTGGCGAAGTCCCTAGTGCTACCCTGCTCATGTTGGCTGACCACCTTAAACAGGTGAATACGCCATGATAGAAATGCAGGCGCGTATTGTTGATTTAGCACCAGGTAGCGCACTGGTCGAACCCATGAGCAACGCGTCTTGTAGCAGTTGCGCCAGTAGCGCGGGCACGCCTAGCGCAGGCTGTGGCGCGGATAAAATCGGGCAGATATTCACCCTGAAACAAAAACGCTATCGCGTGATAGATCCACTGCACAGCCGTATGGGTGACGAAGTCATTATCGGCATAGAAGAAGGTGCAGTGCTCCGAGGTTCGATCGCCGTTTATATGCTACCGCTGTTATTGGTATTTATAGGTGCATTAGTTGCGCCTAGCGTTGCCACGCATCTCAATCCTGACTTTGCCGCCATATCAGGCGCGGCTATTGGCTTTATTATCGGCGTCATTTGGTTGCTCGCATTTAATCAGCGTGTGACTAACAATCCACATTACCAACCCATTATTTTACGCAACGCCCACGACCATACATTTACATTAAAGCATATCCAACAATGATTACACTCCATGTTTACCTGCGCACGTACTGCCACTTGTGCCATGATTTACTGAGTAAATTAGCCCCCTACCAACAACAGTATGATTTGCATATTAAACAAATAGACATAGACAATGATCTGTTGTTAGAAGAACAATATGGCACACTTATCCCCGTGCTAACCGACGCGAATAACCAAGAAATCTGCCATTATTTTCTTGATGATGCCGCGCTTACAGATTATTTATCAAAAATCCGTTAAAATCATGACTTCAGATTGCCCCTAGGCGCACCGTGTGTGCCTTTTTTATTGATGAAAAACATACGAAACTTCTCCATTATCGCCCACATTGACCACGGCAAATCGACTTTGGCCGACCGCATTATCCAACTTTGCGGCGGCTTATCCGCCCGTGAAATGGAAGCCCAAGTGCTAGACTCCATGGATTTGGAACGCGAACGCGGCATTACCATCAAAGCCCAAACCGCTGCCCTCGAATACAAAGCACGTGATGGTCAGATTTATCAATTACATCTCATCGACACCCCAGGGCACGTAGATTTTTCATACGAAGTCAGTCGCTCACTGTCAGCGTGCGAAGGCGCGTTATTAGTCGTTGATGCATCGCAAGGTGTAGAAGCCCAAACCGTCGCCAACTGCTACACAGCCACTGAGCTAGGCATGGAAGTCGTCCCCGTACTCAACAAAATCGACTTGCCCGCCGCCGAGCCTGAGCGCGTCATGCAGGAAATCGAAGACATTATCGGCATAGATGCCAGTGAAGCCGTTCACGCCTCTGCCAAAACAGGCATAGGTATAGAAGACATACTCGAAGCCGTCATCACCAAAATCCCGCCCCCCACAGGCGACGTTGATGCGCCATTGAAAGCCTTGATTATCGACTCATGGTTTGATAACTATGTCGGCGTAGTGATGCTGGTGCGCGTATTTGATGGACGCATACAGCCTAAACAAAAAATCCGCTTGATGGCGACCAAAACAGTACATCTGGTTGAACAAGTCGGCGTATTCACCCCTAAAGCACGTCAACTTACCGAGCTATCCGCAGGCGACGTAGGCTTCATCATCGCAGGTATTAAAGAACTGAAAGCCGCTAAAGTAGGCGACACCGTTACGCTAGATACCAACCCTGCCAGCGAATCGCTACCTGGCTTCAAAGAAATCAAGCCGCAAGTGTTTGCAGGCTTATACCCTGTAGAATCCCACGACTACGACGCACTGCGTGACGCGCTAGAAAAACTCAAGCTCAACGATGCCTCATTGCAATATGAGCCAGAAGTCTCGCAAGCATTGGGTTTTGGCTTCCGTTGTGGTTTCCTCGGCTTATTGCATATGGAAATCGTGCAAGAACGCCTGGAACGTGAATACGACATGGATTTGATTACCACCGCGCCCACGGTAATCTATGAAGTGGTGATGAAAGGTGGCGAAGTCATCCACATCGAAAACCCATCCAAGCTGCCCGAACTCTCCAAAATCGAAGAAATACGCGAGCCTATGATAACGGCGACCATACTCGTGCCCGAAGAGTATTTGGGTAGCGTAATGACGCTATGCACGCAAAAACGCGGCACGCAGACCAATATGCAGTACATGGGACGGCAAGTCATGCTCAATTACGACATGCCTATGAACGAAGTGGTCATGGATTTTTTTGACCGCCTCAAATCTGCCACACGCGGCTATGCGTCACTAGATTATGACTTCAAGGAATATCGCACGGCCGACTTGGTTAAACTGGATATTTTGGTTAATAACGAAAAAGTCGATGCACTCTCACTCATCGTCCACCGCGCCACTAGCCAATACAAGGGGCGTGAGCTTGCTTCCAAAATGCGCGAGCTTATCCCACGGCAGATGTTTGATGTGGCGATACAAGCCGCCATCGGCGCACAAATCATCTCGCGTGAGAATGTGAAAGCGTTGCGTAAGAATGTACTGGCAAAATGCTATGGTGGCGACATCAGCCGCAAGCGCAAATTGCTGGAAAAACAAAAAGCAGGTAAAAAACGCATGAAACAAGTCGGTAACGTGGAAATTCCACAAGAAGCATTTTTAGCTATTTTACAAGTTGGCGATAAATAAGGATTTAGCCTCATGAACTTTGCACTCATCATGTTTGTAGCCCTCGTCGTCACTGGCGTAACGTGGCTAATTGACAGCTTAATTTTCAAACCAAAACGCGCCCAAGACGCAAAAATGCCCGTATTAGCGGAATACGCCAAGAGCTTCTTCCCCGTCATACTGGCGGTATTCATGTTGCGTTCATTCTTGGTTGAGCCGTTCAAAATACCGTCTGGCTCTATGCTATCCACATTGCTAGTGGGCGACTTTATTCTCGTCAACAAATACACTTACGGCATCCGCGTCCCCGTCATCAACACCAAAATTCTAGAAGTCAGCCAGCCTAAAAACGGCGATGTCATGGTATTCCGCTACCCACAAGACCCTAGCCTAGATTACATCAAGCGCGTCATCGGCGTGCCTGGCGACACCGTGCGCTATTACAACAAAAAACTCACCATCAACGGTCAGCCTATATCGCAGCAAAAAGACGGCGTATTTAGCTATGTCGCCAGCGGTTTGAACGCCGTCAGTGCCGATCAATATATAGAAAAATTAGGCGCACACACGCATAAAATTCTAATCCAGCCCGACATGCCCACCGTCTTCGTCGATCAAGTTGACAGCCAATTCCCACATCGCCAAAATTGCGATTACAATGACGCAGGCTTTACCTGCAAAGTACCACAAGGCTACTATTTCATGATGGGTGACAACCGCGACAGCAGTAACGATAGCCGCTATTGGGGCTTTGTCCCTGACCGCAACATCGTCGGACGCGCATTCATGATATGGTTTAACTTCGATCACCTAAGCCGCATAGGTCATTTCATAGAATAATGAGGGATATTATGATTAACAAACAACGTGGCATGGGCTTATTCGGCATATTTTTTGTCGCAATGGGCTTGGTATTCAGTAGCATCGTCGTCATGAAAGTCGTGCCTGCCTACCTAGAATACGGTGCAATTAAAAAAGTATTCAAAGTCATCGCTAACGATCCTGCCATGAAAGATGCCAAAGCAGGTGCTATCCGTGAATCCTACACGCGCCGCTCGAGCATAGACAATATCACCAGCGTAACCGCCGATGATTTAGACATTAGTCATGACGACAATGGCAAACTGCTAATTAGCGCAAGCTACCACGTAGAAAAGCCATTATTCAGCAATGTCGGCATCTATATAGACTTCAAACCCACCTCCGCCGAGGCTCCGTAACGTGTCAGCTGTTGAACATGCATTAGGCTACACCTTTCAACGCGCAGCATTGCTCACGCAGGCACTCACGCACCGCAGCTTTAGCACACCACACAATGAACGTCTGGAGTTTTTAGGCGATAGCGTGCTCAACTGCGTCATTGCGCAAGTCCTGTACACCCGCTTTCCCGACTTACCCGAAGGCGTATTATCGCGCTTGCGTTCCAATTTAGTCCGCCAACAAGCACTCCACGAAATCGCTGAAGCACTAGGCTTAGGTGCGCATTTGCGCCTAGGTGACGGCGAAGTCAAAAGTGGCGGACGCAACCGCCCCTCCATACTCGCCGATGCCGTCGAATCGCTATTTGGCGCCATTTTATTAGACAGCGGCTTTGCACAAGCAGAACGCATTATTCAGCAAATCTACGCACAGCGCATCGCCGCCATAGATCCAGCCACCCCCGCCAAAGACCCCAAAACACTGCTACAAGAAGCCCTACAAAGCAAGCATTTACCCTTACCTAACTATCAGCTAGAAAAAGCAACAGGGCACGCCCACGAACAAATTTTCAACATCACCTGCGACATCCCCGCGCTGTCGATTAAAACCACAGGCGTAGCCAGCAACCGCCGCGCCGCCGAACAAGCCGCCGCACTCAGTGCTTATCAAGCATTAACAAACCCTGCTCACTAAAAACCGCCTCAGCTTGTATCGATAACACGACCTGCAACAGCGTGGGTTAGTTTGAGCATCAAACATTCGCTTTTTTATTTACAATGTAAATACAATTGATATAATTCAACACATGGATATTCACTTTGAACTCAACGGTATGCGCTTTGTCTGGAATGCTAAAAAAGCAGTAGCTAACCCAGTCAAGCACGATGGCATTACCTTTGAACAAGCGGCAACAGTGTTATTTGACCCATTATTTGAACTGCTTGAAGCAGATCGCAACGATGAGGTGCGTGATGCCTTAATTGGTTATGATGTTTCTGGCAAATTGCTGTTTGTAGTGCATATTGATGTTGAGGGTGAGTTTTTTCGCCTTATTTCCGCCCGTCGGGCAACTAACGAAGAAAGGGTAAACCATGAGCATTCCTGAGCGTATTAAATCCCGACTGAAAAAAGATCGTCCAATGACTTCAATTACAGTGCGCATTCCGACTGATGTCGTGGACTCGATGAAAGAGATTGCCCCTAAACGCGGGTTTTCTGGATACCAATCTTTGCTAAAGTCATACTTAGGCGAGGGGCTACGACGTGATGAAGCACTGTATGCCTTTGGCGCAACAGCACGACTAATTGAAGCCCTTAAAAAACGGGGCGTGCCAGAAGCCTTGATTGAGGAAGCGTCCCGTGAATTGCCAGTAGCGTAATATAATGCGACGCGTTGTGATATATTTGCCTGCATAGCAATTTAGCTTAACTGAAAACTCTTGCGCCAACTCATCAAGATTTAATTTTACTAAAATTTGTGTAAGCCGATAGGCTAGTTTTTCATGTGTATCTGATTCTATTATGTTTCCCTCTGTTAACTTGATAGCTTCAACGCTATGGAAACTATCTTAACAGAGGCATCAGACAGGTGGTGTCACGAAAAAATCAACCTTCATATTTTTTAGGGTAAACATATTAGATTCAGCAATTATCAGCCGCAAGCTATATATTCAAACCTCATAAACCAAATAAACACAACCACGCTCTATCATGCAAATCATTCCAACACTAAACTGTAAGCACACTACCGACGAAAGAAATTATCATGAGCGCTAACTTATTCACGCCTATCCAATTAGGGGCTTACACTTTACCCAACCGCATTGTCATGGCACCCCTCACCCGCTGTCGTGCCGACGCAAACAACGCACCCCACGCTATCAATGTGGAATACTATCGCCAACGCGCATCAGCAGGTCTGATTATCAGCGAAGGCTCGCAAATCACGCCGTCAGCAGTGGGTTATTTGGGCACGCCGGGCATTTATAGCAAGGCACAAATCGCTGGCTGGCAACAAGTCACTGATGCGGTACACGATGCAGACGGGCGAATTTTCTTACAACTTTGGCATTGTGGGCGCGTATCACATCCATCCATGCTACCTGCTGCTCGGCTACCCGTCGCGCCCTCTAGCATCCGTGCAGAAGGACATGCGCACACGATGGAAGGCGTGCAAGCATTTGTCACCCCACACGCGCTCACGACATCTGAAATCAACAATATCATTACTGACTTTGCAACTGCCGCACAAAACGCACTGGATGCAGGTTTTGATGGCGTAGAAATCCACGGTGCAAACGGCTATTTAATCGACCAGTTTATCCGTGATGGCAGCAATCAACGCACGGATGAATATGGCGGCTCACTCGCCAATCGGGCACGTTTTCTATTGGCAATCACGCAGGCAGTGGTGGCTGTGTGTGGTGCTGACCGTGTCGGCGTGCGCTTATCGCCCATCAACCCATTCAACGATATGCGTGACAGCAATCCACAAGCTATTTTTGACCATATCGCCAGCGCATTAAGCCCGTTCAATTTAGCTTACCTGCACGTCACCGAATGGGCGGGACACGACACCAGCGCACCCCAGCCCAACTTTGATTTTGCCCAACTACGTGCCGCCTACCAAGGCACATATATGACCAATGGCGGCTACACGCTGAACACTGCCAATACGGCTATCGGCACAGGTGCGGCTGACCTCATTGCATTTGGTACGCTCTATATTGCCAACCCTGATTTAGTTGAACGTTTTGCACACAATACCCCACTCAACCCCGCTGACGGCAACACATTCTACGGCGGCAATGAGGTTGGCTACACAGACTATCCATTTATGACACCCGTTTAGCAAGCTCACAACTAAACGCTATAGCCACGTATCTGGATGCTGGCTATCAATGCGACGCGGACGACTCAACACCTTGGAATGCCCGCGTAAAGGCTATATTCGCGTTGATGCGGTTGATCAGCGACTCGTGGACACGTTGCTAACCATGCAAACCATCCACGACCATTAAAGCCTCTATAGCATCGCCTTAGCTTCTTCGCGCAGGCGTTTGGACTCACTGAGCAGATAACGCTGGTAATCATCTAAATCGCCGTCGAATGGCTCTACCTTGCCGCGCCCGACTAGCCAGAACTCATCACAAACTGAGCGCAACAAAGCACGGTCATGGCTTACCAGCATGAGCGTGCCTTCAAACTCATTGAGTGCCATTGCTAAGGCTTCACGCGTCACCAAGTCCAAGTGGTTGGTTGGCTCATCCAGCAGTAGCAAATTTGGACGTTGCCATACCATCATCGCCAAGACCAAACGTGCTTTTTCGCCACCGCTCATCGTACCCACGGCCTGCTTGACCATGTCGCCACTGAAATTAAAGCCGCCCAAATAGCCACGCAATGCCTGTTCGCCTGTACGCTCTTTAGACTGTGTTTGCGACTCACGCGCTAGGCGCACCATATGCTCTAGCGGATTATCTTCTGGGCGCAACACATCCAGCTCTTGTTGTGCAAAATAACCAATGTTGAGCCCTTTGCCTTCAACAATATCGCCACTCAACGCCGCCATATCACGCGCTATGGTTTTAACCAAGGTAGATTTACCCTGCCCGTTTGCGCCCAATATGCCTATGCGTTGCCCCGCTTGTACGGATTTGCTGATGTGCGTCAAAATAACCTTAGGCGGCAAATCATCGCCATTTTCATCTTGTGCAACATAACCAAAGCTGGCATCCGAAATCGACAACATTGGGTTAGGAATATGCGTAGGCTCTTTGAATTCAAAGGTAAAATCGGCACTAACCAGCATAGGCGCGATTTTTTCCATTCTGTCCAACGCCTTCACGCGGCTTTGCGCTTGCTTGGCTTTACTGGCTGAGGCTTTGAAACGGTTAATAAACTTTTGCAAATGTTCGATTTTGTCCTGCTGTTTCTCAAAAGTCGCTTGTTGTAACAACATTTGCTCAGAGCGCAAAGTCTCAAACAAGCTGTAATTACCGCCATAACGCGTTAATTGAGCGCAATCGATATGCACAGTTGTCGCTGTCACCGCATCGAGAAATTCTCTATCATGGCTGATAACTATCATCGTACCTGTGTAGCGTTTAAGCCAAGCCTCCAGCCACACTAACGCATCCAAATCCAAGTGGTTAGTCGGCTCATCCAGCAATAGCAAATCCGACGGGCACATCAACGCCCGCGCCAATTGCAAGCGCATACGCCAACCACCCGAAAAGCTATTCACCGCACTATCCAACTCATGCAACTGAAACCCTAAACCCAATACCAAAGCCTGTGCACGCGCATTGGCATCGTGCTCACCCGCGTCACCCAAATCAACATAGGCTTGGGCAATTAACATGCCGTCATCAGTTGCCTCAGCCACACGTAAAGCCTCGCGCAACTCGGCTAAACGACTGTCACCACCGATGACAAAATCCGTAGCCGATTCTTCAGTCTCAGGCATATCCTGCGCGACTTGCGCCATACGCCATTGCTTAGGATAATAAAAATCACCGCTATCTTCGTGCAATGTACCATTGAGCAAGCCAAACAAGGTTGACTTACCCGCACCATTCCGCCCCACCAAGCCCACTTTCTCACCAGGGTTAATGGTTAAAGATGCGTCATTAAGCAAGACTTTGGCACTGCGCCGCAAGGTTATATTTTTTAGGGTAATCATGTTATTAAGATAAGAATTGAGCCACGACTGCGGCTAGTATGTAAAAAGGCTTGCATCGCTGCAAGCCTTTATTTACTGGTGGGTCTGGAGGGACTTGAACCCGCGACCAAAGGATTATGAGT
>JABFSE010000034.1 GCA_013140765.1 Sulfuriferula sp.
TCCCGAACAGGGCCGTGAAACGAGACTGCGCCAATGATAGTGTGGATTACCCATGTGAAAGTAGGTCATCGTCAGACTCCCCATAACAAAAACCCCCATCCGAAATTCGGTGGGGGTTTTTTATTGCCCGATCTTCGCGAAAATAACTAAAATTGAGATAATGCTGACCTAACGAGCGTCAGGCTATGGCAGCTATTCTAATATATCTGTTGTGCTGTTTGTTAGTAATAACCTGCGTATCACTTCGCCAGCGAGCATGAGTCCGAACAGCGGTGGCATGTAGCTAATAGTACCATTCACTGCGCGTGCGCGGCCTGGTCCGTCAACGGCAACGGGTGGTAGTGGGTCTGCGGGTTGTTCGTCTGAATAAACGGTCAATATGCCTTTGCGTATGCCTAATTTGTGCAAGCGTTTGCGCATAATGCGAGCTAATGGGCACATTTCGGTTTTGCTGATGTCGGCTAATTTTATCTTGGCCGGGTCTAGTCGATTGCCCGCGCCCATGCTCGATGCCACATTTAAGCCGCGTTGTAGGCTGGTGGCTACTAAGGCGACTTTGCAATTGAGTGAGTCTATGCAGTCTATGACATAATCTACATCGGCGGGTACGTAGTCAAGCATGTTTTCTGTACTTAAAAATACTTGATGCGTAGTCAGTTCGCAGGCTGGGTTAATGTTGCGTATGCGCTCTCGCATCAGCTCAATTTTGGCTAATCCGACTGTGGATAATAGCGCGGGCAATTGGCGATTGATGTTGCTGGCGGCGACGTGGTCATGGTCAACCAAAGTGAGCTTGCCTACCCCCGCACGCGCTAAGGCTTCCGCACAATAGGAGCCTACGCCGCCCAAGCCTGCGACAAACACGTGTTTGTTAGCTAATAGCTGTATGCCAGTTGCGCCGATTAGAATTTCGGTGCGTTCAAATTGTGCGGGTGTCGTCATGTTGTCGGTAAGAATAAAGCCAGTAAGTCGTTGAGGAAGCGTTGCCCGAGTGCGGTAGGCATGATGTGTTTGTAATCGCGGCTGATTAAACCTTGTGCTTCTGCGGTATTGAGCTGTTGTTGTATCGCGGTAATGGGCAAGCCTGTGCGCTCGGTGAATAGGCTAATATCAAAACCATTTGTTAAACGTAGCGCGTTCATCATGAATTCAAACGCGCGTTCGGCTGGCGTGATGATGTTTTCCAGCTGTACTGGCGTGCCTGCCAGTGCTTGCTCCATATAGTCACGCGGATGTTTGTGGCGCATTTGGCGAATGATGCGGTCATGAAATGACAATTTGCTATGTGCGCCTGCGCCTATGCCCAGGTAATCACCAAATTGCCAATAATTAAGATTATGTCGCGCCCTACGTTGCGGTTGCGCGAAAGCGGAAGTTTCGTAATGTTGATAGCCTGCTTGCGCTAATGTCGTTTCTATCATGATTTGCATGTCGGCGGATAAGTCGTCGTCAGGCAAATTGGGCGGCTGGTGATGGAACGGTGTGTTCGGCTCTAGCGTCAGGTGGTAGCACGACAAATGCGGCGGCGCGTAATTTAGCGCGGTGTTAATGTCTAGTTGCGCCTGCGTTAGGGTTTGATTCGGTAGCGCGTACATTAAATCCAGATTGTAATTGTCAAAAGTGGTGGCGGCAATTTCTATCGCGCGATGGGCTTCTTTATCATCGTGGATGCGACCTAGTTGTTGTAAGTGCTGTGCGTTAAAGCTCTGTATGCCTAGCGATAGGCGATTGATACCTGCTGATTTGAATTCGCTAAACTTAGTTGCTTCTACCGTACCTGGGTTGGCTTCTAGGGTGACTTCGGCGAAGAAATCCAGTTTTAACAAACTGCGTACTGTGGTGAGTATGCTATCTATACCCTCACCCGAAAACAGGCTGGGTGTGCCGCCGCCAAAGAAAATGCTGTGGATGCCGCGTCCCCAGATGAGCGGTAACGCGCTTTCTAAATCGCGGCTTAATGCTGCTATATAGTGTTGTTCAGGTATCGTTTCGCGTGCCGTGTGTGAGTTAAAGTCGCAATAGGGACATTTTTTCACGCACCACGGAATATGAATGTACAGCGAGAGCGGCGGCAGTGCGCTGAGATTATGGTGTAATGGCATGGGTGTTTTGGAGTTGTGCGATGAGCTGAGTGAGTGCTTGCCCGCGATGACTGAGCGCGTCTTTTTCTGCGCTGGATAATTCAGCGGCAGTTTTATTTAACGCGGGTATGAAAAAATGCGGGTCATAGCCAAAGCCAGCTTCACCACGAGGGGTGTCAATGATTTCACCATACCAACGACCTTCGGCAATGAGTGGCTGTGGGTCATCGGCATGACGTAAATAAACCATCATGCAGTAGTAATAAGCCTCACGTTGCGGGTTGCCTGCCAAAGCGGCGATGAGCTTGGCATTATTGCGTTGATCAGATTTAGGCTCGCCTGCAAAGCGGGCAGAATGCACGCCAGGTGAGCCGCCTAGTGCGGTTACGCAGATGCCTGAGTCGTCAGCGAGTGCTGGCAAGCCTGTTAATTTAGCGGCATGACGGGCTTTGGTGATGCAGTTTTCAATAAAAGTGGGGTGCGGCTCTTCGGCTTCGGGCACGTTGTAGTGTGATTGCGGCTGTGCTTCACAGCCTAGCGGCGCAAGTAAGCGATTTATTTCACGTAGTTTGCCCGCATTGTTGCTGGCAATGACAATGTTCATGCGAGAGCCTGATGTTGTAGCGCGATAAGTTGCTGTATGCCATGCTCGGCTAAATCCAGCATGGCGTTTAGCTCGCTGCGATTGTAAGTTGCGCCCTCAGCCGTGCCTTGCACCTCTATCATGCCGCCGCTACCTGTCATGACTACATTCATATCAGTATCGCATTCTGAGTCTTCAGCGTAATCCAAATCCAAAACGGGTATGCCTTGGTAGATGCCGACAGAAATCGCGGCGACAAAATCGCGTATTGGCGATGTGGATAATTTACCTTGTTGCAAGAGCAAGTTAATCGCATCGTGCGCGGCGACAAATGCGCCTGTGATAGATGCGGTGCGCGTGCCGCCGTCGGCTTGGATAACATCACAATCTATGTGTAAAGTGCGCTCGCCTAAAGCGTGTAAATCCACTGCCGCCCGTAGCGACCGACCGATTAAACGCTGTATCTCTTGCGTGCGTCCAGACTGTTTACCTCGCGCCGCTTCTCTATCCATGCGGGTGCTGGTAGAACGCGGCAACATGCCATATTCTGCTGTTAGCCAGCCTTGATTTTTGCCTTTGAGAAAACCAGGTGCTTTTTCTTCTATGCTGGCGGTGCAGATAACATGGGTGTCGCCACAGCGTATCAATACCGAGCCTTCAGCATGTTTAGTGTAATGGCGGGTGATATGAATATCGCGGAGTTGATTGTTTAATCGCTGGCTGGGGCGCATGAGTGTCCTTAACGGTTGCTGTCAGAAAATTTCTTAATGGTGTTTTGTATTTCGGCAATGGCGCGTTCTACCTCATCTTCTGCTAAGTCAGCAGGGGTGGGGGTGAATTCATCCATTTTGGTGGTGAACGTGTTAATAGGCATGGCCACGGTTGATACCGACTGGCCGTCATTGGTATCGTCAGCTTCCCAAGTCATGGCAATGGCTGATAAATTATCGCCATGCTTACCTGCGCGGAGCTCGGCGTGATCCATGAGAAACTCAACCGCACGTGCGAGGGGAAAGGTGCGTAGCGTGGTCGCAATCTGCTCTGTGGTCAACATGCCCCATAAGCCATCCGTACACATTAAAATAGAATCACGTTCGGCTAATGGCATAGGGCGCGACATTTCAATTTCGGGCACTAAATAGCCACCTAGGCAATTATAAACCTTGTTGCGATCTGGATGTGTTTTCATCTCATCTTCGGTAATCAAGCCGTCATCACACAATTGCTGTACGCTGGAGTGGTCATGCGTGCGGGCGACTAGCCCGTTGTCGCTAAAGAGATAAAGGCGTGAATCACCAACGTGTGCCCACCATACCGTATCATCCTGTATCACACAGGCGACACACGTCGTGTGCGGTGCATCGGGTAGTTTTTCTTTGCTGGTATAGGCGTTAATGGCATCATGCGCACGCTGAATTGCGCCATGTAAAAAGCTCGCTGGGTCGCGTAACTTAGGGCGAGTGTGTTTTTGGAAGGTTTCGGCTAAGACTTTTACGGTAATCTGCGCCGCAATTTCGCCGTGTAAGTGCCCACCCATACCGTCCGCGACCACCATTAGCAAAGCGTCGCGGCTGTAAGAGTAAGCAATGCGATCCTGGTTGTAGCGACGACCGCCTTGACGGCTGGCTTGGTAGATAGAAAAGCGCATATAAGTTCTCGAGTAGAAAATTAAAAGATGTCTTTGTATAAGGTGTTGCGTATGTTGTCTAACATGCTAGGGGGTTTAATGACTAAATCACGGGTTTCCATGATGGCTTTTTGTAGCGAAAATACACTTTGTGGACGCGTGAGATGATCCAGCTGTAAACACTCGTCAACGATAGCGAGCATTTCAGGCGAGTATTTGCCTTGCCAGGCCTTGCTTGCTGGAATCAACTTGTCATTGAGCAACCGTGTATCTGCCGCGATAGGCGGCCCCCCTGCCAAGCAAGCGTACATCGTCGCGCCTATGCTGTATATATCTGTCCAAGGCCCCATCAGCGTTGGGTCGGTATATTGCTCAGGTGCGGCAAAGCCTGGTGTGTACATGGTCATCATTTTTGGTTGCTCTTTGGTCAGCGTTTGCCTAGCAGCACCAAAATCGATGAGCACTGGCGAGCCATCCATGCGGATATAAATGTTGGATGGTTTAATATCCAGGTGTAATAATTTTTGCGTGTGTACCTCACGTAAGCCGTTGAGCAATTCGGCAAATACTCGACGGATAAAGCTCTCTTTTACATCGCCACGGTGAGAGCGAATAAACTCCTGCAAGGTTTTGCCGCGCTCATAGCGCATGACCATATAAACGGTATCATTAGCGCGAAAAAAATTCTCCACACGTACCACGTTAGGGTGCAAAATACGCGCCAATGAGCGACCCTCCTCAAAGAAGAAACGCATACCATAGCGGAATGTTTGCATGTTTTCGTCGGTGATAGGGACAACTAAGTCGTTGTCGCCACGTTTAACTAAACTACCTGGTAAGTATTCTTTAATGGCAACAGCCTGATCATTGGTATCGTATGCCAAATAGACCAAACTAAAACCGCCGCCGCCGATTTTACGAACGATACGGTAGTCCATTAACTGGTAACCGTTAGGCAGTGCGTTATTGGGTGGTGTGGTCATGAGTAGTATTATATGTATAGAACAGAACCAAAGTGTAATTTTCGGGATTATCGGACAGAAAGTAAAGGAAGATTTGTGATTAGTAGCATGACAGGCTATGCCAGCGCGACATTGAATCAACATGGACAAACATTAAGCGTCGATTTACGCACCGTCAACTCGCGTTATTTAGAGTGGCATTTTCGTGCGGGGGACGAGTTTCGTGGGCTAGAATCATCATTACGCGAGCACGTGCAACGCCATATTACACGCGGAAAATTGGAGTGTCGCATTAGTTTAAGTGCTGCTAATCAAGCCGATAATGCCGCGCAAATTAACGCGCAAGCATTAACCGAACTCGCCGACTTGGCACAACAAATTAACGCTAAATTTGCACAAGCAACCCCCTTATCCGTAGCGGAAATTTTGCGCTGGCCTGGCGTATTAGCCACACCAGCGGCGGGTATAGATTTGCCCGTGGCAACAGCCAGCCTGTTCAACGAAGCATTGGCAGCATTGCAATTAAGCCGACAAGCCGAAGGCGCAAAACTGGCGGCGCATATTGCTGAACGGCTGGACGCAATAGCAGCGCACATCACGCAAATACAACCGCGTTTGCCGATGATAATGAGCGCGTATCAAGCAAAAATCCAACAGCGTTTTGCCGAGCTGACAGGGCGCACGGACGATGAGCGAATAACGCAAGAAGTCGCGCTATTCGCACAAAAAATCGACATAGACGAAGAGCTATCCCGCCTAAACATGCACTTGCAAGCAGTGCGTGACATGCTCAAAAAAGGCGGCGTAGTCGGTAAACGGTTGGATTTTATGATGCAAGAGCTGAACCGCGAAGCAAATACCTTGGGTGCAAAATCAGTGAGCGTAGAAACCACGCAAGTCGCAATGGAGCTGAAAGTGCTGATAGAGCAAATGCGTGAGCAGATACAAAATATAGAGTAAGTTTATCCTGCTAAATGTGAGTAAACATCTAGCAGAATAAATCAGGCATTTATTTGGTAAATAAACGCCTGAAGTCCACACCATGTCGGCGTAGATAAAACTGATATACCAGCCCCGCAGCGACGGCGACGCTGACTTCGAGATTAAGGAATATCGCCATCCAGCTTTTCCAGAAGCTCACATTAGAAAAAGCGGTGCTTTTGCTGGAACCATCGACAAACTCAACTTTGCAACATCCTGTTGTACAATTCCTAACACCACTGGCGTGGTGGTTTCTGCTGACAGAGGTGCTGTAATCAACGCTGGCAACGGGTTTGTTAAGCGTTTGCGCCCAGCCCTCACAACTGGGCTGAAACCAGAAAGACACTAATCCTAAGTGCATTACAACGACCAAAACAGCGACTAAGCCTAATCCACGCAACCAAACGCCGAGCTTGCTACGACCATCAGCGGTCGCAAACCTGGCTTGGAGTTCAGCGATTTTGTCGAGATTTGGCGGCTGATTATCCATGGCTAGTGCTTATGCTTGGCAGATTGTTGTGCTTGTTTGATGAGGTCGTCAAAGTTGACGGTTTGACCATTTCCCAGTGTCACACCTTCTGATTTAGCATTGGCTTTGCAATCACCGATACGGGTGCTGGTGTTGACCATATCGCCCATCACTTTATTGCCCATTTTCATGGGTTGGCCATTCACGGTGCTGCGGGCAACAGACTTGATGCTGTTGGCATTCAATTGTGTTACTTCTGTGTGGGTTTTGATGACACCGCTGGTTTTGTCGTTGCAGACGCTATCGCTGATATAAGTATTGCCCTGTTTTTGATAAGTGGTTTTGCAATTAGCTTGTTTTTCATAATCAGCGGCTGCTTTTTCACTTTCAGCAATGGTGGCTGCATCCATACACTGACGTATGCTTTTAACCTTGCCGTCATTGTTAAATCCAGACGACTGCGTTTCCCACAGACCAGGTTTGATTTTAGGGTAATCAGCAGGAACGGCGGCGACTGCGTTGAGTGCGAATACGCTTAATGCCAGGCTGAGTGCGGTTAATGTATGGCCTTTCATGGTTTTGCTCCTTGCGTTTTCATATTGATGTTTTTTGTCGGGGTGCGTGGCGTACTCATCTTTGCCGCGCAACTGCCTGCGCCACAGCCACCATCTACCTGTTTTTTGATTTTTAACTGCTGGATTTTGGCGCGTTCGCCACCCTCGGCTGACGTGCTGGCAGGTTGGCTAACAAAGGGATTGGTATCCGCTTCAGTAGATTGTGCGGTTGCGGCGGCAATCAGGCTGATAGCAAATATGCCTATCATCGCACGCGGAATCGCATCCTGTTGTTCTTGATTCATAGTGAGCAACCTCTCTGGTATCTTTTTGGATGTGCTTATATTAGTTTATTTTGTCCATGGTGTGTGTGCAGGTGATGCAAACTCCCCCAACTATGGGGGGAAGTGGTTGCTATGCGGCTAGTTTGGTATTTTTTTGGGTTAGCATGAGCGTGCTTAATTGAATAGGACTGGGCAGTATGAAGCGTTTGGTACAAATAGCATGGTTGTTGGCATTCAGCGTTTTTTTAGGTGGATGCGAGACCTTGAGCAAATCGGAATGCGCGGTGGCGGATTGGCGCGGGCTGGGTGTGCAAGATGGTTTGCAAGGTCGCGTCGATACAGCGGCAGATTATTATGAATCGTGCACCAAGCATGGCTACAGCGTCGATGTGAATAGCTACCGCGCTGGGCGGCAAGAGGGTTTGCGGCAGTATTGTCGTTATGACAATGCGGTGCGTGTTGGGCTGGCGGGCAAATCGTATCTGGGCGTGTGTGCGCCGAATATCGACGTGGATTTCCGACGCTTGCAATCAGCAGGCTATCGCGTGTATGAGGCAGAACGCCGTTTGGATAAGCTAAAAGCTGAACAACGCGGGTTAGAGCGTGACTTGAGCGATAAAGAAACGCCACCTGCGCAAAAACCGAAGATACGCAGTCGCTTAGCGCAATTAGACGGTGAATTAAACGATGCGCGAGATGAGTTGGGCTATGCGCGGAGTAAGTTGGATAGGTTGTGGGATAGTTATCGTTAATTGTTAAGGAGTTGTGATGAAACATAGTTTGATTTTGTTGAGTTTGTTAATGGCAAGTGAAGTGGCGTTGGCAGATGGTCCGCCACCGCCACCACCGCCCGCGCCTGCGCCAGTGGCAGTAGATGATTCTGTCGGTGTGGGTGGTCCTGGTGTGATGTTGGGGCTGGTGTATAACTTTGGTGGCAATGTGGGCATACAGTTGAATTTGATGTCTAGTCGCCGTCAGGATAATGGCGTGGTTGCCGCTGGGGTGGCGTATTACCCTAAATCAGCCAATTGGGGCTTGAGTTTGGGCGGTGGCTACAACATGCGTAACAGCACCGCGCTGGTCGGCTGGGATTTCCTCAATCGCACACCGCAAGTGAGCTTTGGCTATTCGGACACTAAATAAGGAGAGATGGTGAATTGGGCTAAACAGACTATTATCGCATCCTTGCTGACTGCGTCGCTCGCTGCTGTAGCGGCAGAGCCTGGTAAGGATGTGAGCTATGTCGGGCGTTACGACGGCGCAAAGATGGAGCTATATAAACAATCTGACTTTGATGAAGTGCGTTTATTAAATCGACCGTTGGATACACGTGGGGGCTTGAGCTCGGCTAATAGCCTGACCTTGCAAGGCAAATCCACACGCATTCGTTACGTCGGACCCGCTGGGCGTTCAGCATTGGAAGTCGCAAAAAATTACGAGGCGGGTTTGCAGGCGCAAGGCTTTGAGGTGTTGTTTAGCTGTGCCTTAGCGCAATGTCTGGCAGATAAAGGTACGGGCTACTATCAGTTCGGCGGCACGATTGATAGCGCGACCAAAAATGCAAGTTATCAAAAGGGCTTGCGTTATGAATTAGCGCGGTTACGTCAGCCTAGCGGTGACGTGTATGTGGCGATTACGGTTGGTGAATGGACGGAGCCCGCGGCACTGGTACAAGTGGTTGAGACCAAGGCGATGGATACCGATAAGCTGGTTTTCCTGGATGCTTCGGCGATGGCAAAAGCCATTGATAAAGACGGGCGTGTATCGCTATACGGTATTTTATTTGATACCGATAAAGCTGATATCAAAGCCGAATCCAAGCCTACTTTGGCTGAAATTGCAAAATTCATGCAAGCCTATCCTAGTGTCAATCTGGTGGTCACAGGGCATACCGATAACCAAGGCAACTTTGATCACAACGTCGATTTATCGCGCCGTCGTGCCGCCGCTGTGGTTGCCGCTTTGACTGGGCAGTATGGGATTGCATCGGCACGCTTAATCCCTTTTGGCGCGGGCATGGCAGCCCCTGTGGCAAGCAATGCGGCAGAGGCGACACGGAGAAAAAATCGTCGGGTTGAATTAGTGAAACGTTAAGGAGGTAGGTCATGAGCAAATTAGTCGGGTTGATGTTAGTTGCGGTATTGGGGTTGTCTGGCTGCGCGGGTGGTTTGGGCAGTTCGGATTACAGCCGTGGTCAGGCACGCGCAGGTCAAAACGTAGAAGAAGGCGTAGTGACCAAAGTACGAGTGGTTAAAATTGAAGGCACTAAAACCCCTATCGGCGCAGGTGCAGGTGGCGCGGTGGGTGGTATTTTGGGTAGCAAAGCTGGGAATGGCACAGGTAGCATCGTCGGCGGCATCCTCGGTGGTGTCGCTGGCGGCGTGGCAGGCGCAGGCGCAGAAGAAGTCGTGACGCATCAAAAAGGGCTGGAAATCACGGTGAAACTTGCCAGTGGCCGCAAAATCGCCGTGACCCAAGCGGCAGATGAAGAGTTCAAAGTGGGCGATAAAGTCGCTGTTTTAGTGGATGGTAGTGGAACTACCCGTGTTACGCACGACGATTAGGGGGAAAATATGCAAAAAACGTTAAGTGTCATCATCGCTGGATTGGTTTGTAATGTGGCGTATGCCGCGCCAGACGCGCAAAAAGACTGCAAATCACCGTATCAATACTTTAGAAAAGCCACCGCAACCGATTATGCTTGCGTGACATCGGAGCGTCCAGCGCAGGTGATAGCAGAAAACACTAATCCAGTAGGCACGACACGTATTTTTGGCAATTGTATTTCAGGTTATGTTGAGCGTGGCGTCGATAGCAACGATAAGATCTGTGTGACACAGGCCTCTCATACCCAAGTGTTAGCAGAAAACGCGGACCAGCCGAATCGTGTCGCCAGCACTGCGCCGTCAGGTGGCGGCACGCCTGCGGGCACGGGTACAGGTGGTCGCCTCCCACCGCTGGGTAGCGTGCCCGATGGCGTGAAACTTCCGCCAGGCGTTGTTAAACCTGTGGGGCTAGGTAATAACCATCGCATCCCCTCTGTTGGCAAGCTCGTCGATAGCGCGAAACCAGATTTATCAGGGTTGATGAAAACGAAAACAGTAACGATTACTGCCGATCAGATTCCAGCCAAAGCGGTTAAATGCGCACAGGTGGATGGCGCGGATAATCGCGGACCTAGCGTGTTGGTGACGGGGACGGCCATGTTGTGTTTTGCGTATAAGCTCGGAGATAGCGAAATTATCAAACATGACTACACCGATACGGTTGATTTGAGCTTTATCAATCCGCATTTCAAGATTTTGCCTATGGGGATTAAGTACATGGTTGCCCGACAAGGCGAGCACAAGGCAAACGGGGAGTTTCGCTTAATTGATGCGCCTTTTGATAAATCGCTGTATGAAAATAAGAGCAAAGATCAATGGGGTGCAAATGGCGGGGTTTATATTTATGGTAATGCCAACATGGTGGTGAGCACGAATGCGCTGACGTTGACGCATCCTATGTGGCAGAACCATACTTCGCCTAGCTGGGGTAGTAAGCACAGCAATGAGTTCGTCACAGGCAGCAGCATCACCATCACAGTAGAAGGTCCTGCTAACGAAGACCCGATTAAGCGTTGAGTTGGTTGGGTCGATAAAAAGCCCGCTATTGAAAGATAGCGGGCTTTTTTGCGTTGGATGTGTTTATGGACGCACTTTGTGGCTGGCGGCTTCGGCGTTTTCTTGCTTGGTGCGTTCGCGTATGTCGCCTGTGACGCAGACGTGGTCGCTAGGGATGGCTTCGCGCCAGACATAGCCCATGACACAGCTGTCGTTGTCGGATTTTGCGTGTGGGCTGGCCATGCGTGCTTGGCGTTGGGCGTTATCGGCTTTGGCTTGTTCGCGGCTGACGGGGGTGACGCAGACGTGGTCGTTAGGGTAGGCTTCGCGCCATACATAGCCTTGTTTGCAGGTGTCAGGACCGTATGGCAATGGTGCGCCGCCGATAGGGCGCGGTGATGGGTCTAGCGGGGTGCGTAATGCTGGCTTGCTGCCTACGCATTTTAATGAGGATATTTTGTCATTGCCTACTTGCGGGGCTATGCGCTCGATGTTGTCGGCAAAGAGAAGCTCTTCACCCTGGTAACCAGTTCTGTCCCACGCGTGCAATACTGAGCCGCCTGTGAGTACGACAGAGGATATTTTATTGTCAAAGCCCAGCGATAAAGTTGGCATTTCAGTGCCGTTGGCTAAATCCATGGATTTGCCTGTGTAGTCGGTATCGGTGTAAACGATGCAGTTAGCTTGTGCGCCAGTGAATGCGCTCAATGCGATAAGGGCTAAGGTGAGTTGCTTGATTTTCATGGTAGTTTCCTTTGGTGGTGGGTAAAAGTGGCTAGTTAAACATTATTGCCAGCGTTCTGCGGCGTGGTTGTTGTCGTCTATCGCTTGCAGGTGGGCGGATTGCGACGCGCAGGTTTTGTCTATTTCTGCCGCCAATCGCCATACAAATATCGGGCTGGTGCAAGTGCCATCTGCTTTAGTCAACATGCGAGCAGCCTGATTTTCTTGCTGGGTTTGTGCTTGTATTGCAGGGGTGACGCAGACTTGGTCGCCGCCGTAGGCATTGCGTTTGACGTAGCCTGATTTGCATATCTGCTCCAGTGCTGTTCTATGTGGTGGGAGTAGTCTATCTATGGGTTTATCCCGTGCCTCATAGTCGTGATTCTCATTGGCGGTGTTGTTAGCGGGGGTGGTGCTCACAGGTGGGCGTGCGGCAATTTGTATGGGCTTGTCAAACTTCACGCGGGATGGTTTTTGGTACATGTCGGCTTCAGCGCGTGCGGGCGGGATGATTAATTCAACACTAGGGGCGCTGGCAACGGACATACATTTTAATGACGAAATGTCGTTTGCTTTATCAAGTTGCGGTGTGACTACGCCCGTATTTTGGCGGAAGGTGTAAGCCTTGCCTTGATAGTTTGCGTGTTCCCATGCGTATAAGACGGAATCGCTACTGACTTTAATAGATGAGATTTTGTCGTTCCAGTCTTGAAACAGCTGTGGTAGTTCTGTGCCGTTGTGAATGATGGTGCGATAGCCGTTGTAATAGGCCTGGCTGTAAATCGTGCAATCTGCTTGTGCGCTGGTGATTGCGCCTGCGGTGCATAGGGTGAGAACGAATTGCTTGATTTTCATGGTAGTTTCCTCGTGTTAATTAAACTGTTTACGGGTGCGGTCATAAATTTTGCCTGCGTCTGAGCGTGCGCAGGGTTGTAGCCATTGATGCAGGCTGGTTTCTTGGTTTTGGGCAGTGATTTTGCCCGCGTGATTTTTGGTGGTGAAGGTGTTAATCACTTTGTATGCGGTGACGGGGCCCGCGCCTGCGCGGATGGGCACGTAAACGGCATGGGTATGGGTGATGCTGGTGCGTGAGTTGCCCATGTCGTCTTCGCAATCTTGATCGGTGGTGATTTGGTCGCCGGGCATGGCGATATGTGTTTTGCCACAGCCTTCACCTTGCTCGCCTTGTTGTATGTCGCGCCAGAGGTCGGTAAAGGTTTCGCAAATAGCGATGTCACCTTTAGTGTCAACGCGCCCATTTTTATCAATTGCGCTATGTACCCAGATGCCCGCTTTGATGGGCATGGTGGGGGCGGTGTCACGTGCCAGCGCGGGGTAGGCGGTGGTGATGGCGATGAGTAAAAGTATGCGTTTCATGGTGCGGCTCCGTGTAATGATGCGTTATTGTATGCGCTGGATAATTTGGTAATAGCCCCCTAGTTGGGGGGATTCGCTGGGCACGCGCCTTGCCATTTATCTTGGCTTATCCATTTTTTAACGCTGGTGCGTTTGGCTGTGCGTCGGGTGAATTTGCCCTCGCTACGGTAGGCGATGATGCGGTGTTGGCTGTCGTAAGCGGTGGGCGTATAGCGTTTGATGGTGCGCTCGTCTGCGTCTAGGTCAGTGCAGGTGATGCTGGCGATGATGGTGTTGCCGTGCCGTTTAACGTGCGGCGAGTAGCAATCGTCGTAATTGTTGAATTCTTCATTCACCTGTTGCCATAAGTCGTGGTCGGTTGGTGCACTACGGCATTGGCTGTCACGGCTGTCGATAATTTCTCTGTTGTGAAGGTCATACACTTGATGTGACCACCAGCCTGTTTGCATCTGCATGTTGGGTTCGCTGGCGTGGGCTGTGCTGAAAAGGCTGACCAGCGTCATGATGGCTAGGCTGTATTTATTCACCAATAATCTCCCCGCGCTGACCGACGCAATTACCAATGCGTTCATAACGATAACGTTGCACTTCGGTTTGTTTGCGCCCTGCGATGCTGGTGATGACGGTAAGCTGATATTGCGTTAGTGCTGACGGCTGGGGGGCGGCAATGGCACTGTCTATGGTGCTGGTGTGGGTGACGGTTTTACTACCTTGGTGGCAAATCTCAGTGTAACCGACGCGCAGATAGCGTAGCTTGGACGTGGCTTTGAGCAGGGTCTGGGTGAATTTGACAGGCTCACAGCCTTCTTCACCTGAGGTGGCGCGTTCGTGCATAAAGGCTTGCCATTCGGTTTCTTTAACGCATACTTCTTCGGCGGTACTGTGAGGGTCATCCAGCGCGGTGATTTTCCATGCGCCTGCTTTCATTGGTACGGCGATGGTTAATGGACTGGCTATATTGGGCAATTTTTTTGGGTAACACCCACCTGGCAAAACCGCCTGTGCGCTGGTGTTCGTTAGTATGAGTGTGGCGATAATGAGTGCACGTTTCATAGTTGGCACGCCTTAGTGTTGGGGATGGTGATAACTTGTTCTTTGCTGAAAATTTCTTTAGAAAATAGCTCTTTAGGACCGACAAATGGCAACGGGCTGAAGTTGGTCGCCGCGCCAACATGGGCGGTGGATGACAGTGTGTAACGCGCACATTGCACAATAGAGCCGATAGCCGCCGTGTTGGTGATAGAGGCGACGCTGACATGGTCGATGTAGCTCATGATATTGGCGTTGGTAAAGCCGATGCCAAAGCCGACTTTGGGCACCTGTACGCTCACTACCCAGCCTGATACCCCTGGGCTCATGGCGGATTTGTCTTCTAGCTCAGGGTCGCCACTGCCGTCGCCGCTGTTGCTGATTTGCCCGTTGCTAAAGCTGGTTTCGCCATTGCCGCTGAAATTGACTGTGCCTGAGGTGTGGAGCGCGGCATGTTTGCCGTTTAGCCCGATTTGGACGAGGAAATTAAAGCCGATTTGGGCGACAAAGGGCACGCCGTTGATAATAATGGGGATGTTAAAAGTCACTGGTACGTCCATGACTTTGAAATTATGATGGAATGTGCCGTGTTCGTTGCCGAGGCGGGCAATGGCATTGAGACTGACCATGCCGCTTAAGTCTTTGAAGTCGGTATTGAGTAGCTGTATTTTGGAATCAACGATGTTGATTTTGCTGCCGATTTTCATTGCGTCATTGCCCGAAATACCCGCCAAATGGCCGTTTGCTTTCAGGCGTATGTCTATGTCATCGTAACCTTTGCTGAACAGACCTTTGCTCAGGCTGGCGACGGAGTTGACAACTTCTAGCTCGCCGCTGTCTGCGGTTGCTTTGCCTGTGTCGCCTGCGCCATCGTTAGCCGATTTGCGTACTTCTAAATCAAAGTTGAGCTTGTCGCCATTGATAGCGTAAGCGACTTCATAGTCAAAATCGCCTGCTTTGCCTGTGTAGGTGTTCGATGGGGTAGGGTCAACTGGTGGCATGTCTGCTTCGTCGTCGCTGTTTGCGGGTAATTCAGGTGGCGCGTCGGCGTAAGCGGCGTTGATAAACAGGCTACTGGTTGGGTTGGTCACAGGTTTAGGCACGGCATGTGTGCCGATGTAGGCGTGTTTGAAATTGAGCGGGGTGTTGAATTGAATATCCGCGTCGGTCATGGCTTCGTTTAACGGCACGGCTTGGGTGTGAACCAGCGTGTAGTCGCCTTGTCTTTGCACGCTGACCACGCGGCGGATGGCGATACCCCAAATAAATAAAATTTTATGGGTACTGAGTTGTGCCAGTACGGGCGCGTTGTTGGCGAATAAGAAATCAGAGCCGCTACGGTTAATCGCAACTAGTGATTTGATAGCCGCATCACGGCTAACCGCTACTACATCGGGATGCCATTTCACCGCAAATTTAGTCGCGGGCGTTTCTTCTGCGTCGCGTAGGTAGCTTTGAATTTGGGCTGCTTTTATGCCGTTACTGGTAGATAGCAGGGTGGGTTGGGTGGATGAATGACTGCAAGCAGTAAGCCATAGCGCGGTCGTGATGGCAAGAGCGGATAAGCGTAAAGGTGTGCGCATGAGTTTGGCTTTCGTTAAGCGTGGCTATGCTGGCATTATAGTGAGCAGCGGGCGAGCTAACCCCCCCCTAAGTTGGGGGTGTTTAGAGGGCGGCTGTTGATTAAACTGTGCGCATACCCAAGCCGCGCTACAGCGTGTATATTGCTAGTTTTTAGGGGGAATAGTGATGGCGGCATTGGATATGTTAGGTTTTGTGGCGACGGCGTTTACGACTTCTTCGTTTATTCCGCAGGTGTGGACGACGTGGAAAACGAAAGATGTGAGTGGTATCTCGTTGCCGACTTATTTGATTATTACGGTGGGGCTATTTTTGTGGCTGTTGTATGGCATTTTTAAGCAGGATGCGCCGATTATCGTGGCTAATTCAGTCATGACGGTGTTGACCGCGACGATTACGGTGATGAAATTACGTTATGGGAAGTCGGCAAAATGACGCAGGATATTTTTACCAAGCTCATGCCCGATAGAGGCATTGCCGAGCCTGTTTATCAGCAATTGATGAAGCGCATCGTGGCGTTAATCGCGGCGGGTGAGATTAGTGGTCAAGACAGTTTGCCGTCAGAACGCTTGTTGGCAGAAAAGCTGTCGTTAAGTCGCACTACGGTGCGGCGTTGCTATACCGAATTACGTGCGCAAAATTTACTTAGCAGTCAGGGACGGGCTGGCTTTACCGTTAATGATGTGCCTAACTTGCAACCCAAGTTGGGGCGGTTAAAAGGTTTTACTGAAGAGATGAAAGAATTGGGTTTAACGCCAAGCACGCGCATATTAGAAAGAACCGTGGTCACCGACAGAACGATTGCATCTGTGGTCGGGCGGCCGTCTCACGCGCAGTTTTTGCGGCTGGTGCGTGTGCGTTGTGGTGACGATGTGCCGCTGTCGCGTGAGGTGGCTTGGTATGATCTCACCAGTGCGCCACAAATAGCGGACTGGGATGTGACTGGCTCTATTTATGATTATTTGAAAACGGTATGCAATGTGCGCCTAGGTCGTGCCGAACAAACCATAGAGGCGGTCATGAGTAGCGCGGAGGAATCCGCCGTATTTGGTTTTGAGCAGTCGTCACCATGTTTGCTGTTTAAGCGTAAAACCTACACTGCCAGCGGGCAAATTGTGGAGTATGTCGAAGGCACGTTCCGTGGCGATGCCTATACTTATCACATTGATTTGGGTGTTAGTTAGATTGCGTTGCGATGAATTCAGTTATTTGCGTTGGGTACGGTAGCGCGTCAAGTATGCCCTTGCTGGCGGCGACCCGCGCACCGCAGGCGTTGGCAAGGTGCAGTGTGTGCGCTATGTCGCATTGCTGACTGAGCGCATAAACCAGCCCGCAACCAAACGCATCACCCGCGCCTGTGGCATCTATCTGGGTGATGTTGAAAGCAGCTTGGTGATGTATTTCGCCTGATGCGCTGATGCTGATAGCCCCGTGTTCGGCTAAGGTGACAATAAGATAAGCGTAAGGATGCGGTAAGGTCGGTAGCTGTGTTAGCCATGTTTGCGCATCCCAATGTTCGGCTGCGGGCAAGGCAAACATTAACGCCGCTTCGGTTGCATTGACCACAAGCACATCGGTGAGTGCCAGCATTTGCGCTGACGGTGTGCGCCAAGGCGATGGGTTGAGATAAGTCATTGCACCGCGTTGTTTGCCGATTTCAAAGGCGGCTAAGATAGCGTTGTCGGGTGCTTCAAATTGCGCACACACCCAGTCTAATTGATTCATACTCTGGCATTGCGCCTGCACATGTTGCTCGTTAATCAGGGTGTTTGCGCCGTGGTAGGCGGCGAGGAAATTTTTACCATTAGTCGCGATAAAGCCCACGCCGTAGCCAGAGTTAGCGGGTAGGTCATAAACACCACGCATATCCAAGCCCTCGCTGGTTAAAAATTCACGCGCTGATTTGCCTGCGTTATCCGCGCCTATGCCTAATAGCAGGCGCACCTTTAAGCCTAATCTATGCAGCCCCACGCCCAAATTCAGCCCTTTGCCACCATGCTCTTGAAATACACCGTGTGCTTGCAATGACTCACCTGCGCTAGGCAAGCGGTCTAGTTGCATAAAATTAGCATTCATATAGCTACCAATAACTAAGCAATACACATTGTTACCCCTGTGACAAATTGATACAGATAGATATAAAAATACCATTGCACTGATTGGTATTTGTTTGGTATCTTTATGCCTGTGCTGACAAATATCTTACTACAGTCGTCAGCAATGCAACAGGGAGCGAGTCATCATGGTGAAAAAACATACTCGCAAGTGGGAGCGGCTTAAGTTATGGACGTGTGCGGGGTTGGATATGCCTGTGATCGCGCCTGAGGTATTGCGATTGCTTACCGAGATTATTCCTGCGGATGCGGCGTTGCTATATTTAGATGCGACAGATGCGAATACGCCCCCATTTTTTTATCATACGGACAGCCCTGATGCGGTGAGGGCACTATTTGCTAATGAGCCTCAGCTATTTCGCGGTGCGCATGATTATAATGTTGGGCATGTTATGCACGCGACTGGTTGGGCTAAGGCAGGGAATTTTTTAACCATACCGCGTGCGTATTTTGCCAGTAATACTTATCAGCTATTAGTGCGCGCATCGGGGCATCATCACACCTTGGATGTGCGCCTAGAAGTCGGTGGTAAGCCTGTGGGTGCGCTGATGTTGTTTCGTGCATCGGGTCTGGCATTTGACGCAGATGATGTCGAGAATATCATGCGTGCGGCACGTTATGTGGAGCACGGTTTGTCACATTCTGCGCAAACGCAGGGTGATGTGTGGACGCAACGAGATGCGATGATAGTAGCCAGTGAGGATGGTCGTTTATTACATTTGAGCACGCAAGCGGCGGATTTGTTAAAGCAAATCAGTTTAATGGGCAGTGTAATGACTAGCTCGCAACATTTACCCCCCGTGATGCAGACATTGGTGCGGCAATTGCGTGTTTCACCTGTGCAGTCTGGTGCGTTACCTGAGCGACGTATTCCCGTCTATGGTGGCTATTTGCATTTACGTGCTTATTGGTTGAATGCCGTTGATGCGCAAGCAACACAGCGTATGGTTGGCTTTAGTATCAATAAAATTTATCCTAAGCAGGTCGCAATCATGTCGGTATTGTGCGATGCTGATTTAACCCCGCGTGAGGTCAGCATGGCGCAGTTGTTGATGCAGCATTATGCAGGCAGTGAGATTCGGGCACAGTTAGGTGTAAGCGAGGCGGTTTACCGTGATTGTGTGCGTGCGATTTATACCAAGCTAGGTATCAATAACCAACGTGATTTACATGGACGTGTGGGCGGCTTGGTAGAGGCGCGTATTATGGCGCATTAGGCGTATCAGCCACCCATGCCTGTATGAGCGTATAGCTGACTGCTAACACCGCTGGACCAACAAAAATGCCCACCAAACCAAAGCTCAACAAGCCGCCGATTACGCCCGCTAATATCAGTAGCATGGGTAAATCTGCGCCTTGTTTGATAAGGTAGGGGCGCAATACGCTGTCCAAGCTGGCGACTATCACCATCCACACCAGCAAACCTGCCGCCGTGGCCGTGTCGCCTTGCCAATATAGCCAGATAGTCGCGGGTAGTAATACAGGCACTACGCCGATTTGCGCTAGGCAGAGCATAAACATCAGCGCGGTGAGTACGGTCGCAAACGGCACGCCTGCAATTGCCAGCCCTATGCCGCCTAGCAATGCCTGTACGATAGCGGTGACCCCAACCCCCAGAGCCACAGCGCGGATAGACATGCTGGCAGTCTGTACCACTTGCACACCGCGTTCCCCCGCGAGTCGTCGTGCAAATTGTTTAATGCCCAGCGCCGCTGTTTCGCCATACATAAACATCACTGCGGCCAATGCTGTCATCAGCAAAAAATGCGCGAATAGCAAGCCGAAATTCCCCGCCTCAGCCACTAGCCATTTGACCACGACCCCTGCGTAAGGCGCGGCTTTGCTCGTCATTTCTTGCGCCCCTGTGGCGGCAATGTCTTGCCATGCTTGCGCGGCGTGCGTGCCTATATAGGGTAATTGTGCTAACCAAGTGGGCGCGGTAGTGGGGATATGCGTCAGTGATTTAGCAGTTTGCGTGATTAAATCGGTGTTTTGCACGATGGTGCTAATCGCTAATGTCAGCGGCACAACAAATATCATCACTACCAAACCCGTCATGACCAGCACGGCCAGCCCGCGTTTATGACGCAATCGCGCTTGTAGCTTGAGCATGACTGGCCAAGTGGTGACGACTATCATCATTGCCCATATCGTCGCAGGGAGGAGAGGGCGTAATATCCACAAACTCGCCGTCGCCAGCCCAACTATGAAACTAATGCTTAGAATAGTACGCGTTAAGTCAGTTTTGTGCATGGTGATGAGTGGGTAGGCAATATAATAGCCATACTGTAAATGATTTAGGATGCTTTGGGTATGACAAGTTTTGCGCATCAACTTATCAATTGGCAACAGCAACATGGGCGGCATGATTTGCCTTGGCAAGGTAGCCGCGAGCCTTATCGCGTTTGGCTGTCAGAGATTATGCTACAGCAAACGCAGGTGGCGACGGTGATACCGTATTACCAGCGTTTTGTGGCCAGTTTTCCCGATTTGGCGAGTCTGGCGGCGGCGACTCAAGATGAGGTGTTAGCGCATTGGAGCGGCTTGGGTTATTACTCGCGGGCACGTAATTTACATGCGGCGGCGCAGAAAATACAGACGGATTTTGGCGGCGAATTTCCGCAAGCGATAAATGATATTGTTAGCCTGCCAGGCATAGGTCGCTCAACCGCCGCCGCGATTGCCGCGTTTTGCTTTGGTGCGCGGGCGGCGATACTCGATGGCAATGTGAAACGTGTGCTCACTCGCCAGTTTGGTATTGCGGGTTATACGGGCGAGAAGCAAATTGAGACCAAATTATGGGCATTGGCTGAGTCATTATTACCGAATCAGCAAGTAGATAACTATACCCAAGCCTTGATGGATATGGGCGCGACGTTATGCACGCGTAGCCGTCCACGCTGCGAGGTATGCCCTGTGGCGGCGAGTTGTGCGGCACTAGCTACGCAACAAGTCGCGACATTACCCACGCCGAAACCGAAAAAAGCCATCCCGCACAAAACCACGCGCATAGTTATTTTGCATCATGCGGGACGCATCTGGCTACAGCAACGCCCACCGACAGGCATCTGGGGCGGGCTGTGGAGCTTTCCCGAGCTGGCTATGGATGCCGACGTGCTGGCGACTTGTCGCGATGATTGGCAATTGCAAATCGCCAGCGCGTACGAGCTACCCGCTTTTAAGCACGTATTTACCCATTTTAGCCTAATGATTACGCCGCACTGGGTGGACGTAGTGCGCTTGCCGTTGACGATACAAGATAACGCTGGGCGTTGGTTGAGTATAGTCGATGCGCTACAAGCGGCGATTCCTGCGCCTGTGCGGCAGGTGCTAGTTGAATTGCAGGCGGCGTAATGATAGATACCCATTGCCATTTAGATTTCGCTGATTTTGATGCTGACCGCGTGGCGGTGGTGGCGCGAGTGCAGGCGTTGGGGGTGACGGCGATTATTGTGCCTGCAGTGAGCGCGGCTAATTTTGCGGCGGTGCAAACAGTGTGTGCGGATTATGCTATCTGTCGCCCCGCATTCGGTTTACATCCCGTATTCGCTAACCAGCATCAGCCTGCTGATTTACAAGCGTTGCGTGATATTGTTGCCATGCAACGTCCTGTTGCCATTGGCGAAATAGGCTTGGATTTATTTGTACGTGACGTCGATATGGCGCAGCAGCTTTATTATTTCACCGAACAATTAAAAATCGCCAGTGAATTTGATTTGCCCGTATTGCTGCATACCCGCTATGCCAATGATGAAATTATGAAGCAATTGCGCCGATTTAACATCCGTCGCGGCATTGCCCATGCGTTTAATGGTAGTACGCAACAAGCCGAGGCGTTTATTAAACAGGGTTTCAAACTCGGTTTTGGCGGTGCAATGACTTACACGCGAGCGACTAATCTACGCAAATTAGCCGTAGAATTACCATTGGAGAGCATCGTACTGGAAACCGACGCGCCCGATATGTCGCCAGCTTGGGCACATGGGCAGCGCAATAGTCCCGAATACATGCCGCAAATTGCACAAGTGCTGGCAGATTTGCGTGGTGTTAACATCAATGAAGTAATTGCAGCAACAACGCGTACGGCGAATAGCATATTGTGTTTATTTTAATTCAACTTATTGAAAAATATAAATTTTCCGTATAAAGTTAGTAATATGGAAAATATACCGAAATCTCCGCTCGTTTCACATTTAGGTTTGACAGAAATATCGCTAGATGCGCGGCGGCAATATGTCGATGCGCTAAGTGTGTTCACCGCTTGGGAGGCTGCAGTGCAGCAATGTTTGGAAGTGCGTGGCGGCATGTACTGGAAACGGCAAGCGGGGGTGGAATATCTAATTCGTACTTCGCCGCAAAACACACAAAAGAGTCTGGGTGTTAAATCTGATACTACGGTAGCGATTTATCAAAAATTTGTTGATACCAAAGCAAGTAGGGAGTTAAGGCGTGATGAGTTGGCTCAGGCACTGATTAAGCATCAGCGGTTAAACAGAGCGTTGTTTGTCGGCCGTGCTCCACAGATTTTAGTTGATATACTGCAAGGTTTAGCACGTGCCAATTTGGCGGAATACTTTACCGTGGTTGGGACGCATGCTTTGTATGCGTATGAAGCTGCAGCGGGTGTGCAAATAGCCTCAGCAGAAGCATTGGCAACGCAGGATGTTGATTTGTTATGGGATACTCGCAAGCGAGTACATTTTGTAACGCAGATGACACGTTTGAATGCCAGCATGTTGGGTGTGCTACAAAAGGTTGACCCTACTTTTGAGTTGAGATCCGACCAACGTTATACTGCAGTCAATAGTAAAGGTTTTGAAGTCGATATTATTCGACGTGAAGCGGGTGATAATGATCCACATCCATTGCGACTTACTGACGATGAAAATGATTTTTCAGCGGTTCAAGCTAAACGGGCAGGTGCGTTGTTAAGTGCGCCACTTTTTTCTGCCATGATAGTATCGCCTTCTGGTTATATGGCAAGAATGCGCACGATTTCGCCATTGAGTTTTATTCAATTCAAACGGTGGATGGCAGTGCAAGCTACACGAGACCAGATGAAAACAGGACGTGATATCCTACAAGCTGAGTTGGTTGCGCAGTTGGTAGAAGTTTACCTCCCGCATTTAGTTAATCCACAAACATAGAAAGTATCCCGATGGCAGAAAATTTAAGCACGCGCCCCCGCACCTTAGCACCACCGCCTTTGGTTTATGCTACGGGTTTGGGATTAAGTTGGTGGCTGGAGAAGATTGTGCCCTTAGGTTTTGTTTCCAGCCATGCAGTGCAACAAATTGCCTGGGGGTTGGTGTGGTTAGGATTCGTGCTGATGTTGTGGGCGGCGGTGACTATTTGGCGGCACAACACGACGGTGAACCCGTATAAAGGCGTATCGAGTTTAGTGACGACAGGGCCGTTTGCGTTTTCGCGCAACCCGATTTATCTCGCCGATGTGTTGGTTTATTTGGCAGTAATGGTGCTGATGGGAACGATATGGCCGCTGTTTTTTGCGCCGTTGGTGTGGGTGGTGATGCGCTATGCGGTTATCGCGCATGAAGAAGCGCATTTAACAGCGAAATTTGGTGATGTTTATACTGCGTATTGCAAGCGCGTGCGGCGTTGGATTTGAGGGCGGCATAGTGCCACCCTCACACAACTTTACTTCATGTTTTCAGGGCCTTTGGCAGACAGGCATGAGCTCATGAATTTTTTGCGCTCGTCACCTTTTTTGCCATCAGCAGCTTTGTTGCAACTTGTCATGGCGTTTTGCGGTTTAGCGTCAGCGGCTGGTGCGGTAACTTCAGCAGGTTTGGCTGATAAGCATGATTTCATAAAGGCTTTGCGTTCATCGCCTTTCAGTGCTTTTGCGGCAGCATCTTTATTACACGTGCCCATTTTTTCTTGCTGTGCGGTTTTAGCAAATGCGCTAACCGACATTGCAGATAATACGGCGGACATGACGAGTGCGGCTAAGACTTTATTCATAAAACCTCCAGTAAATATATAAAAATGCCGAATAGCTATCCGACATAGATAGTATAACGATAGTCAGCGCAATTTTGTTGACACGCTGTTTAGCAGACTAATCGCGCCACCGCTTCACGGTACTTATCCGCTGTTTTAGCCGCTACATCGGCAGGCAATGCAGGTGCGGGTGCGATCTTATTCCAGCCTGAAGATTCCAGCCAGTCGCGTACAAATTGCTTATCGTAGCTAGGCGGATTTGCCCCCGTTTTATACCCATCAGCAGGCCAGAAACGCGATGAATCTGGGGTGAGCACCTCGTCGATTAAATGCAGTTTGCCAGTTGCATCGACACCGAATTCAAATTTAGTATCCGCAATAATAATGCCCTTGGTCAGCGCGTATTCAGCCGCTTGCGTATAAAGTGCGATACTCGCATCACGCACTTGCGCCGCCATAGCCTCACCGAGCAAAGCCACCGTTTGCGCATAATTGATATTCTCGTCATGGTCGCCGACCGCCGCTTTAGTCGATGGCGTAAATAGCGGCTGTGGTAGCTTCGCCGCCAATGCCAACCCCGCAGGCAGGGGAATACCGCACACGCTACCGCTGGACTGATACTCTTTCCAGCCCGAGCCGACCAGATAACCACGCACAATAGACTCTATCGGCAACGGTTGCAGTCGCTTCACCACCATCGCCCGCCCAGTCACTTGGTCAACCTCGTTCGCCTGCACTACCGATTCAGGTGCGTCGCCCGTTAAATGATTAGGCATCACCTTGCCCAGCAAATCAAACCAGAACTGCGAAATCTCCGTGAGCATCAAGCCCTTACCCGCAATCGGCGTAGGCAAAATCACATCAAACGCCGATAGCCTATCCGTCGCCACCATCAACAGTCGCTCATCATCCACCGCATACAAATCCCGCACCTTACCGCGCGATAATAGTTGCAAAGAAGGAATGTGTGATTCAAGCAGAGCAGTAGTCATGATGTCGCCATATCTAAAACGAAAGCAACATTATACATTTGAACCCGCTGTACGTATATTTATACGGGGTCAGTTCTAACTTTAATACATTCAACCGCTTACCGCGCCACACCATCATAACATCTATGCCTAGAAATCATCTTTCTAGGTTAAAATGTCGTTAATTAAATCAACGCATGGAAATCATAGTGACGCTACCGACTCAACCTTCTCTTTCTTATCGTGATGCCGGTGTGGATATTGACGCTGGCGACGCGCTTGTTGACCGTATTAAGCCTTGGGCGAAGCGCACGATGCGCCCTGAGGTGATGGGGGGCATTGGTGGTTTTGGTGCGCTGATGGGTTTGCCTGAGCGTTATAAGCAGCCTGTGCTGGTGTCGGGCACGGATGGTGTGGGCACTAAATTAAAGCTGGCTTTTATGCTGGATAAGCATGATACGGTGGGTATCGATTTGGTCGGTATGAGTGTGAACGACATTCTGGTGCAGGGTGCTGAACCGCTATTTTTCTTGGATTATTTTGCCTGCGGTAAGCTCGATATAGATACGGCTGAACAAGTTATCAAAGGCATTGCGCAAGGCTGTGAGCAGGCTGGCTGTGCGTTGATAGGCGGTGAAACAGCCGAAATGCCGGGCATGTATCCTGCGGGCGAGTACGATTTGGCTGGTTTTGCGGTGGGTGTGGTCGAGCGCACGGCGATTATCGACGGCAGTACCATTTGCCCAGGGGATGCGGTGTTGGGCTTGGCTGCTAGCGGTCCACACTCGAATGGTTATTCGTTGATTCGTAAAATTATCGAAGTCAGCGGTGTGGATTTGAATAGCGATTTTCACGGTCAGCCATTGCGTGATGTGTTGATGACACCGACGCGTATTTATGTGAAGCCGTTGCTGGCGTTGATGGCGACTATGCCTGTTAAGGGTATGGCGCACATCACGGGCGGCGGTTTGACGGGTAATGTGCCGCGCATATTGGCGGATAATTTAACGGCTGAAATTGACGCAAATAGCTGGGAGCTACCTGCGATATTCCGTTGGTTGCAACAGCACGGCGGTGTGGCGGATGCGGAAATGCACCGTACTTTCAATTGCGGTATCGGTATGGTGGTGATAGTTGCCGCTGAACAGGCGGCAGCGGCGATGGCGCAACTGAGCGCGGCAGGCGAAACGGTGTATCAGCTCGGCACGATACGTGCACGCGTAGGCGACGAAGAACAAACCATCATCAATCTTTAAGTATTTAGGAGCAACAAAATGGCACGTACAGTAAACTGCATCAAATTAGGTCGCGAAGCTGAGGGCATGGATTTTCCGCCTTTGCCAGGTGAGATGGGGCAACGCATTTATGCCAGCGTATCCAAGGAAGCGTGGGCAGGCTGGTTGCGTCAGCAGACTATGTTAGTGAACGAAAATCGCTTGAATTTAGCCGACATCAAAGCGCGTAAATACTTGATGGAACAAGTTGAAAAATACTTTTTTGGCGAAGGTGCTGATCAAGTTCAAGGTTACGTACCACCTAGTGCTTAAATAACATGGCACTCCCCGACCGCGTTCAGCAAATCATTATTAGCTACGCGCCGTTTATCCACGGCGTGGCGACGGCTTGCTTGCAACCTGCGCTTACACATCAATTAGCCCCGATGTTGGCGCAAGCTGAACAACAAGGTTGGGGTAAGCTGGTGGCGGCGTTGCGTTTGGTGATAGCGGGGCGGCGTGATAGTGGGATTTATGCTGAGTTGGATGCCGATGAGAAGATTATCGTCGAGGCAATTTTGCGCGGTATTCAAGACCCGACGACGCTACCGAATCCTAATCAGTCGGCTGACCCTAATGCCGCCGCGCCTGGTTTGGCGAGCATGATCCTAGCCAGCGCGGAGGGCGATGTTGCCGCGTTATCGGCGTTGGCAAATATGGCTGAACAGATGGTAAAAGCGGGTGGCGATATGGCAAAACTGGGTGGCTCCATGCGCCGCATTGTCAATGGTGAGCGCGATATTGACCTGCTCACGCGCGGTATGAGTGCTAAAGGGCGCGATTTGATGGCAAAGCTGATTGCCGAATTATCCCAACCATCCGCATGATAAATCGAGACGCTGTTATTGCCGACACGCAACACTGGCTGGAACAGGCGGTGATAGGCTTGAATTTATGCCCGTTTGCCAAAGCGGTGCATGTTAAGCAACAAATCCGTTATGTGGTGAGTAGCGCTAAGACAGAAGCGACTTTGCTGGACGATTTACTGCAAGAAATGGATTTCCTCATGGCGGCTGACTCCGCTGAAGTCGATACGACCTTGTTGATACATCCTTTAGTATTGACTGATTTTCTCGATTACAACGATTTTCTCGACGTGGCAGACGGCGCAACGGCAGAACCTGAATTTGATAATGCCTTGCAAATCGCCAGCTTTCATCCGCAATATCAATTTGCCGATACTGATGTGGACGACATCGAAAATTACACTAACCGCTCACCGTATCCGATGTTACATATTCTGCGCGAAGACAGCATCGCCCGCGCTGTAGCCGCTTTTCCCGAAGCGAGCGATATTTATGCAAACAACATGGCCACTTTGCGTAAATTGGGGTTGGCTGGCTGGCAGCGTTTGTTGGCTAAGTAGCTGTTGGATTAAAAAGCCAATCATTAGGTGATTGGCTTTTTAGGGTCGGCGTAAAACTAAACGGTCAAATCAACTATTGCTGCATCAGGTGCATTTTTCTTTACTGATTCGATTCCGTTATCCCGCGCTGCTACGCTTTCATACATTTGGCTTTGACCAATCACTTGGTGGTTAGCTGCTTTGAGTACAAAATAAGGCTTGTCTGATTTTGATATTAAACGGTCGTAACGTTGATCATCAGCCGCATTTTTCTGTATTGATGCAATGCCGTTGGTTGCACCAGCTTTGCTTTCATACATCTCTGACTGCATGATGATTTGACCATTTCCTGCCAATAAAGTGAAATGATATTGACCACTTTTTGCTAATTTTAATTCGAATTTTCCTGCTATGTTGCGCTCCTAGATTTTAGATGGTGAATATGGCGTATTGCCATAGGTGAAATCATACTAAACTTTACAGATTTAATGAGGGGATTTCAGAGTCACAACGCCGCGCGTATTTGTTGCGCTAATGCCAACGCGGTATTCAAGTCATTATCTATACACGTGAAATGCCCCATTTTGCGTCCAGGGCGGGGGCTTTGTTTGCCGTATAGGTGTAGCTTGGCTTGCGGGTGTTGCATTAACGCGTCCCAGTTGGGCTGGGTGTCGCCCCATGCGTCGCCTAATAAATTTACCATGACGGCTGGGGTGTGCAGTGCGGTTGCGCCTAGCGGGAGGTTGCAGAGGGCGCGGATTTGCATTTCAAATTGGCTGGATAGACATGCGTCTAAGGTGTAGTGCCCGCTGTTATGCGGGCGCGGGGCGATTTCGTTGACGACTAATTGCCCGCCATTAACAACAAAAAACTCCACTGCCATGACACCGCAATAATTGAGTTGCTGGGCGATGCGGGTTGCCATGTCACGCGCTTGTGCGCTGAGTGTGTCGGCAACGCGGGCGGGTACGATGCTGATGTCGAGTATGCCTGCTTCATGGATGTTTTCAGTGACGGGGTAGATGGCAGTGTCGCCCATTTCATTGCGGCCTAGGACGACGGATAGTTCGCACTCTAATGCCAACATGCGTTCTAGCACGCAGGTTTCGCCGCCCATGTTGGCGAACGCGGCTTGTGCGCTGGCGAGATCGGCTACACGTGCCTGACCTTTGCCGTCATAGCCAAAACGCGAGACTTTGAGCACAGCGGGAAAGCCGACGCTGTCTGCCGCCGCGATGAAATCATCGGCATGGTTGATGACGGCAAAGGGTGCGGTTTGCAATCCGTGTTGTTGTAGCCAGGTTTTTTCGGCAACGCGGTTTTGCGCGATTTCTACCGCGTCTGCGCTGGGTTTCACGGGACAGTGTGCGGCTAAATAGCGCAAAGTGGCGGCGGGTACGTTTTCAAATTCGGTGGTAATTGCGGCGCAGCTTGAGGCCATTTTTGCCAATGCGTCCTTATCCGCGTAATCGGCGCAAATGTGCTCATCGGCAAATTGCCCTGCAGGGCTGGCGGTATCGGGGTCTAGCACCATGACGCGGTAGCCCATGGTGCGTGCGGCGATGGTGAACATGCGACCTAGCTGACCGCCGCCTAACATGCCTAATGTCGCACCTGGTAATATCGTCGTGCTCATTCTGCCACCAGGTCAGGCAAATCCATCGCTAATACGGTTGCTGCTTGTTGGGTGCGAAAGTCAGCTAGTTTTTGCGCTAGTTCGGGGTGATCTGCCGCTAACATGGCGACGGCAAATAACGCCGCATTGGCCGCACCTGCTTCGCCGATAGCGAAAGTTGCCACGGGTATGCCTTTGGGCATTTGCACGATGGACAGCAATGAGTCGATGCCTTTGAGGTATTTGGATGGCACGGGTACGCCTAATACGGGCACGATGGTTTTTGCCGCTAACATGCCAGGCAGATGCGCTGCGCCGCCAGCCCCTGCGATAATCGCCCGTAAGCCGCGTGTTTGGGCTGTGCTGGCGTAGTCGAATAATAAATCAGGGGTGCGGTGTGCGGAGACGACTTTAGCCTCAAACGGCACGCCAAATGATTTGAGTATCAGTGCGGCTTGTTGCATGATGGGCCAATCGCTGTTGCTACCCATGACGATACCTATTTGTGGTGTGCTCATCGTGTTTGTTTGTCAGTGAATTAAAGTGGGGGTATTTTATTATAACAAGGCGGCTTGTGCTGATTTTTCCACTAATAGCGTATGCACGCGGCGACTATCGGCACGTAAAATCTCAAATTTGAAGCCGTCAAAGGCAATAGATTCGCCGCGTTTAGGCAGGTGTCCAAACTGATGTACGACTAGCCCTGCGATGGTGTCGAAATCGCTTTCATCTAATGCGCTCTGCATGTAGGCGTTAAAATCGGTGATTTCCGTGGTGGCTTTAACGCGGAACTGACCGTGTTGTGCAGGAATAATGTCATCTTCAGCATCGTCAAAATCATATTCGTCTTCAATGTCGCCAACGATTTGCTCTAGCACATCCTCGATAGTGACCAAGCCTGCCACGCCGCCGTATTCGTCCACGACTATCGCCATATGGTTGCGGCTGACGCGGAATTCTTTGAGTAATACATTCAGGCGTTTGGATTCAGGGATAAAGACCGCAGGGCGCAGCATTTCACGTACATGAAAGCTGGATTCGGCGTAATAGCGCAATAAGTCTTTGGCTAATAATATGCCGATGATGTCGTCTTTGTTTTTATCGAATACAGGAAAGCGCGAGTGCGCGGCTTCGATGGCGGCGGGGATGAATTCATCGGGCGTATCGTCTATGTCTATCATGTCGATTTGCGCACGCGGTATCATGATGTCGCGTACTTGGATTTCGGACACTTGCAATACGCCTTCTATCATTGCCAGTGCGTCGGCATCGAGTAGATTATGCTGGTATGCGCCTTGTAGTATGTCGAGTAGCTCATCTCGCGTTTCGGGTTCTGGGCTGAGTAGTGCGCCTAATCGCTCAAACCAGCTGGGTTTAGATGGTTCATCCATGATGCAAGTGCTCCGAGGTTGAATAAGGGTTGGCATAGCCTAGCTTTGCCATGATGTCGATTTCCAGTGCTTCCATCACGGCGGCCGTCTCATCATCGAGGTGGTCGTAGCCGTGTAAATGCAGCACGCCGTGGACGATTAAATGCGCGTAGTGGGCAATAATATCTTTGCCTTGCTCCGCCGCTTCACGTGTTACCACGGGCGCACACAATACTAAATCGCCATGCACGCTGGGTTCAGTTTCGTAAACGAACGATAGCACATTGGTCGCGTAATCTTTATGACGGTAATCTGCGTTGAGTTGCCGCCCTTCGTTTTCATTGACGATGCGCACAGTGGCTTCCATATCGCGCAACATGGCGGCGCGAGCAAAGCGGATAATATCGGTTCGAGTGGGCGCGTCAGTTGCGCGTGTGCCGCGCTGGACTGAGATAGTCAGGCGCGGCTGGGGTCTTCGGGGTTTGGGGTCAGTGGGTTGCATTTTCACGGGCTAGGTCACGTTTTTCGTAGGCATTGACGATGCGAGCCACCAATGGGTGGCGCACGATGTCTTCGGATTGGAAATGAGTAAAGGCGATACCGCGCACATCTTGCAAAATTTCGGCGGCATCAATTAGCCCGCTTTTTTGGTGGCGAGCTAAATCAACTTGCGTTACATCGCCCGTAATCACGGCCTTAGAGCCAAAGCCGATACGAGTGAGGAACATTTTCATTTGTTCGGGCGTGGTATTTTGCGCTTCGTCGAGGATGATAAAAGCGGCGTTCAGTGTGCGCCCGCGCATGTAGGCGAGGGGGGCGATTTCTATCGTGCCTCGCTCAAATAGCTTGGTCATTTTGTCTGCGCCCATCAGGTCATACAGCGCATCGTATAAGGGGCGCAGGTAGGGATCTATTTTTTGGGTTAAGTCACCTGGTAAAAATCCCAGCCGTTCGCCCGCTTCTACCGCTGGGCGTGTGAGGATGATGCGCTTGACCAAATCGCGCTCTAACGCGTCAACCGCACTGGCAACGGCGAGAAAAGTTTTGCCCGTACCCGCAGGCCCTACGCCAAAGCTAATGTCATGTGCTTGAATTTGTTTGAGGTACTCGACTTGGCGTGGCGTGCGTCCGCGTAAATCACTGCGGCGGGTGTAGAGCTTGGGTGCGCCGTCGGCGAGTTCGTCAGTGGTTTGGTGGCTTAATTCGACCAAGGCTAATTGCAAATTTTCTAAGGATATGGGCTGATCTGCCTGCTTGTAAAACTGCTGTAATACGTTTTGCGCCAGTCGCATGGCGTGGGTTGTGCCGCTGATGTGAAAGTGCTCACTGCGGCGACTGATGGTGACGGCCAGTGCGGTTTCAATCTGGCGCAAATTTTCTTCCAGCACGCCGCATAAATTAGCGAGCTTGTGATTGTCAACGGGGCTAAAGGTGATTTGCATTATGCGCTAACCAATTCGCCACGCAGGCTGTAAGTTTGGGCGGCAGTGATTTGCACAGTGACCATTTGCGCGATGAGGCTGGCATCGCCGATAAAATGCACGCTGCGATTGTTATCCGTGCGCCCGCTTAATACGCGCTCATCTTTTTTGCTCACACCCGTCACTAGCACGCGTTGTATGGTGTTGACCATAGCAAAGCTGATGTTGTGTACATGCACATCCACCGCCTCTTTTAACGCTAACAAACGTTCTTGTTTAACCGCTGGTGATACGTCGTCAGGCAAATCAGCGGCGGGTGTGCCGGGGCGTTTGCTGTAAATAAAGCTGTAGGATGAATCAAAGCCGATGTCGTCTATCAATTTCATGGTGGCGGCAAAGTCGTCGTCGGTTTCGCCTGGAAAGCCGATAATGAAATCCGATGAAATCACCATATCAGGACGCACTTCGCGTAAACGGCGCACGATAGATTTGAATTCCAGTGCGGTATAGCCGCGTTTCATCGCCGCTAGTATGCGGTCTGAGCCCGATTGTACCGGCAGGTGTAACAATGAAACCAGCTTGGGCAAACGTGCGTAGCAGTCGATTAAGCGTTGCGTAAATTCGCGTGGGTGGCTGGTGGTAAAGCGTAGCCGTTCCACACCAGGCAGGTCATGTACATAATCCAGCAATAGCGCGAAATCCGCCATTTCGCCGTCCGCCATCACGCCGCGATAAGCGTTGACGTTTTGACCGAGTAAATGTATTTCTTTTACGCCTTGCGCGGTGAGCTTGCCGATTTCGACCAGTATGTCGTCAAACGGGCGCGATACTTCCTCGCCGCGTGTGTAGGGCACGACGCAGAATGAGCAGTATTTGGAACAGCCTTCCATAATCGACACAAAAGCCGCGCCGCCATCGACGCTGGGTTCGGGCAGATTGTCGAATTTTTCGATTTCAGGGAATGAAATGTCCAGCTGTGGACGACCTGTCTCGCGGCGTTTGGCGAGTAGTTCAGGCAAACGGTGCAGGGTTTGTGGGCCGAATACCACATCGACATACGGCGCACGAGAAATGATGGTCGCACCTTCTTGACTGGCGACACAGCCACCCACGCCTATCAGCAAATTGGGATTGGCTGCTTTCAGCTCACGCACGCGCCCGAGATCAGAAAATACTTTTTCTTGCGCTTTCTCGCGCACTGAACAAGTGTTAAACAAAATGACATCCGCCTCAGCAGGGTCGTCCGTCGGCGTTAAGCCCTCGGCATCACGCATTACATCCGCCATGATGTCCGAGTCATACTCGTTCATCTGGCAACCAAATGTTTTAATATAGATTTTTTTCACAATTTACGCCGCAAAGCGAACACTCACGCAAAATTTAACGTAGGGTATTTTAGCATTTTTACGCGTAATCTGCGAATTTGCGCATAGTCATGCGGTTAATGTAGCGCGGCATTCCCTTGCAGCTGCAGCACCATCGCGTCAACAAAAATCCGTACTTTTGCCGACGTATGCCGTCCTTCGCTGTGCAGAATGTGTATCGGCATGGCGGCGGGCTGTTCGCTATCGAGCAAGGTAGTGAGCGCACCTGTTGCGAGCAGTGCACTGATTTGGTAGGACAGCACGCGGGTGATGCCTAGCCCCTGAACAGCCGCATCTATCGCTGCATCGTGTGTGGTGACGGCTAGGCGGGGTTGGATTTGCAGGGTGGCGGTGTTGAATTTCCACGTATTGCCCGAATTGCTGGCACTAATCAGCGTATGCCCAGTAAGCGTATTCAGCGTTTGCGGTGTGCCGTGTTGTGCGAGATATTGCGGCGATGCGCAGAGCACCCGCCGCACTTGTCCCACGCGGACGGTGTTCATGCTTGAGTCGCTCAGTTCGCCGATACGAACAGCAACATCAACGCCTTCGTCTAGCAGATTAACGACGCGATCTAATAGCAGGGCGGAGATGCTCATGGCAGGATTGCGTTGCAATAAGCTAATTACGCATGGCAATACAAACATTTTGCCGAATAAAGCAGGGGCAGTAACGGTGAGATGCCCGCGTGGCGTTGCGTTTATCCCCATTGCCGTTTCGTCGGCTTCGCTGACAGCATGGATAATCGACTTGACTCGCGCTAAATAATCGTGCCCCGCGTCGGTGATGCGTACATGGCGGGTGGTGCGTATCAGTAATTTTACCTTGAGCTGGTTTTCCAAAGCAGTCACGGCGCGGGTGACCGCAGGGGGTGACATAGCTAATTGACGCGCCGCCGCTGCGAAACTTTGTGTTTCCGCAACGGCGACAAATACATTCATGAGCTGGAGCTTGTCCATTTTTATCGACTTTATTTGCAATAATGTTGAATTTAATGGCTGTATTATTCCACATTTCGTAATAGTTAATTGCCCATCTTGGCTATTCTCGTGATGTCGTAAATCGGGCAAAGTGTGGGTATATACAAGGAGGTGGGCAGATGAGTGCATCAATCAATACGTGGCTACATGAGGGCGAGCAAATCGCTCAAAGCCAATTTGGTGTGGCAGGTTTTTGGGATGTGCATAATTTGCCATCAATGTTGCGCACGGCTATCCCGCCTGGCATGGTGACGCTGATAGAGAATCTGCCGTTTTTCTTCATGGCTACTGCCAATGCGCGAGGTGAATGTGATTGCAGTTTTCGTGGGCGTGAATATGATGTGGCGGGGCGGGCTTATCCGTTGGTTAAAGTGCTAGATAGCCAAACCTTGGTTTTCCCCGATTATAGCGGGAATAAGCTATATAACTCATTAGGTAACATCCTCGTGAACGGGCATATCGGCATGTTGTTTATGGATTTTCAGTCACGCACGCGGGTGCGGCTGAATGGGCGGGCTGAGGTGATTGATAACACCATGAGTTATATTGATATTTTTCCATTAGCACAACGCTATGTGCGTGTAAGTGTGGATCAAGTTTACGGTAATTGTAAAAAGCGGATACCGAGGATGGTGCTTGTGCCGTCTGCAGATAGTGAGTTGTATGATGAATAAAGGGGGCGTGATGATGGTGCTATATGAGTTTCCCGTATCGGGTAATTGCCACAAAGTGCGATTGATGCTGGCTTTGCTGGGTTTGCCGTATCGCAGTGTGGTGTTAAACCGTGAACAGCGCGAGCAAAAGTCCGCTGCGTTTTTGGCGACCAATCCGTTTGGGCTAGTACCTGTGTTGCAAGATGGTGAACTGGTGTTGCGTGATAGTCAGGCCATATTGGTTTATCTGGCTCAACAATATGGCGGTGCGCACTGGTGGACAAATGATGCCGCCGATCTCGCGCAGGTGACAGCTTGGCTATCAACGGCGGCGAATGAGGTGACGCGTGGACCGAATGCGTTGCGATTGCTGCATAAACTTGGTCGCGCTATTAACGAAACAGAAGCGCAACAAATCACGCACTCGCTATTGGCAATCATGCAAGCGCGACTGGCGCAACATCATTGGCTGGCACTGACGCACATCAGCATTGCCGATATTGCCATGTATCCGTATATCGCGTTAGCAGGCGAGGGCGGCGTGCGTGTAGATGATTACCCCGCTGTGACGGCTTGGCTGGCACGGATACAGGCGTTAGATGGCTATGTGGGGATGGCGGGAATGTGGACAGCGGATGTAGTGGGGGCGCGATAATGAAATTTTTAGTGAAATTAGCAGGCGACGGCGCGGCATTGCCAGCGATGGCATCGCGTACCAGCATTTTATTGGCAGGCTTAGGCGGCTTTTTGGCGATAGCCACAGTGGCGGCGTTCACGGATTACACCGCGAGTGCTTTATTATTAGGCTCATTCGGTGCATCATGCGTGCTGGTATTTGGCTATCCTGATGTGCCATTTTCTCAGCCTAGAAACGTGGTTGCGGGGCATTTTATTAGTTCGTTGACGGGCTTGGTTAGTCTCGCGGTGTTCGGTGCGCACTGGTGGGCGGTTGCCTTGGCTGTGAGTTTGGCGATAGTGCTGATGATGCTCACCCGTACCGTACACCCCCCTGCGGGGTCTAACCCCGTTATCATTTTCTTAACGCAACCCGCATGGGGATTCCTGCTGTTTCCTACGCTGATAGGCGCGGTCGTGCTGGTTGTCGTGGCATTGATTTATAACAACGCCACGCGCACGGCAAAATGGCCTAAGTATTGGTTTTAGGCGGGGTTCAAAATAGATTGCAACATTCTATAACCGCCGTGTAAGGAAAACGTGCGTTGGTAGCCTAGCTCGCGGAATAGCTGTGCCGCGTGCAGGCTACGTCGTCCGCTGTTGCACATGCAAATGAGTATGCAGTCTTGCGCGTAGTGGAGCTTGTTAATCAGTTGCAAAAAGTGCTGTGTGTCTTGCGGGCTGGGGAGGTCGGCATCGAGCAGCTCTTGCTCGGTTTCGTTGAGCGCGTGCCCCAAAGATTGTTTGAATTGAAATAATGGCAGCGGTATCGCAGTGGCAATTTCGCCTTCTAGTTCCAGCTCAAATGGTTGGCGTATGTCAATTAAGCAGGCGAGGTTGAGGTTGATTAGCTCTATGGTGCTGGCGGCTGATATTTCCAAAGTATCGTTCATTTGACGGCTGGTCTTGTGCAAAACGTTATATTCAATTAAATATAACGATAAGTCAAGTGATGCTATCCCTGCGACAATTTGTCACATTCCGCTATTTGTCAGCAATCCGTATATTCGCAGTTTTGTGCGTAAATGGAGTGCTGATGATGTTGAAATATCGCCCATTATGGGTTGCGGTGTGTATGGCTATGCCTGCTGTTGCAGTGGCTGAGTCTTATCAATTGCCTGATGTGACGGTGGTGGGTAAGTCGGCTGTGATGAGTGGTGCGGCGGTGACTGTTGATGGTTTGGCGAGTGATAATAATCAGGATTTGGCTGATTTATTAAAGCAAACCGCAGGGGCGGCGGTGGTGCGTAATGGCGCACAAACGGGCATAGTGCAATTGCACGGCTTATTTAATGAACGCGTCAAAGTGTTGGTGGATGGCATGGATATTACGCCTGCTTGCCCTAATCATATGGATCCGCCGTTGCATTATGCGGCTATTGATAGCACGAACCAGCTTGATGTGATTGCGGGGATTACACCTGTTTCACAAGGTGGCGACAGTATCGCGGGGACGGTGATAGTGAAGTCTGCACCTGCGTTATTTACTAAGGATGGCAAGCTCGCGCCGCAAGTTAGATTACACGCAGGCTATACCAGCGGCAACGATGCGACGAATGTTGGCGCGACTTTAGGGGTGGCTAATCAAACGACCAGCTTCGGCTATCGTGGTGAGGATATACGTGCGGGTAATTATGTCACCCCGCGCGGCACTGTGGCGGACACAGGTTTCAAAACCACGCGTCATGATATTTACTGGGCGCATCAAGTTGAATCTGGGCAAATTCGCTTAGATGTCGGTCAGCACAACACTCGCGATGCGGGCACGCCTGCGCTACCTATGGATATGGTTAAGGATGATGCGAATAAAGCCAGCTTGAGTTATGTCGGCAATACCGCAGTGGGTGCGGTTGAGGCGCGTGTTTACGTGCATGATATTGACCATCTCATGGATAACTACAGCTTGCGTCCTAACACTGGGACGAAAGCGTATGCACCAGCGAATAGCAAAAATATAGGCGTGACGTTGAGCAGTAAAGTGGGCAATTTCAAATATGGTGCGGAATATCTGACCAACGATTTCAATGCCTATTCGCAAGTGCTGGGCGGTGCGCGTAAGGATATGTTTAATAACAGTCGTCGTGACAGGTTCGGGCTGTACGGCGAATGGTTGGGCAGCGTTGCGCCAGATTGGACATTATTAGCGGGCGCACGCGCTGACCGTGTGAGCATGAATACCGACGACATTATCTATGGCTACAGTGCGACTAGCTCCGCTACGCAGTTGGTGCAAACCAATTTCAACGCGCTTGATCATCAACGTACAGATTACAATGTGGATGTAGCTTTGCTGGCTAAATATCGCGCCAGCGCGGTACAAAGCTATGAGTTTGGCGTGGCGCGTAAAACGCGTTCACCGAGTATTCTTGAACGCTATTTGTGGTCGTCGCAACAATCCAGCGCAGGGCAGGCGGATGGTTATAATTACCTAGGTAACATTGACCTCAAGCCTGAAGTATCAAACCAGATCACTGCCGCGACCGAGTGGAAAACGGCTGCCTGGCAATTCAAGCCTACGCTGTATTACAACCGTGTCACCGATTATATTCAAGGCACATCCACAGGCGTGATTATCAGCGGCAAGCCCGTGTTGCAATATCAGAACGTTAATGCAGAGCTGTACGGCATCGATTTAGCAACGGATTACGCGATTAGCCCTGCGCTCACGGTGGGCGGTACATTGAGTTATGTGCGCGGCAAGAATCTGGATAATGGCGATAATCTGTACCGTATCGCGCCGCTGAGTGCGCGTTTGTATGCCGAACAACAAGCGGGTAAATGGACTAACCGAGCGGAGCTTAATATCGCCCAACGGCAAAACGATGTGGCGGCTTATAATAAAGAACAGCCGACCAGCGGCTACGCTGTCGTCAATTTGCGTACACGTTGGCAAGCCGATAAATCATGGCGCGTATCCGCAGGGGTAGAAAACTTGTTTGACGCGCTCTATTATGATCACTTAGGTGGCATTAACCGCGTATCCAATAGCGTCATTGCCGTGGGCGGGCAATTGCCAAGTATGGGGCGGTCAGCTTATTTGAGTGTGGATTACGCTTGGTAGTGTGCAATTAGCTAATTGTAAGTTTTTGATTGGCTTTATTTAATAGGGTGTGATGCTATAGTCACGGTCTATTTTTATGCGCTAGTACTTGCTGGATAAGCGGTAGTTCATGAAAAAACTGCCGCTTTAAGGTGAATGGATAGACCATCGAGAGTGTCATATTGGTGGTGATTTTCTCTTGATTTATCAACTGTACGGTAGCGGATCTAGCGAGATTGTAAGTTTTGTTAGCGCTGGGACGCACGCTGCGCTTTTTGAGTGACTTCACTATACATACCCGCAATACTCCGTTAAAATGTCGTTCGGTTTGAGGAGCGTTGCGATGGGTTTATCCCGCCAGGCTCGAACCAGTCTTCACATCAACGGCGCTCACGTCTTACTTTTTGGTCAATTATTAACAGAAAGGCGTGGGAACCATGCAAGATTATATTTTCACCTCAGAATCCGTTTCAGAAGGTCATCCCGACAAAGTCGCTGACCAAATCTCCGATGCCGTATTAGATGCCATTCTTACCCAAGACCCGCACGCACGCGTTGCTTGCGAGACTTTGGTGACCACGGGCTTAGTCGTTATCGCGGGCGAAATCACTACCCACGCGATGATAGATTACAATCAGATTGCCCGCCAGACGGTGAAGCGTATTGGTTATGACAGCTCGGACATCGGTTTCGATTACAACACCTGTTCCGTATTGACCACTTTTGGCAAGCAGTCCGCCGACATTGCGCAGGGCGTGAATGAAGGCCAAGGGCTGGATTTAGACCAAGGTGCTGGCGATCAAGGCTTGATGTTCGGTTATGCCTGTGACGAAACGCCATCACTCATGCCTATGCCGATTTATCTGGCGCATCGTTTGGTTGAGCGTCAGGCTGAATTGCGTAAAGACGGGCGTTTGCCGTGGTTGCGTCCAGATGCTAAATCGCAAGTGTCTATCCGTTATGTTGACGGTAAGCCGCAAAGCATAGACACCGTGGTGCTTTCTACCCAGCATCATCCTGATGTTTCCCACGCGCAAATTCAAGAAGCGGTTATCGAAGAAATCATCAAGCCCGTGATGCCTGCCGCGATGATGAATGGCGACGTGCGCTATTTGGTGAATCCGACTGGGCGTTTTGTTATCGGCGGCCCTATGGGTGACGCAGGTTTGACAGGGCGTAAAATCATTGTTGACACCTACGGTGGCGCAGCCCCTCACGGCGGCGGTGCTTTTTCTGGTAAAGACCCTACTAAAGTTGACCGTTCTGCCGCTTACGCAGGTCGTTATGTGGCGAAAAACATCGTTGCCGCTGGTTTGGCAACCAAGTGCTTAGTCCAAGTGGCATACGCAATTGGCGTGGCGCGTCCTGTTTCGTTGATGGTCAATACCTTTGGCACAGGCAAAATCAGTGACGAACGCATTGCAAAATTAGTCGAAGCGCATTTTGATTTACGCCCTAAAGCTATCATCCAAACGCTGAATCTGCTCCGCCCTATTTACACCCGCACCGCGAGTTACGGTCACTTCGGGCGTGATGAGCCAGAATTCACTTGGGAAGCTATCGACAAAGCAGAAGAATTAAAGTCTGCCGCTGGTCTATAAATTATTTAGCTAAACTATTCAAAGGATTACAGTATGACTAGCAACACACCAGATTACATCGTCGCCGACATGTCGCTTGCCGCATGGGGGCGCAAAGAGCTGAACATCGCTGAAATCGAAATGCCAGGCTTAATGGCTATCCGCGAAGAATTCGCCGTGACCCAGCCGCTCAAAGGTGCACGCATCACTGGCAGTCTGCATATGACTATCCAGACTGGCGTGCTGATAGAAACCTTGCAAGCACTGGGCGCAGAAGTGCGTTGGGCTTCGTGCAACATTTTCTCGACACAAGACCAC
>JABFSE010000024.1 GCA_013140765.1 Sulfuriferula sp.
GCGGTTATCGGCGCGGCGATGCGTAAACTCGTCCACCTTATCTATGGCGTAGTGAAGTCTGGCAAGCCATTTGATGCTAATTTCGCTAATAAGGGGCTTGCTATTCAAGACGGTATCTGACCCCGTTGTACGTTGTATATCCGTTGTATCCAGCTAAATAAATACCATCTCACAGACTAAGTTTTTAAGTAAGTTATCGACCCAGCATCACATTGGTGGGTGGATATATTATAATCAGCGGTTGGTGCTATAAATTAGCGAATCAAAATTAACCAGTATTAGCATATTGCATTCCCACACTCTCATCATCGGCGGCGGTATTATTGGCTTGGCAACGGCTTTGCGTTTACGCACGGCTGGGGTGCAGGTGACGGTATTGGAACGGGGTGTCTGCGGGGCGGAATCATCTTGGGCAGGCGGCGGGATATTGTCACCGCTGATGCCTTGGCAATACGCGCCTGAGGTGAGTGATTTATGTAACGCGGGGATAGTGCTGTATGCAAGTTGGGCGCAACAAATCCATGCGCTGAGCGGTATTGACCCTGAATACTGGGTGAGTGGGATGCGGGTGTTGCCGCCGCTAGATTTAGCAACGGCGCAGGCTTGGTGTGATACGCATGGCTGGCGTTATACGCTGGATGCAGGTGGATTGTACTTGCCCGACGTGGCGCAAGTGCGTAATCCGAGATTGGTGAAATCCCTGCGTGCGGCAGTGCTTGCGTCTGGCGTGCGGCTTGTTGAGCATACTGCTGTGATTGATTTTCAAGTAAAAAATCAGCGTATTGCCAGTGTGGGCACAACTCAAGGTGCGTTTATAGCAGATACATTCGTTACTTGCGCAGGTGCCTGGAGCCAAGCTATGTTGGATTTTGCGCCGCCACTAAAAACCATCAAGCCCATGCGCGGGCAAATGTTGCTATTCAAAGCTTCTGTGGGTTTGTTACCCACCGTGCTTTACCAGCAAGGCGTTTACTTAATCCCACGGTTGGATGGGCATATTTTGGTAGGTAGCACCGTGGAAGATGTGGGGTTTGATAAATCCACTGACATTGCCACCCGTGACCAGCTCATGCAAGCCGCGTATAGATTGCTGCCCGCACTCCAGCAAGCTGAATTTATTCAGCATTGGAGCGGCCTGCGACCTGGTTCGCCTGACAACATCCCAACTATCGCACCCCATCCACACATCACTAATTTATATGCTAATGCTGGGCACTTTCGTTACGGTGTAACGATGGCACCGATTAGCGCAAATTTAATCAGCGAAATGATAACGGGACAACCGACCAGTATAGACGTAACTGCATATCGCTGGTAAAGCTGAGTTCATCAAAAAATGTCCCTATTTGTTGTTTAGGGTCAGTTCTAACATTGCTATATTTGACTGGAATAATGTAGTAATGTTAGAACTGACCCCAATAAAATAAGTATTTTTTATCCACGAAAAGGTTTCACAGTAATATGTCCCAACCTTCATTCATGAGCATTTGGGTGAGGGCGATGAGGGGGAGTCCTATGAGGGCGTTAGGGTCTGTGCCTTCCATTTTTTCCATGATGGCGATGCCCATAGCTTCGGATTTGGCACTACCTGCGCATTGGTAGGGTTGCTCTTTGTGTAGGTAGCTGTGTATTTGTTCGTCGCTGAGGTGGCGGATGGTGACGCTGGTGGGGACGATTTGGGATTGTAGTTTGCCTGTTGCGCTGTTGTATAAGCTGACGGCAGTGTGGAAAATTATGCAGTTACCGCGCATAGTTTGCAGTTGTTTGACGGCGTTTTCGTGATTGCCTGGCTTGCCGATGTGGCTACCATTTAAGGTGGCAACTTGGTCTGATCCTATGATGAGTGCGCTGGGGAAGTCTAGGGCGACGGCTTTTGCTTTGAGCTCGGCTAAACGTAATGAGGTGCAAGCTGGGGTTTCGTCTAGCAGTGGCGTTTCATCAACTTTGGGGTTGGCGACGGTAAACGCAACTTGCAACTTCTGCAGCAACGCCCGTCGATAGGGCGAGGTGGAGGCGAGTACAAGTTGCGGTTGGGTGGTGTGCAAATGCTTTACTCGGGTTGGATTTCGAGTAGCACTTGGTCTGGTGTGACTGCGTCGCCTTTGACGACGAATAAGTTAATCACTGTGCCTGAAATGGAGGCTTGGATTTCGTTTTCCATTTTCATGGCTTCGATGACTAATACTGCCTGACCAGCGGTGACTTTTTGCCCTGTGCTGACGAGTACGTCAACGATGTTGCCAGGCATAGCAGTGGTAACGTGACCTGCATGGGTGGGGCGTGGGCGACCTGTAGTGCTGGTTTTTTGTGTCGATTTAGCCTTGCTTGTGCTACCGTTAGCACTGATTTCGACTTCGTTGAGGGCTTCGACAAAGACTTCTTCGGTGACACCATCGACAGATACGTAGTAAGGGCGATCTGTTTGTGAGCCGTGTCCTGTGCCTGTGAGGCGGATGTGGTAGGTTTCACCATGCAAGGTCACGCGGAATTCATCGGCGGCGAGTCGTGTGCAGTCGCTCGCTGCTTTGGCTTCAATAGGTAGTAAGGTTTCAGGTGTGAGGGTGTGGGCGTTGCGTTCTTGTAAGAAGGTGCGACCTAGGTCTGGGAACATGGCGTAGGTGAGCGTGTCTTCTTCAGAGTGTGCGACGTCTTCGATTTCAGCACGCAGTTTGTCCATTTCGTCGGCAATTAAATCAGCTGGGCGGCAGGTGATGACTTCTTGATCAGCAATTGCCATGCCGCGTACAGCGGCGTTGATAGCCCCTGGTGCTTGGCCATAACGGCCTTGCATGTAGAGTTTGACTTCGTTGGTAATGGTTTTGTAGCGACCGCCTGTGAGTACGTTAATCACGGCTTGGCTGCCTACGATTTGTGAAGTAGGGGTGACTAACGGTGGGTAGCCTAAGTCTTCACGGACGCGAGGGATTTCTGCCAGCACTTCGTCCATGCGATCTAATGCGCCTTGGTCTTTAAGCTGGTTAGACAAGTTGGAAATCATGCCGCCTGGTACTTGGCTAATGAGTACGCGAGGGTCAACTTTGGTGAATTTGCTTTCAAATTGCCAGTAGAGTTTACGGATTTCGCGGAAATAGGCGGCGATTTCTTCTAAATCGTCGAGTTTAATGCCTGTGTCGTATTGTGTGCCTGCCAATGCGGCAACCATGCTTTCGGTGGTTGGGTGGCTAGCACCTTCAGCAAAAGCGGAGATGCAGGTGTCGATAATCGTTGCGCCAGCTTCTATGGATTTGAGCTGTGTCATGCTCGCCAAGCCTGATGTGGCGTGGCTGTGGGTGTGTACGGGCAAACCTGTGGCAGCCCGGATGGCAGTGACTAATTCAAATGCGGCATTGGGTGTGAGCAAGCCTGCCATGTCTTTGATGGCGATGGTGTCACAACCGAAATTTGCCAAGCCTTTTGCTAATTCTACAAAGTGGGGGATATTGTGGACAGGGCTGGTGGTGTAGGAGATTGCGCCTTCTGCCATTTTGCCTGATTTTTTGACGGCTTCGATAGATACGCGCATGTTGCGTAAGTCGTTCATGGCATCGAATACGCGGAATACGTCCACGCCGTTATCGGCTGATTTTTGCACGAAAGCACGCACTACGTCATCGGCATAGTGACGATAACCTAGTAAATTTTGCCCACGCAATAGCATTTGTATGGGCGTGTTAGGTAGGGCTTTGCGTAGTTTGGTGAGACGCTCCCATGGGTCTTCTTTGAGGAAACGCACGCAAGCATCGAAGGTCGCGCCGCCCCATGCTTCTAGCGACCAAAAGCCGATGTTGTCGAGCTTAGCGCAGATAGGGAGCATATGCTCAGTACGCATACGCGTTGCTATTAAAGATTGATGGCCGTCACGGAGGACAAGATCGGTGATAAATACTTTATTAGTCATGATGTGCGCAATCTTTAGAGTATAAGTAAATTATGGATAAATTATAAACCATTATGAGCCGCAATCGCAGCGGCAATCGCAGCGGCAAGCATTTCGGGTGGCTGTCCTGCATCGTAGTTGATCAGCTCTGGGTGCATATCGACGAATGAGGTGTTGAATTCGCCACTGCGAAAATCTTCGTTACCCAGTATGGCCAGATAGTAAGGTATGGTGGTTTTTACGCCAAATACGACCATGTCATTCAAAGCGCGACGACCGCGTGCAATGGCACTTTCCCAAGATAGATTCCATACCGTGAGCTTGGCACACATGGAGTCATAATAGGGTGGGATGACGTAGCCGCTATAGATAGCCGCGTCGGTACGCACGCCAGGGCCGCCAGGTGCATAGTAACGGGTGATGCGGCCGAAGCTAGGCAGAAATTGGTTTTTAGGGTCTTCTGCGTTAATGCGAAATTCTATCGCATAGCCGCGATGGTGGATGTCTTCTTGTTTGTATTGCAATGGTAAACCGCTGGCAACGCGAATTTGCTCTTGCACAATATCAACGCCTGTAATGGTTTCGGTGATAGTGTGTTCAACTTGCAGACGGGTATTCATTTCCATGAAGTAAAATTGGTTTTCTTCATCGAGTAAAAATTCTACCGTGCCTGCGTTTTCATAGCCTACTGCTTTTGCCGCTTGCACTGCGAGCTTGCCTATATATTGACGTTGCGCTTCGGTGAGTTGTGGCGATGGCGCGATTTCGATTAGTTTTTGATTGCGGCGTTGTATTGAACAATCACGCTCAAATAAGTGGATGGCATTACCAAAGCTGTCCGCTAATACTTGAACTTCTATGTGTTTAGGATTGACGACGCATTTTTCCATGAACACTTCGGGTTTGCCGAAGGCTTTGCTGGCCTCGGAGACGACGCGGTCGTAGTTTTTAAGCAGTTCGGCTTCAGAGTCGCAACGACGTATGCCGCGCCCACCACCGCCGTTGGTGGCTTTGAGCATGACGGGGTAGCCTATGCTATTGCCTAGTTGGCGTGCTTCTTCTACGTCGGCTAGGTTGTGGTCGCTACCTGGAATCACGGGGATGCCTGCTTTAATCATGGCTTTGCGTGCTTGGATTTTGTCACCCATCATGGTGATAACGTCGGCATTAGGACCGATAAAGCGGATGCCGCGACGGGCGCAAATTTCTGCTAAGGCAGGGTTCTCAGATAAGAAGCCATAACCAGGGTGTAGCGCGTCACAACCGCTGGCAACGGCTAGGTTGACTATATTATGCGCGTTCAAATAACCTTGTACGGGATCGGAGCCAATGTTGTATGATTCGTCAGCTTTTTTAACGTGTAGCGCATGGCGATCGGCATCGGCGTAAATGGCAACTGAGGTAATGTCCAATTCGGAGCAGGCGCGTACTATGCGCACTGCAATTTCGCCTCGATTGGCTATAAGTATCTTCTTAATCACGCGTGTTAGCCTTTATTTTGACAATGCAATGAGAAAATTATATCATGAGCGGCTTATGTCGGAACAAGTTGCCATAAATAGTCTTGCCTTTGCGCAGGATCACAGTGTTTTATCAGGAGCCGTGCACGTGGATAGCTTGCCACGTCTAGCGGCAGCGTTGATGGCGGGTGATGTTAATTTGAATTATATTATCGAGGGCGGTGTTGCAGTGCGCCCTTATTTGCGACTCAAATTAACCGCTGATTTGCCATTGTTATGTCATCGTTGTGCGCAGATTTTTAAGTGGCATCTGGATACAGAATGCCAAGTTTGGTTAGCGCAAAACGAAGCAGAATTAGACGTGTGGGATAAAGTAGCAGACGGATTAGCCGATGCGATGTTAGCAGAGGATAAATTCGATTGGCAGGCTTGGTTGGAGGAAGAGGTGTTGTTGGCTTTGCCAGTATCGCCAGTTCACCCAGACGATGGATGTTTAGCTACGGCTGAACAAGGGAAAAGCGAGCGACCAAACCCATTTGCGGTATTGGCAACATTGAAACGGCAACATTAAATTTTTATTGGAGTACTAACATGGCTGTTCAACAGAACAAAAAATCACCGTCTAAACGTGGTATGCACCGCGCACATGACTTCTTGACCGCACCTTCATTGGCTGTTGAGCCAACGACAGGTGAAGTCCACTTGCGTCACCATATCAGCCCTAACGGTTTTTACCGTGGTCGTAAGGTTGTTGCAACCAAAGGCGACTAAAATCGCGTTTATGGTGGCTTGACCTTCTATGCCGCAAGTGTACGCTTGCGGCATTTTGTTTTGGTAGTGGCTTTTGCTGAGCGGTGTTTAATCAGGTTAAAAATGACTAAAAATATAACGGTGGCGATAGATGCGATGGGGGGCGATCACGGCGTGAAAGTGACCGTTGCCGCCGCCATTAAGTGCTTGGCGCGTGACCCTGATTTGCATGTCATTCTTGTTGGCGTTGAGGATGTGGTGCGCACTCAACTACGCACTTTGCGTGGCATAGAAGATGCGCGTTTACGCATTCATCATGCCAGTGAAGTGGTCGGTATGGATGAATCGCCTGCGTTGGCGATGCGCAATAAAAAAGATTCCTCCATGCGTGTTGCTATCAATTTAGTGAAGTCGGGCGAGGCGGATGCGTGTGTGTCTGCGGGCAATACAGGGGCGTTGATGGCAACGGCGCGGTTTGTGCTGAAAATGTTGCCAGGTATAGAACGCCCCGCGATTGCCAGCGAGTTACCTACGATTAAAGGTCGTACCTTTGTGCTCGATTTGGGGGCGAATGTGGATTGTACGCCTGAGCATTTATTGCAATTTGGTATCATGGGCGCGATGTTGGTGTCCGCCTTGGAACGGCGTGACGCGCCTAGTGTGGGCTTGCTCAATATCGGCGAAGAAGAAATCAAGGGTAATGAAATTGTTAAGCAGGCGGCTGAACTGTTACGTCATAGCGGCTTGAATTTCTACGGTAATATCGAAGGCGACGATATTTATAAAGGCACGACCGATGTGGTCGTGTGCGATGGTTTTGTCGGCAATGTGGCGTTAAAAACGTCAGAAGGGCTGGCTAAAATGATTTCTACCATGTTGCGAGAAGAGTTTAATCGCAATATATTGACCAAGCTGGCTGGGCTAGTTGCACTGCCAGTGTTGAAAGCATTCAAAAAACGCGTGGACCCGCGTCGTTATAATGGTGCGACGTTATTGGGCTTGCGCGGTGTGGTGGTAAAAAGTCACGGCGGTGCTGATAGATATGCGTTTGAGCACGCCATTCGGCAAGCTGCGCGTGAAGTGAAAAATAATGTGCAACAAAGAATTACTGAAAAAATGGCCGTATTGCATAAGGATGTCGCATAGATGTACGCAAAAATAGTAGGAACAGGCAGTTATCTGCCCGAACGGATTATGTCCAACGAGGAGCTCGCCGCGACGGTCGATACCAGCGACGAATGGATTACTGAGCGCACGGGCATACGTCAGCGGCACTTGGCGGCGGATGGTCAAACGACTAGCGATTTAGCGACCATGGCGGCGCGTCAAGCAGTGGCGGCGGCGGGCATTACGGCGAATGATATAGATTTAATTATTATTGCCACCACGACACCTGATTTGGTGTTTCCTAGTACGGCGTGTTTAGTGCAGGCTAAATTAGACATAACCAATGGTTGCCCTGCATTTGATGTGCAGGCGGTGTGTAGTGGCTTTGTTTATGCGATGTCGATAGCGGATAACTTTATTCGCGCAGGGCAAGCGCGTTGTGCGTTGGTGATAGGCGCAGAAACACTCTCGCGCATTACCGATTGGACCGACAGAAGCAATTGTATTTTATGGGGTGACGGCGCAGGTGCGGTGATTTTAACGGCGACGGAAACGCCAGGTATTATCGCGACACATTTACATGCAGATGGTCGTCATAAAAATTTGCTATGCGTCAATGGCGGCGTGTCTGCTGGCGTTGATGGCGCATATAAAATGCAAATGGAAGGCAATGCCGTATTCCGCGTGGCAGTTAAAACGCTGGATGCCATTGTCGATGAAACCTTGGCCGCGAATGGTTTGCAAAAATCAGACGTGACCTGGCTAGTACCGCATCAAGCTAATATCCGCATTATTCAGGCAACTGCGAAAAAACTGGGTATGAGTATGGATAATGTGGTGGTTACCGTTGATAAACATGCCAATACGTCAGCCGCCTCAGTGCCGCTGGCGTTAGATACGGCGGTGCGTGATGGGCGTATTAAAACGGGCGATATTGTGCTTATGGAAGCCTTTGGCGGCGGCTTTACTTGGGGTTCTGTGTTAGTGAAATGGGCGTAAATATGAAATTTGCTTTTTTGTTTCCCGGGCAAGGCTCGCAGTCTATCGGCATGATGCAGGGCTTGGCTGGCATTGCTGTGGTGCGTGATACTTTTGACCAAGCGTCGGCTATTTTAGCACAGGATTTGTGGGCGATGGCCAATGACGGCCCTGCAGAATTATTGAACGCAACGGTCAATACTCAGCCTTTGATGTTGACTGCGGGTGTCGCAACTTATCGCGCTTGGCTGGCGCAAGGCGGGCGTGTGCCTGATGTGATGGCAGGGCATAGCTTGGGCGAATATACAGCTATGGTCGCGGCGGGTGTGTTGGATTTTGCAGATGCTTTGCCATTGGTGCGTGCGCGGGCATTGGCCATGCAGGATGCGGTGGCTGAAGGTGTAGGTGCAATGGCGGCGATATTGGGTTTGGATGACGATACCGTTCGTGCTGTGTGTGCCGAAGCTGCGCAAGATGAAGTGTTGGAAGCGGTTAATTTTAATTCGCCTGGGCAGGTGGTGATAGCGGGCAATAAAGCCGCTGTTGAGCGTGGCATGGCGTTGGCTAAGGAAAAAGGCGCAAAGCGTGCGTTAGCATTGCCTGTATCTGTGCCGTCACATTGCGCGTTAATGCGCCCTGCGGCTGAAAAAATGAGCGCGATAATGGCAAACATGGTGTTTAACACGCCTGTCATTCCCGTATTGCATAATGCTGACGTGCAAAGCTATATGCAGGCTGAACAGATACGCGATGCGTTGGCGCGGCAGTTATATAGCCCTGTGCGCTGGGTAGAAACAATACGCAGTATGGCGAATGACGGCGTGACTTTGGCGGCAGAGTGCGGTCCTGGTAAGGTGCTGACTGGCTTGACTAAACGTATAGATGAGCGCGTTGCCGCTACGGCGTTGATTGGCGTTGACGCGTTGACCGAATTCAAAAATTTAATTGCGTAGGAGTTGAATATGCCACAAGTAGCATTGGTAACAGGGGCAAGTCGCGGCATAGGGCAGGCGATAGCGTTGGAATTAGCGCGGCAGGGTGTCACCGTGATAGGTACGGCAACCAGTGCATCAGGTGCGGCGGCGATTAGCGAGTATTTGCAACAAGCAGGCGCAACAGGTTGCGGTTTAGCACTCAATGTCACTGACGCGGCGAGTGTCGATGCGGTGATTGCGCAGATACAGGCTGACTATGGTGATATTGCTATTCTCGTCAATAATGCAGGCATCACCCGCGATAATCTGCTAATGCGCATGAAAGATGATGAGTGGGATGACATCATACAAACTAATTTGACCTCCGTATTCCGTTTGTCACGCGCCGTATTACGTGCCATGATGAAGGCGCGTTATGGTCGCATCATCAATATCGCTTCTGTGGTCGGTGCGATGGGTAATGCGGGGCAAACCAATTATGCGGCAACTAAAGCGGGTATGGTCGGTTTTTCTAAATCGCTGGCGCGTGAAGTCGGTAGCCGTAACATTACGGTGAATTGTATCGCACCTGGCTTTATTGATACCGACATGACCCGCGCTTTGCCTGAAGCACAGCGTGATGCCTTGCTCACGCATATTCCTTTGGGGCGTTTGGGGCAAGTTGCCGATATTGCGCACGCAGTTGGTTTTTTGGCTTCTGCGCAAGCGGGCTATGTCACAGGCGCGACTTTGCATGTGAATGGTGGGATGTACATGGAATAACCTTGGGTTATTTTCTGAACTTTGCTAGAATAGGCAGGCTTTATTTTATTTTTTGGGAGTTACACAGATGGATAGTATCGAACAACGCGTTAAAAAAGTCGTCGCTGAACAATTAGGCGTGAACGAAGCTGAAGTAAAAACAGAATCTTCATTCTCAGGCGACTTAGGCGCAGATTCACTGGATGCAGTAGAGTTGGTGATGGCGTTAGAAGAAGAATTCGAATGCGAGATTCCTGACGAAGAAGCTGAAAAAATCACTACCGTGCAAGCGGCTATTGATTACGTTACTGGCCATCAAGCCTAATTATTCCTCACGGAGCTGTTTTGTCGAAACGTAGAGTCGTTATTACAGGGTTGGGGATAGTTTCCCCAGCAGGTACGGGTGTTCAGGAAAACTGGGCAAATATCACAGCGGGTAAATCTTGCATCACGCGGATTACCCGCTTTGATCCCAGTCCGTTCGCTTCTCAAGTCGCTGGCGAGGTGCAAAATTTCGATGTCAGCCAATTTTTGAACCCCAAAGATGCACGGCGCATGGACTTATTTATACAGTTCGGTATGGCGGCGGGTATTGAGGCATTCAAAGATTCTGGTCTGGTCGTTACAGAACAAAACGCCGTGAATATCGGGGTGAATATCGGTTCGGGTATAGGTGGCTTGCCGCTCATCGAAGAAACGCATACTACTTACAACACCAGCGGTGCGCGTAAAATTTCGCCATTCTTTATTCCCGCGTCTATTATCAATATGATTTCGGGTAATTTATCCATTTTATATGGCTTAAAAGGCCCGAATCTGGCGATGGTAACCGCTTGTGCGACAGCCACTCACGCCATAGGCGATTCAGCGCGGATGATAGAATATGGCGATGCTGATGTGATGATAGCGGGTGGTGCCGAGTCTGCATTAAGTCCGCTAGGCATAGGTGGCTTTTCTGCCGCACGCGCCTTGTCAACACGCAATGATGATCCTGCTACTGCTTGCCGCCCGTGGGATAAAGATCGTGATGGTTTTATCATGGGCGAAGGCGCGGGTGTGGTGGTGCTGGAAGAATACGAGCACGCCAAAGCACGTGGTGCAAAAATCTATGCTGAATTAGCGGGTTTTGGCATGAGCGGCGACGCTTACCATATGACTGCCCCTGTAGAAACAGGCGAAGGCGCGGCACGTTGCATGGTTAATGCGATGCGCAATGCGGGTGTGAATCCTGAGCAGGTTAATTATATCAATGCGCATGGTACCTCCACGCCGTTGGGGGATTTGGCCGAAACAGCAGCGATGAAGCTCGCCTTGGGTGATGCGGCATACAAAGCGGCAGTGAGCTCAACTAAATCTATGGTCGGGCATTTGTTAGGTGCGGCAGGTGGGGTTGAGGCGGTATATTCTGCTTTGAGTGTTTACCATCAAGTTGCGCCGCCTACCATCAATCTGCTTAATCAGGATGCGGCTTGTGATTTGGATTATGTGCCTAACATTGCACGTGATATGAAAATAGACGTAGCGTTGTCTAATTCGTTCGGTTTCGGCGGGACTAATGGCACGTTGGTATTCCGTAAAGTCTAGTTGTTATTACTTTAACAGCGATAATCCACACCCGTATCAGGGTGTGGATTATCGCTGTTTTTGTTCTTAAAACGCACCCGTGCCTAGTTTACGCTTAAGCAGTCCGCCTGATTTATTGGCATTACACGCGCAGTTTCCTGCGCAATACCCCGTTTTGTTAGAAACTGCTGTTGGTGCAGGCTGGGATATACTCATGGCGTATCCAGCGGCGACGCATTTATTTGATGCTAACCATGCCGCTGATTTCTTGCCGCAATTAGCGCAACAATGGGCTGACAGTGCGACAGTAAAAAATGCAGAAATGGCACATTTACCGTTTCGCGGTGGTTGGTTCGTGTATTTGGGTTACGAATTGTTGCACGAAATCGAGCCTGTCGTCACGCCGCGTGTGGCGCAGAGCGGTTTTCCAACAGCTGCTTTGTTACGCATACCTGCCGCGATTATGGTCGATAAAACGCATCAACAAACTTGGGTTTTTGCCGAAAGTGCCGCCACTATCGCCGCTATCAACGCCGATATTTCCAGTTTATCGCCCATGCGCTATAAGCCCGCGCAAGTGCAAGCTATGCACGAAGAAACTGACGCGGATTTCTTGGCTGGCGTGGCTAAAATTCAGGATTACATTGCCGCTGGCGATGTGTTCCAAGTTAATTTATCACGGCGTTGGCGTGGGCAGGTTGACAACACGGCGGCGGATATTTACCAGTCATTGCGGCAACAAAATCCCGCGCCTTTTGCGGGTAGTGCGTGCTTAGGCAATGCGCAATACATACTCAGCTCATCACCCGAGCGTTTAGTGCAAGTGCAAGATGGGCGAGCGATTACCCGCCCTATAGCAGGCACGCATCCACGTCATAGCGACGCACAGCAAGACGCGCAAATTAAAGCGGATTTGCTGGCACACCCCAAAGAACGTGCCGAACACGTCATGCTAGTCGATTTGGAACGCAATGATTTGGGACGCGTGTGCGTACCCGGTAGCGTGACTGTGGACGAGCTGATGGCGGTCGCCACTTATCAGCATGTGCATCATATTGAATCCACGGTGAGCGGGCAGTTACGCCCTGACATTACCCCTGTGGCACTAATCAAAGCCTTGTTTCCTGGCGGCACGATTACGGGATGCCCCAAAATCCGCACCATGCAAATCATTCGTGAATTAGAGCAAACGCCGCGTGATGCTTATACGGGGAGCATGGGCTATATCAATTTGGATGGCGATTTGGATTTGAATATATTGATACGCACCCTGATGCTGTCAGCGCAAACACTGACTTTTTCAGCAGGTGCGGGCATAGTTAAAGACTCCAACCCCGAACGTGAATTACACGAAACGCGGGCTAAGGCAAAAGGTTTACTACGTGCTGTTGGCGTGGGCGCATGATGATATTAGTTGACGGTTATGCGGCTGATAAAATTGCGGTAACGGATAGAGGCTTGAGCTATGGCGATGGTGTTTTTCGCACCCTGCGCATGGTCGCTGGGCGGGTGCAAAACTGGCATTTGCATTATGCGAAATTAGCCGATGATTGCGCACGGCTGGCGTTGGCTTGCCCAGATAAAACGCTGTTTGAGCAAGATATAGCGCAGTTTACTGGACATCACGCTGGCGTGATTAAGCTCATGGTCACGCGTGGCGACGGCTTGCGCGGCTATGCGCCGCCCGCTATGGCTACGCCGACGCGCATTAGCATGATAAGTGCATTGCCGCATGTTGACCCCGCGCGCTTGAGCGTGGGCATATCGGCGCGTTGGTGTCAGCTGAGACTGGCACACCAGCCTCGATTGGCGGGCATTAAGCACTTAAACAGGCTAGAGAACGTATTGGCGCGGGCAGAGTGGCAGGATGCGGCTATCGCAGAAGGCTTGTTGTTGGATGTGGCAGGTAATGTGATAGGTGGCACGATGAGCAATGTGTTTATCGTCAATAACGGCGTTTTGTCCACGCCCGATTTGGCTTTATGCGGTATCGCAGGGGTGACGCGTGCGCGTGTGCTGGCGTATGCGAAACAACTAAATTGGCAAGTGCGCATCACGCAATTAAGTCAGGAGGCTATTTTAGCCGCCGATGAAGTCATGGTCGTCAATAGCGTGATAGGGATTTGGCAAATCCGCACACTGGCAGATAAAAATTGGGCGGCGGGGTCGGTCACGCCGTTATTACGAGCCTATTTAGAGGGTGATAATGATTAAAAAAATAATAAACTGGAGCGTGATTATCGCAATAGCCTGCGCGGGCTATTTGTATTATTACGCGCATACGCCGTTGGCGTTAAAGCAAGTGCCGATGGAGTTTAGTTTAACGGCAGGCAATAATTTATCGGCATTGAGTAAGCAAATGGTCAGCGCAGGCGTGTTGTCTGACAGTGTGCGTTTTCGCATATTGGTTCGCGCGCTGGGTAAGGCGAGTAAAATAAAGGCGGGATTTTATACGCTAAATCAGCCAGTTACGCCGTTGCAATTATTGGATAAATTAACTAAAGGTGACACCAGCCTGCGTGAAATTGTTTTCATCGAAGGCTGGACGTTTGCACAAATGCGCGATGCGCTGGATGCGCAACCATTATTAAAGCATGAAACTAAGGGGATGCCCGTAGCGGATGTGTTGCGCACGCTGGATGTGCCGCTCACGTCGGCTGAAGGGTGGTTTTTCCCCGCTAAGTATTATATAGACGCAGGCAGCACCGATGTATCGGTATTGCGCCGCGCTTACGACACCATGCAACAGCATTTGCAAGCCGCTTGGGCGACGCGGGCGGCGGATTTGCCTTACGTTACGCCAGCCGAGGCGTTAATTATGGCATCCATTGTTGAAAAAGAAACCGCTGTCGCGGCTGAAAGACCTATCATCGCCGCCGTGTTTCTGAATCGTCTGCGACTAGGGATGCGTTTGCAAACAGACCCCACCGTGATTTACGGGCTGGGTGAAGGTTACGATGGTAATATACATAAGCGTGATTTGCAGACCGATACGCCATACAATACCTATACGCGGGCAGGCTTGCCGCCCACGCCTATCGCCATGCCCGGTATGGCGGCTATCACGGCGGCGTTGCATCCTGCGAGCAGTGATGCACTGTATTTTGTGGCTAAAGGCGACGGTACGCATTATTTTTCTAATAATCTCATTGAGCATAATCGTGCCGTTGCACGTTATCAAAAATAGCACAATCATGGCATTTATTACATTAGAAGGCATAGACGGCGCAGGCAAAACCACGCATCTGCAGTGGATAGCGGACTACCTGCAAGCGCGTGGCGTTCAGGTCGTGGTCACGCGTGAGCCTGGCGGCACGCCGTTGGGCGAAGCATTGCGGGATTTATTACTGCATCAGTCTATGGACATAGATACCGAAGCCTTGCTGATGTTCGCGGCACGGCGTGAGCATATTACGCAAGTCATACAGCCCGCGTTACAGCGTGGTGCTTGGGTATTATCTGATCGTTTTACCGATGCTAGTTTTGCTTATCAATGCGGCGGGCGCGGCATTGCCGAAGCGCGTTTGAGCATCTTAGAAAACTGGGTGCAACAAGGTTTACAGCCTGATTTAACAGTGCTGTTTGATGTTGATGTCGATGTTGCACACGAGCGCGTGCGCGGGCATTCTAACCCTGATCGTTTTGAGCAGGAACAGCTCACCTTCTTTGACCGTGTGCGATCTATGTATCTGCACAGAGCCGCGCAATATCCAGCCCGTTTCCGCATCGTGCGTACCGACCAAAGCATAGTCGAGATTCGCGTTGCATTAAGCACGATGTTGACGACTTTACTAGGCGTATCAGCAGATGCTTGACGCGTACCCTTGGCAAATCGCCAGCGCACGGCGTTTAGTGGCATTTAATCAACACTTGCCGCATGCATTGTTATTGCATGGGCGGGCAGGGTTGGGTAAACACGCGCTGGCATTGTCTTTTGCTAAATTTTTATTATGCGAACACGCCGATAAAGCAACGGATGCTTGTGGTGCGTGTGCTTCGTGCCACTGGTTTATGCAGGGTAGTCACCCTGATATGCACATTTTGCAACCCAGTATATTGGATGAAAGCGACGACAGCGAGGCTAAAAAAAGCGCATGGATTTCGGTTGAACAAGTACGTCATGCGATAGACTTTGTGCAATTAACTTCGCATCGTAACGGCTTGCGTATCGTCTTGATTTACCCCGCCGAAGCCATGCAAGCGGCGGCGGCAAATGCGCTGTTAAAAACCTTGGAAGAGCCGCCTGCGAATAGCTTGATACTATTAGTGAGCGACCAAGCGGCTAAGTTAATACCTACTATATTGAGTCGCTGTCACTTAGTCGGGTTTGATTTGCCTGACGAGGCCGTGGCATTGGATTGGTTGCAAGCGCAAGGTGTGAGCGAGGCGCAATTGTGCTTGAAACTGGCGGCAGGTTCGCCGTTGCGGGCACTGAATTTGGCTGATGCTGATTATCAAACGCGCCGCCGTGCCTTATTGACGGATTTATTAGCGGGTAAAAAAGCCAACGCCCTAGCCTTAGCCGCCCGTTATGCCAAATTAAGCGGTGCTGAGTTTGCGCAAATTATTTTGTGGTTGCAACAATGGGCGCAAGACTTACTGGCGACTAAATTAGCGGGGCGTGTCTATTATCAGCTTGATTACGCCGAGCAATTGCATAGCCTTGCATTGCGTGTTAAGTTAAAGCCCTTGCAACTGTGGCAAACGCGTTTACAACAGGCAAAAGCGGCCGTTGCGCATCCGCTGAATGTGCAAATGGTGTTAGAAGATATATTGCTGGATTACCTTAATTTGTTTGAGTGAGAAAATCATGAGTGCCGTCCCACCAGTACAACGCCCAGGCGTATTGTCATTAAGCATCAAAGAAAAAACAGCTTTATTTGCCGCCTACATGCCTTTTGTCAAAGGCGGCGGTTTATTTGTGCCGTCCACCAAAGCCTATCAATTAGGCGATGAAGTATTTATGTTGTTATCGTTATTGGATGACGTGAACAAAATCCCCGTGGCGGGTAAAGTCGTGTGGGTTACGCCCGTCGGCTGTCACGGCGGCAAAACCCCAGGCATAGGCGTGCAATTTGATAATAATGAAAACGGTATTTTTGCGCGGAATAAAATCGAAAGTGGCTTAGGTAGTGCGCTCAAAGCAGTGCGCCCGACCCATACCTTGTAACCACCATGTTTGTTGATTCGCATTGTCATATTAACTTCCCCGATTTGGTCGCGCGTGAGGACGAGATTATCGCCAACATGCACGCCAATCAAGTTACCCACGCGCTATGTGTGAGTGTGGAGCTAGACCGCTATCCTGACGTGCTGGCAATGGCAGAGCGGCACGCGCATATTTTTGCCTCCGTTGGCGTACACCCCGATTACGAAAACATAACCGAGCCGACAGTGGCGCAATTAGTTGAGCTTGCAGGACATCCGCGCGTCGTCGCGATAGGTGAAACAGGCTTGGATTATTTTCGCCTGACGGGCGATTTAGACTGGCAACGCGAGCGTTTTCGCACCCATATACGCGCCGCAAAAATTGCCCGCAAGCCGTTAATCATCCACACTCGTTCCGCCGCAGAAGACACCTTACGGATTATGCAAGAAGAGGGCGCGGCAGAAATCGGCGGCGTGATGCACTGCTTTACCGAAAGCCTAGCGGTCGCCGAAGCGGCAATGGCGATGAATTTTTACATCTCGTTTTCGGGTATCGTCACCTTCAAAAACGCGCTGGCGTTAAAAGAAGTCGCACGCACCATCCCGCTAGAGCGCATGTTAATCGAAACCGATTCGCCTTATTTAGCCCCGATACCCTATCGAGGCAAGACTAACGAGCCCGCATGGGTTAAGCATGTCGCCGAACATATTGCCGATTTGCGCGGCGATAGCGCGGCGCACATAGGGGCAGTGACCACACGTAATTTCTTTCAGCTATTCAACAGCGCACAGCCCGCATGAGCGATATACTCGATGCCTTACTTGGCGCGTTAAAAAGCCTGCTACATCCTAAAATACTCGCCATCGTATTATGGCCAGTGATATTTGCATTGATATTATGGGGTGCGCTGGCTTGGCTGTTTTGGGCGGATTGGCTGAGTGCGTTAAATGGCTGGGTGCAACCTGCTGAATTATGGCTAGATCAATATGATTTTGCTTGGTTAGCCAGCATGTTAAGCGTGACTTTGCTGGTGTTGCTGATTACGCCGCTGGCATTAACTAGCGCATTGCTAATCGCCGCTATCGTCGCCATGCCCATGATGGTGCGCCATGTTGCGGTACGCCATTACCCCGAGCTGGCGCGTGAACACGGCGGCACAGTGCTGGGTAGCCTATTTAATGCCTTAATCGCGGTGCTGGTTTACGTTGGCTTGTGGTTGATTACATTACCATTTTGGTTTGCCGCAGGCTTAGGTGCAGTGTTTTCGTTATTGCTTACCGCCTACTTGAATCAGCGTTTATTCCGCTACGACGCACTGGCTGAACATGCCAGCCGTGCAGAATTTGAGCAGATACTCAACAACGAAACAGCCAGCTTTTACGGCATGGGGTTGATACTAGCGTGCCTGCACTTCATCCCCGTCATCAACCTGTTTTCGCCCATTTACACAGGCTTGGCATACATACATTTAGGGCTACACAAGCTCCAAAAACTACGTGCGGGGTAAATATGCGTTCGATTATCGTCATTTTAGTGAGCCTATTATTAACAGGATGCGCGGGCAACCCGCTTAAACCCAGTAGCGTTAGCTTCACCAGTGCAGAAATGCAAACCGCGCTGGATAAAAAATTCCCCATAGACAAAAAATACCTAGGCATTTTTGATTTAACCATCAGCCACCCCAGCGTACAACCGCGTCCAGCCGATAAACGCATCGCCGTACAATTCGATGCCCAAGTCTATACGCTAGGCTATAACGCCATCCTCAACAGCACTGTTAGTCTCACCACCAATCTAGCTTACGATGCCAGCAAACGCAGTATCGTCTTAAAAGACCCGCGCCTAGAAAAAATCAGCTTCACAGGCCTATCCAGCGCACAAGCCGAAGGACTAAATCAAATCGCCGCGCTCTTAGTTCGCGAACAACTAGACGGCGCGGCCGTTTATAACTTCAAACCCGAGCAATTGCGACTCCTAGGCATGAACATCACCCCAGAGCGCATAGAAATAACCAATACGGGCGTGACAGTGCATATACAGCAGTGAAAACAGCGATTTGTGTTGTTTTGGGTCAGTTCTGTTGTTTGGGGTCAGTTCTAACAATCAAGCATTTTGAAGCGATAGTGTAGTAATGTTAGAACTGACCCCAAACAAGGGGGCGCAGAGTCTAAAGCGCAGAGCCGTTTGTTATGGGAAATATACCGCTAGTCAGTCTGTGTTGGTGTTTGTGTTGGGGGGTGGTTATGATGTAATGGTAGTGGTTTATTATTTGGGGATGGTGATGAAGCGTATAAATAATGGGTTTACTTTGGTTGAGCTGATGGTGGTGGTGGCTATTATTGGGATTATCGCGTCGATTGCGTTGCCGTCTTATACGGCTTACGTTGCGCGGAGTAAGGTGGCTGAGGCGACGAGTAATTTATCTAATTTACGCGTGGCACTTGAGCAGTATTATCAAGATAATCGTACTTACGTCGGTGGGGTGGTATTGCCGCCAGCGGGGACGGATAAGAATTTTACTTACACTTCTGCGGTTACTGCGACGACTTATACGCTTACCGCTACAGGCAAAGCGGCTCAAAACATGAGTGGTTATGTTTATACCATAGACCAAAACAACGCCAAAACCTCCACTGTTGGTGGTGTTGCGGGTAATACTTGTTGGTTAGCTTCATCGAGCATGACATGTTAATCCTACGTAAACAAGCGGGGGTGACCCTCATAGAGCTGATGGTCATCGTTGCGATTATTGCTATTCTGAGTATTTTGGCGATTCCGTCGTACTCTGATTGGATAGGCAACAGCCGCTTGCGTAATGGGGCAGAATCTGTGGTGAATGGTCTGCAACTAGCACGTGCTGAGGCGGTGCGGCGTAATACGGCGGTGCAGTTTCAATTAACAGGTGCTGGTACGACCAGTGCTTGGCAAGTGGGGTGCGTAGCTGTCACCGCCACCTGTCCAGCTAACATCCAGTCGCACACTGTGGGTGATGGGTCATCTGCTACGGTTAGCTTTACTATGGTTGTGGGTGGGGTTAATCCAGTGGCGTTTAATAACTTGGGGCGCACTGCCACGGCAACAAGCTGGAATGTGGACAATACTGCGTTGACTGCCGCTAATAGCCGCGATTTGCGGGTGGTTGTGAGCACGGGCGGCACGGTGCGCATGTGCGACCCTAACGTCGTTGCACCTGATACACGGGCTTGTTAAGAGGTGGATATGAACATAAAACATCAACGAAAATCGGCGGTTAATATACATTCGCAATCCGGTATGGTGTTAATCGAGGCGATGATAGCGGTGCTGATATTTTCGATAGGAATATTGGGCATAGTCGCCTTGCAGGCGGCGATGATTAAAAGCACATCGCAAGCGCAATACCGTGCACAGGCGCAGTACATTGCGCAACAAATGTTAGGTAATATGTGGGCTGACCCTACTAATATCGCCAATCACTATGACTATGCCTGTACTGAGTTGCCTAATGGCGTTTGTACCGCTGCAGCGGCGACGAGTGGCATACCTGGTCAAGTGGTGATTACCATTGCTTGGCAACCCCCTGGTGACGTTGCGCATAATTACGTTATGTTGGCGACTGTGGCAGGAGCGGCATGATGCGATATGCCTATTTGCAACGTGGTTTTAGTTTGGTTGAGCTCATGGTGGGCTTGGTGATAGGTCTAATCGCCACGCTGGTTATTGCGCAAGTTTATTCAACTTTTGAAGGCTTAAAACGCACCACCACAGGCGGCGCAGATGCTCAAACCAATGGCACGATAGCACTCTATAGCATACAGCGTGATGCGGGTAATGCGGGGTTTGGTTTGCCTGTGTCGGATAGCACGGTAAACGTATTGAACTGCCCATTAGGGACGGCAATAGACCCTGACGGTGCGGGCGCGTTAGCGGCGATAGATATTTTTCCTGTAGCGGTAACGGATGGCGGTGCGGGGGCGGGCAATAGTGATAGTGTTACTTTCCGTTTTGGTGCGGGTGCTTATAACATGGGTACTGCCGTGACTAAAATAAGCAGTGTGACGGGGACGAGTTTGGCAGTGTCTAACAGTCTGGCTTGTAAGAACGGTGATGCCGCTATTGTCATGAATGGTACTTTGGCTTGCAATAGCGCGGTGGTGAACGGCATCCCTGATGCCGCGCACGTCAGTTTGACAGCAGCACCTGCTGCAGCTGTCGCGGGTGCGAGTATTGCGTGCCTGGGTCAGGGCTTATCGCCTAGTGGTTTGCAGAACGCATGGAATGAACTTATTTACAGCATAGCGGGTAATCAGCTGGTGTTGACGCAAAATGGTGTAGCAAGCAATATCGCATCTGATATTGTCAATATCCAAGTGCAATATGGGATTTCTGCTGTGGCAAGCCAAGACACAATAGCGAATTGGGTAGATGCAACGGGGGCTACTTGGGGCACAACAGCAATCACGCCGACGGTGACTAATCGTAATCGCATTAAAGCCATACGCATTGCGGTAGTTGCACGGAACGGTGAGTTAGAAAAAACCAATGTCACCAATGCGTGTAGCTCACTCACAACAGCATCGCCTACAGGGCTGTGTGCGTGGGCGGGCACAGCGACTGACCCTGCGCCAGCGATAGATGTGAGTAATGATGCGAATTGGCAACGTTACCGTTATCGCGTATTTACGGCGATTATTCCATTACGTAGCTTGATATGGCCGTTATGAAAATCATGAATAATTCAATTAAAAAACAGCAAGGTGTGGTGCTACTCGTTGCGCTGATTGCATTAGTGGTGATGTCGTTAGGGGCGTTAGCAATCGTGCGGTCTGTTGATACGAACAGCTTAATCGCGGGTAACATCGCCTTTAAGCAAGCAACCACGTCGGCGGGGGATTTTGCGTTGGATGCCGTGACGACTTTTATCGCCAGCAAGGACACTACAGCAGTACCGACCGACCCTAATCAATACCTTAACAATAGCAAAGCAAGTGACGGTTATTACGCCATCGTCAACACCACGGGCGCGGCGAGCACTGCCACCATGTTTAATATCGGTGATGAAGCCAGCTGGGCGAATGCGGGCAAGGTGGCGGCGCTGGTTAATGCAGATTTAACGGCGGCAGGTTTGACAGCGAGTTATGTTATAGAGCGTATGTGTACTACGAATGCCGCTACGCCAACAGCGAGTAATTGCTTATTTGCCGCTACTGTTACCAACACTAATTCGAGTGGTGGGAATGCTGTTACACCCGCGCCTACTACCGCCGGTGGTGCGCCTTTATACCGCATCACAGCACGAATAGCAGGGCCGCAAAATGCGGTGAGTTACATTCAAGCGTTTACTAATTAAATCAGCTCGTCATTAAAAGGAGCACATCATGAAAAAACTCATACTACTCATACTACTCATCGCGCTAGGCGTTATCCAACCTAGTCAGGCGGCAACAGTGGCACTGGCTACCGCGCCATTGAATACCACGACCACCGCAACAGTATTGCCCAACCTCATGTTTATACTTGATAATTCGGGGAGTATGGGGGCGAATTATTTGCCTGATAAAGCAGGTTCTTATAGTGGTGATGTGACTATATATAACAATCCCAAATTTAATGGCGTGATGTACGACACTAACATACGTTATGTTACACCTACTAACTTTAATCCTGATGGCACAGTGAGTACCACGACTTATCTTAGCCAAGTGGGGACGAGTCTGGCGACAGGGGCGGATACTGCTTCATCGATACCTAACTGGAAAAAAGTGCTAGTCGATGCTTATAAAGTGCAATCCACCAGTACCATAGATACCTTAAACAGCACCAGTGTGGGTGCGGCTTACGGCAAGATATTCGGCTTTATTCCAGGTGAGATTTGTACTGCGATAGATTTGAAAACTTGCGTTTTAGGTACGGCGACTACGGCATCTTATCCATATGCCGCTTCACTGCGCTGGTGTAGTGATACCGCCAGTGCGACACAGGCAGCCGCGCCAGCGACGGGTAAGTGTCGTGCATCTTATACGTCCACTTATAAATATGCGCGTTATCCTAGTGTGAGAACGGCGACCATTACGGTTTCATCTTCTTCATCCAGCACTTCGGTGAGCAGTATTAAGGTTAATGGGGTTGAGATATTGTCAGCCGCTACTACTGCAAGCACTTCTTACACTGCGGTGGCATTAGATATTGCGAATAAAATCAATGCCTGTAACGGCACTGCCACGGGTAACTGCGCGGCAGCAGGTTATGGAGCGACAGTCTCTGGCGGTACGGTAACCGTATATGCCAATGCACAGACTACATTAGCAACGCCCGTGATTACCAAATCAGGGAGTATGCCCATATCAGCAAGTACATTTGCCACTAAAACGAATGCAACGACAGGTGGCTCTAACAGCGCACCTGGTTATAACCTAATCCGTATCATCCCCACCGTAGGTACAACGGCGATTTACCCAGCGATAGGCTCAACCAGCAAAGGCGGTGGGCGTAGCGATTGTGCAGGCACGCTGTGTACGGCGAATGAAGAGTTGACTAACTTTGCTAACTGGTACACTTTTTACCATACCCGTATGCAGATGATGAAAACGGGTACGAGCAATGCGTTTAAGTCTATAGGGAGCAATTTTCGTGTAGGATTTAATCGGATTGATGATAACTCCAGTGGCTCTTATAACACAGGTATCGTTTCGCCTGTAGCCACATTTGATGCCACGGGTAAGTACAACTGGTATCAACTGCTGTTTGCCAGTCTGCCTACAGGTGGCACACCATTGCGTATGGCGATTTCGCAAGCGGGTAAGTATTTTGCAAATAAGTTAGGTTCGGTTGCCGACCCTATGCAGTATTCATGTCAACAAAATTTCACTATTTTGTCAACGGACGGTTATTGGAATGAATCTAATAGCTATGTGCAAAAAATAGATGGTAGCGCGATGACAGATCAGGATGGTAGTGGTACTGCGAAACCAAAATATGAAGGCTCGACTGCGAGTGCTAATAGCTTGGCAGATGCGACCAAATATTATTACGATACCGATTTGCGTACCAGTGCTTTAGGCAATTGTACGGGGAATGGCGGTGCGGATGTCTGTACAGATAATGTGTTCACCAGTAGTACCGATACCAATACCAAGCAACATATGACCACGTTTACTTTGGGCTTGGGTAGCGACGGGCAGTTGATTTATCAGTCTGATTACCTTACCGCTACTACGGGAGATTATGCTGGTATTGTGGCAGGGACGGTGAATTGGCCTGTGCCAGTAAGTAACACAGAAACCACTACCGACGACTTATGGCACGCGGCAGTGAATGGTAATGGGCAGTATTTCAGCGCAGGCTCGCCACAAGCATTGAGTGATGGGCTGAATACCGCGTTATCGAGCATTAGCGCAAAAGTGGGTGCAGGTGCGGCGGCGGCAACGAGTAACCTTAACCCTGTAGCAGGTGATAACTATGCGTATGTCGCCAGCTATACCAGTGCAGACTGGTGGGGTAACCTTGAACAACGCAATATCAATACTACGACAGGTGTCGTGAGCGAAACAGCTAACTGGTGCGTGGAAGACGTTACTGCTGACGTGTGTAGCTCGCCTAGTGTTGTCGTTACTGATACATCAAGTGGCAGTACGCAAAAATCATGCGTGACTAGCGGCTCAACAGCGGCGGCTTGCGTATCTCCTGGCGTTTTTGACTCATCTACCAGTACGTGTAGCGTGCCTATGGCGGTGGCGTGTAATGGTACGCTGTCGAGCAAAGTATCGGCAAATAGTGATACGCGCACTATTAAAATGGTGAGTGCTGGTACACTAGTTGATTTCACGCCTGCTAATTTGAACTTGGCTTATTTTAATGCGTCATTATTAAGTCAATATACTAGCCTGAGTGCGGCACAACAGGCGAATGCGACTGCCAGCAATATGGTCAATTATTTACGTGGTCAAACAGGTTATGACATGTCGGGTGCGAATGCGGTGAATAACCAAGTATTCCGTCAACGTAAAGCAACCTTAGGTGACGCAGTAGAATCCACGCCGACTTATATTAAAAAACCTGTGTATAGTTACGCCGATGCAGGCTACAGTGCTTTTATCACCGCCCAATCCAGCCGTGCGGGTGCGGTGTATTTGGGTACGAATGACGGTATGTTGCATAGCTTTGATTCGGCTACGGGTAATGAAAACTGGGCTTTTGTACCTACCCCCGTGATACCTAATATGTATAAATTAGCCGATAAAAACTACGCTAATTTGCATAACTACTATGTAAACGGTGATATTACGATAGGTGATATTTGTACGGCGAACTGTACGTCATCCAGTGCGACATGGAAAACCATATTAGTAGGCGGTTTGCATGGCGGCGGTAAGGGTTATTATGCGTTGGATATCACCAATCCAACCAGCCCTGGCTTGCTGTGGGAATACACCAGCACGACCAATGCGAACTTAGGTTATAGCTTTGGTAAGCCTATTATCACCAAAAAAGCTGATGGTACTTGGGTGGTGTTGATGACTACAGGTTATAACAACGTCGGTGACGGGGTAGGGCGTTTGCTGGTGCTGAATGCCGCGACAGGTGCGACTATCAGTAGTATTAGTACAGGGGTAGGTAGCACCACTACCCCTAGCGGCTTGGCGCAAATCAATGACTTTGTCAGTGCCTTGAGTACCAACAATACAGCGGGCTATGTGTATGGTGGTGATTTGCTAGGTAACCTTTGGCGGTTTGACATCAATGCGGGTACGTCTATGCTGTTTGCGCAATTACTAGACCCTAGTGGAACTGCACAACCCATCACCGTTGCACCTGAGCTTGGTTTGGTCAACAACACACGGGTGTTGTTTGTGGGGACGGGTAAATACCTAGAAGGTAGCGATTTGAGCAATACGCAAGTGCAAACCTTGTATGCGATTACCGACCCTGAAGCAACCAGCACGCTAGTGAATCCACGCACTGTATTGACACAGCAAACCTTTACTACTGTGTCAGGCACTTCCTATCGCACGGTGAGTAATAACACCGTACCCGCTTCATCACGTGGCTGGTATATTAACTTGCCTGATGTCGGCGAGCGTCAAAACGTTGGCTCACAATTAGTTTCGGGGACATTGATTGCACCAACCAACGTCCCTACCAACACAGCCTGCTCACCTGGCGGTTATGGTTATATAAACTATGTGAATTACCAAACAGGTGGCGCAGTGCTTTATAACAACCCTAGTTATTATGCCTCGATTAAAACGAATGCAATGGTAGTCGGTTTGAATGTGATGTACTTAGGAACCTCATACACTCCTGTCGTTAATGTGGTCACAGCGGATAACCCAACACCAACGTTGGTCGATGTTAAATTTGCAACCTCGTCTGCGGGCTACCAGAAAAAACGCATCATCTGGCGTGAATTGATACAGTAGCTAGCCCCCAACCCATCGCTGAATCTAGCGGTGGGTTTACTTATTTCCGTTTGGGGTCAGTTCTAACATTGCTACATTATTCGTGTGAGTATTTTTATTTTAATTCGTTGCTATTCGATCGGTAACACCGAAAGGTTGGTGTGTAGCAGTGTATTTAATATAAGGCTTATGATTACGTGTATATACTTTTTTACGGGGTATGCTAGTATGTGTATGTCTAGTATAAATGAGAGTTAATGATGAGTACTACGCGGGTTTTCAAAAGCGGTAATTCTCAAGCGGTCAGAATACCGTCTGACATAGCATACGACCGTAATGATATTGAGCTGGAGATTGAGCGGATTGGTGATGAGATTCGCATACGTCCAGTGGCTAAACGCTTAATAAATACACTCGATAAATTCAGCCAATTCTCACCTGACTTCATGCGCGAAGGTCGGGACGAGAGCGAAGAAGCTACGCGAGACAGGTTATGATGCCAAAATATATGCTAGACACAAATATGTGTATTTATTTAATGAAAAATCAACCTGCTAGTGTGGCCGCTCGTTTTGCTGAGTGCTATTTTGGGGATGTTGTCATATCGGCAGTTACTTTAGCTGAATTGCAGTATGGTGTGGCGTGCTCTGTCAACAAGGAGCAGGATCAGCGGTCGTTGGCTTTGCTACTTGAGGATGTTCCAGCGATCCCTTTTGATATTCCAGCAGCGGCAATGTATGGAATGATTCGATATGCAAATAAGGATAAAAAGAGCGATGCGTTAGATAAACTTATTGCCGCACATGCTGTTGCACTTAAGGTGGTATTGGTGACAAATAATGAGCGTGATTTCAAAAGCTATCCTGGCTTGGTGTTGGATAATTGGATAGAGGCTCATTAAAATGAACTGCCTTGATCTTCAAAAGACTTGAATTTTTTTATCCACGAAAAGCACGAAAAAGTTCGTTTTGTTGTGAATATGGTTTTGTACTGTGTATATCGTATATATGTATGATTGGGGTCTAACAATCAAACATTCGTATTGCTGGATATATCGCTGTGTATGCTTGGGGTCAGTTCTAACTTTCCAACAAATTGGCGGCAATTTGTTGGAAAGTTAGAACTGACCCCATTCGCACATTCGCATCATTTTTTCCGTATGTTGGTTTAGTGTGTGTGATAACGTTGTTAGCTTATAGTTTGCGGTGCGACTACGCTGGCTAAATCCCAGCGGGGGCGGACGGTGAATGTGCCTGCTGTTTTGCCGCTGTGCTTGAGGCGCATTGCGCCCGCAAAGGCTATCATTGCGCCGTTGTCGGTGCAAAACTCCATTTCGGGGAAATAGACTTTTGCGCCTATTTTTTGGGTGGCGTGCTGGAGGGCGGCACGTAGTTGTTTGTTTGCACCTACGCCACCTGCGACGACTAGGCGTTTGCTACGGGTGGCTTTGAGTGCGGCGAGTGATTTGCTGCTGAGTACGTCGGTCATGGCGAGCTGGAAGGCGGCGGCGATGTCGGCGTAGTCGGTGGTTTGTGGGTTTTTTTGGCTGAGGGTGAGGACGGCGGTTTTTAAGCCGCTAAAGCTAAAATTTAAGTCGCCTGAGTGTAGCATGGGGCGGGGGAGGCGGAATCGTTGGGCGTTGCCTGTTTCAGCGAGTTTGGATAATGCCGCGCCGCCAGGGTAGGGCAGGCCTAGTAGTTGGGCGGTTTTGTCGAAGGCTTCGCCTGCGGCATCGTCTAGGGTGTCGCCCAATAATGTGTATTCGCCTATGCCTGTGACGTGCATGAGTTGGCTGTGTCCACCTGAGACAAGCAGGGCGACAAAGGGAAATTCAGGCGGTTCGCTGGATAATAAGGGTGAGAGTAAATGGCCTTCTAGATGGTGTACGCCAAGCACGGGGATGTTGAGCGCAACGCCCATGGCGTGAGCTATGCCTGTGCCGACTAAGAGTGCGCCAGCGAGTCCTGGACCTTCGGTGTAGGCGATGGCATCTAGGTCGCTTAATTGGCGTTGTGCTTGGGTGAGCACTTGGCGTGTGAGTGGAAGTATGCGACGGATATGGTCGCGTGAGGCGAGCTCTGGCACGACACCGCCATATTCGGCGTGCATGGCAATTTGGGTGTGTAGGGCGTGTCCTAGCAAACCTGTTTCGGTGTCATAGAGTGCGATGCCGCTTTCGTCGCATGAAGATTCGATTCCCAATACCAGCATTTATATTTCCAATTTAATTGTTTTTAGTTGCGTTTGTCACGAATTTGTCACATCTTCGTCATAAGATAGTGATGATGGTGTGGCGTGATGCGCTATGTCGGGTATTATAATCTTAAAGTCTAAAGGGGCGCGTGATGGCGGCAACGATATTGTTGGTGGAAGATGAGGCGGGCATACAGGAGCTGGTCAAGTTTAATTTAACGCAGGCGGGACATGCGGTATTGTGCGCGGATTCAGCCGAGCAGGCGTTGGCGATTGTGCGTGATGTGTTGCCTGATCTGGTGTTGTTGGATTGGATGCTACCAGGTATGAGCGGGATAGAGTTGGCGCGTTTGTTTCGGGCGGATGCGCGACTGAAAAGTGTGCCGATTATTATGTTGACGGCGCGTGGTGATGAACGTGATAAGGTGCTGGGGTTGGAAACGGGCGCGGATGATTATATTACTAAGCCGTTTTCCCCGCGTGAGTTGAGTGCACGAATTAAGGCGGTGTTGCGTCGCCGTGCGCCACAAATGACTGAGGATAAGGTTGAAGTGCGTGGTTTGAGCTTAGATCCTGTGAGCCATAGGGTGACGGGTAATGGTACGCCGCTGGAGCTGGGACCGACTGAGTTTCGGCTATTGCATTTTATGATGACGCATCCCGAGCGCGTGTATTCGCGGGCGCAGTTGCTGGATCAGGTGTGGGGCGACCATGTGTTTGTGGAGGAACGTACTGTGGATGTGCATATACGTCGCTTGCGTTTGGCACTGGAAGTGACGCAACATGATAATTTGATTGATACGGTGCGCGGCGCAGGCTATCGTTTGTCGTCGCAAATTTAGCGTATTTAGGAAAATAATGGATTTTTGGTGGCGACCTGTATTGGCTTTATCCGCGTTGTTGTTTGTGACGTTGGTGGCGGCGTTGTTCTGGGGCGGGTTGCTTGCGCTGTGGCTGTTGGTGGCAGGTTTGCTGGCTTATATAGGCTATAACTTGCGTCAAATGGCGGTGCTGGTGGCTTGGTTGGCGCATGGCGACAGGTCGCGGATACCCACGGCAAGCGGGGCCTGGGACGATATTTTTTATGGCTTGGATAGAATGCTACGGCGGCAAAAACGCAGCACGGCTAAAATTTCGGCAGTGTTGGAGCGTTTTGAACATGCCGCACAAGCGATACCTGATGGCATCGTGATGCTCAATGGCAATGATCAGATAGATTGGTTTAATCCTGCGGCAACGCGCCATTTTGGCTTGGATGATAATGCTGATAGAGGGCAGTTTATTGGCTATTTAATCCGTCAGGTGGCATTTGCGGATTATTTGACTAGCCATAATTATAGTGAACCGCTGGTGATGAAGTCGCCTACGCACAAGGAGTTGACGTTGTCGGTGCAGATGGTGCCGTTTGGCGATAAGCAAAAAATGCTGATTTCGCGTGATGTGACGCAATTGGAATTGGTTGAAGCGATGCGGCGCGATTTTGTGGCGAATGTGTCGCATGAGCTACGCACGCCATTGACGGTAGTGGGGGGCTTTTTGGAAACTTTTCTGGATATGCCTAGTATCAATCAAGTGGATTTTCATAAGTACTGCGATTTGATGCAGCAACAAACCGAGCGTATGCGTCGTTTAATTGACGATTTGCTGGCGTTGTCGCGGCTGGAAAGTGCGCAAAATAAGTTGCTTGATGCGCCTGTCGATATGACGGCGTTGATACAAAGTTTGTATCAAGATGCGCAAAGTTTGAGCGCGGGGCGACATCAGATTACGTTGACACTGGAAAATGCCGACAATATCATGGGTAATGTCGATGAATTAAGTAGCGCGTTGGGTAATTTAGTCAGCAATGCGGTGCGCTATACGCCAGTAGATGGCGTGATAGATTTGCACTGGGGTTGGCATAATAGACAGTTGTGTTTTAGTGTGCGCGATAGTGGTGAGGGGATAGATGCACACCATATTCCGCGTTTGACTGAGCGTTTTTATCGGGTTGACCGTGGTCGCTCACGCGAAACGGGCGGGACGGGTTTGGGCTTGGCGATTGTTAAACACGTGCTGACACGGCATCAGGCACGTTTGGTGATAGAAAGTAAGGTTGGGCATGGTAGCTGTTTTCGCGCGTGCTTCCCGAAAACACGCGTGGTCAAGATAGCTGTTGCGCCAACGTCGCCTTTAATACACTAGCGATTAAATTATTATCATGTTGCGGTGCGCTCTCACGCATGACCGTACCCCAAATCGGATTAGGAAAATGCGCGTCTTGCTTAAATCTGGGAATAACATGCCAGTGTAGGTGCGGTGTCATGTTACCTAAACTGGCAAGGTTGATTTTGTCGGGCTTGAGTGTGGCAATAATGGCGCGTTCAACCGCAAAAACCGTGCGCATGAGGCGGTGCTGCTCAGTCTGATTAAGGTCGCTCATTTCCTTAATATGCTCATGCCAAATGACACGGCAAAAGCCTGGGTAGGTTGCGTCATCCACTAATACCACGCGGCAAAAAGCGTCTTGCCAGAGTATTTCACCACCTGCTGTGGTGCATAAATCACAGTCGTTCATATAGTACCTTTGTCGAAGTTGACCACAATGTTGGGAATTTATAGGGTCAAAAGCGTTCGGAGAAAATCGGTGGACTCTTTTTCGTTGATGGTAGCAGGTTCAGGCGACAGGATGAGCTTGCTAATGGTTTTGCCCTCAAACTGGCTAACGCCTCTCGAATTTCTTCCTGCCCAATGTTTCAACAGGATGGTGGCGTTCAGTAACTGCGTTTGGAATATTGAGACTAAAATGGTTTTGATAGCTTTTCCTGGCTCAACACCAATAAAGTAAAACATGAAGACCGATCGTTCAGCGGACAGGAATTCAAGCATTTTGTCTAGGTTGTATGCTTTTGGATTGGAGTTAAGTATCATAATCTTTGTTTTAATATCGGTTTCCGTGAAAAATTCGTCGAATTCTCTAGCGTAATCCCCTAATGAATTTTCTGTCTTAAATTGTGGAATGTCGTTTGTGCCCTTCTGGAGTGCGTCGATGATTCCTTGACGTAGGAGATCATCCTCCCCCGCAATCAGGTATTCAATTATGCGCCCTCGAACATTGACATTCTCGATCAAAGCCGCAAGTAGTATTTCGTTCTTAAATTTATTTACTTTTGCATCAAGCTCATTTTTGAGGGTTTGTGCATCCTGAGACGCGACGAACTTGATTGCCCTTGCTGGCGCGTGAAGTATTTGCGCTAGCTGGGTTTTATTTGCCTCGAATTTTTTGCCAGAGGGGCTGATGTTGTTTGTTGCTTCTACTAAACGGGTGAGGTTACCATCAAATCCCAGTCCTAAATGGATGTTAAATAATTGTTCAAAATTTTCTGGCGTATTTTTAATGCCTTCAAATATACGCGCTATATCCGAGCCATTGAAGCTCCCTCGAATGTTGTTTTCACGTAACTCTTGGGAGCTATGACTGATTTTTTTGAGGAGTGTGGAGTTGGCCAGGTATGTGTAATTGCCTAAGGGTGTTACCAAGCAAACGATAAATGGTCGATTATCAAACTTTTGCAGATTTGACAATGAAAGGACTGTGTTCCCGAAGTTTTGATAGGCAGACGAACTAAACCTAACTGCGAAGTGCTGGCAGTAGTAAACAGACCTGTCTTGTGTTAGTTGAAAACGGTCAACAGCGAACTTTGCTAATTGGGTCTTATCGTTGATGTTGTTATGTTGACGTAGGAAAGCTACAAGTTGTTCAATTGTATTGTTCATCAAATAGCCCCACGATAGTTTGAGTTTCGTTATCCGTGCTTTTGGTTTGTTTTTGGTCAGCAAGGCTATTTCGTTCCCAAAAATGCCCATCGTGATAGCCTTGGATTGTTCTGTCCGATTCGGCGCGGTTTAGTCTTTTCACGGCCATTTGGCAGTACTCTGACTCCTGCTCAACCCCAGAGAATTTCCTGTTTAGTTTTTTCGCAACCACGCATGTTGTTCCTGAGCCAAAAAATGGGTCAAATACAAAATCGCCCGACTTTGAGCTTGCAAGAATTAGTTTTGCGATGAGTTTTTCTGGTTTCTGGGTTGGATGGTCGGTGTTTTCTGGCATAGACCAGAATGGTATTGAGATGTCTGTCCAAAGATTCGATGGGTGTGTTAGGCGATAGTTTCCATTGCTGGTTTCCTCCCAATCTTTTGGATCACCTGAAGCATGGCGATAGGGGGCGATTACTTTTCGTTTTAATTTCACGGCTTCTACGTCAAAAAAGTATTCGTCTGAGACAGTGCAAAACCAAATATCTTCCGAACAGTTCTTCCAGTTTGCATTTGCACCACGCCCTTTTTCGCGTTCCCATGTGACTCTATTCCGCACAATGAAGTGTTTTTCAATTACTGACTGCATAGATTTTGAGGATTGCCAATCACAGCAAAAATAGATAGAAGCGGTGCTTGTGAGACATCTTTTTAATTTTGAAACCCATGACTCAAGCCATTCTTCGTATAACGTCGCCGTGGTTTTGGCGAATTTATTGTTTCCAAATTTTTTGGTTAGGTTGTATGGTGGATCAATAATCGCGAGATCAATAAAAGCGTCGGGTAATAAATCTATGCAAGCAAATAGGTCTTGATGAATTAGTTTATTCTCAATTTCATTTGCCATAACGGGGCTACCCAATGAAATGGTTTGGCGCATGAGGATATCAGCTTCGTCTTGATTGACGACTAGGGTTCGATTGCGTGGTGCTCGTGCTTTCATTGTATGATATTGCCTTGATGGATATGTGGTTTTTGATGTTTTAATTTGCATCATAACGTCGTCTATCAGTCAGTGCCTGCGCGAGCGTGCCTGAATCTATGTGTTCGAGTTCGCCGCCTACGGGTACGCCACGGGCAATGCGACTGACGGTGATGCCGCGTGCGTGCAGTAGCTCGGTAATGGCGTGGGCGGTGGCTTCGCCTTCCATAGTGAAATTAGTGGCGAGGATGACTTCTTTAACGATGCCGTTGCTGGCGCGTTGTATGAGGCGGTCTAGGTGTATTTCGCGCGGACCTATGCCGTCTAGTGGCGAGAGCCGTCCCATAAGTACGAAATAGAGACCGTGATAGCTTAGGGTGTGCTCCAGCATGAGTAAGTCGGTGGGCATTTCAACGACGGCGAGTTGTGTTGCGTCGCGTTCGTTGGATGCGCATAGCGGGCAGATGGGCGTTTCGCTAAAGTCGTTGCATAGCTCGCAATGCAGTAATTCGGTAAGGGCGCGTTCTATGGCTATGCCTAGTTTAGCCGCGCCTTTGCGATCGCGCTGTAATAGGTGATAAGCCATACGCTGCGCTGATTTTGGACCTATGCCTGGTAGTGCGCGTAAGGCGGTTACCAAATCAGCGAGGCGTGTGGGTGCTTTCATGTCGCGCTTAGAATGGGAGTTTGAAGCCTGCGGGTAAATTCATGCCTGCGGTAAAACCGCCCATTTTTTCTTGGGTAAGTGCTTCGGCTTTGCGTACTGCGTCATTCATGGCGGCGGCGATGAGGTCTTCGAGCATGTCTTTGTCGTCGCTCATGAGGCTAGGGTCAATGGTGACGCGGCGCACGTCATTGCGGCAGGTCATGGTGACTTTGACTAAGCCCGCTCCTGAGATGCCTTCCACTTCGACTAAGGCGAGTTGTTCTTGCATCTTAGCCATATTTGCCTGCATTTGCTGGGCTTGTTTCATCATGTTGCCCAAACCACCTTTTAACATAGTTTTACTCCTGGTTGATTAGTCGATAGGTTGTATATTTTGCACGCTGGCATCGAGTTGAGCGATGGCGGCTTGCGTGTAGGGATGTGCATTGATGCTGGCTTCGGCCTGTATTTGGCGTTCGGCGCGTGCATCGTTTTTTTGTTGTATTGGGGTGTTGGCAACTGCCGCCGTGGCGACGCTGATGTCTAGGCGTATAGGGCGGTTGAAGTAGTTGTTGAGTGAGTCATTTAGTTTGTCTTGGTAGCTTTTAGCGATGAGGTGCTTGTGTTCAGCAGAAACACAAAGCCGCATGGTATTTTGTTCAAACGATATAAATTCACATTGCACAGCTAACATGCGCCCTAAGCCGCCCAGTGTGAGCTGGTTGATTAAACTGCTCCAATTGCCGTCAAATTCACCTGTGTTTGTTGGTATAGGTACAGGCGTGCTAGTTGGTGCAGTTACGGCAGACGTAGCGGCTGGCTGGCTGGCTGGGATAGCGGGTGTTGGAGTAACAGGTGCGGGAATAGTCGGCACAGGAATAATCGGTGCAGCGCGAGCTGATGTAGCGGGTATGGCTGTGGCTTGCGGGTAAAACGCGAGCATTCGTAATAAGGTCATGCTAAAGCCTGCGAATTCGTCAGGAGCTAAGGCTAAGTCACGTCGCCCATGCAGGCTAATTTGATAATAGAGCTGGACGATTTGCGGGTCTAGCTGTTGCGCTAAGGCCATGAGTGCGTCACGATTTGGGGTGTCAGTGCTGAGTGCGTCAGGTACGATTTGTACTAATGCAATGTGCTGTAACAGCGCGGCTAAATCTTGTAATGCGGCATCGAAAGCGATACTGCGGGTTGCCATGTCGTCGGCTAGGCTGAGCAGGGCTTTGCCATCTTGGTTGATGAGCGCGTGCAGGATGTCGAATAAATAACGCTGGTCTATCGTACCGAGCATGGATTGCACGGTTTCTGCCAATACGACACCGCTACCATATGCGATAGCCTGGTCTAATAAAGACAGCGCATCACGCATACTGCCTTGGGCGGCGCGGGCGATAAGCGGTAGCGCGGCGGGCTCAAATTCTATGGCTTCGGCGGTGAGTACCTTGGTCAGATGCTCGCGTACCAGCTCGGGCGACATTTGTTTGAGGTTAAATTGCAGACAGCGCGATAAAACGGTGATGGGGATTTTTTGCGGGTCGGTGGTCGCTAAAATAAATTTGACGTGCTCGGGCGGCTCTTCCAGCGTTTTAAGCATGGAATTAAAAGCCGCTTTGGATAACATGTGTACTTCGTCGATAATATACACTTTGTAACGCCCGACGGACGGCGCATACTGGGCGTTGTCCAGCACTTCGCGCATATTGTCTATGCCTGTATTCGATGCTGCGTCCAGCTCTAGTAAATCAACGAATCGCCCCGCGTCGATTTGGGTGCAAGCCGAACACACGCCGCAGGGCGTAGCGGTAATGCCTGTTTCGCAATTAAGTGCTTTGGCTAAAATGCGGGCAACCGTGGTTTTGCCTACACCACGCGTGCCTGTGAATAAATAGGCGTGGTGTAAACGGTTTTGCGTCAGCGCATTGCTCAACGCACGCACGACGTGCGCTTGTCCTGCAAGCTCTGCAAAAGTTCGGGGGCGCCATTTACGCGCTAATACTTGATATGCCATGACGCGTATTTTAGCAGAAGCCGTTACGGAATAAACCAGTAAATGTGACTTAGCGTAGGCTAGATTGTTTTGTATTGGTAAAAAGTCAAATTAGGGTTATAATCTTTGTTTTTATGCCCCCTTTTGGAGTTTAGTTACATGCCTAGTGTTCGTGTTAAAGAAAATGAGCCGTTTGAAGTTGCGATGCGTCGTTTTAAGCGTACTGTTGAAAAAACAGGTTTGTTGACCGAGTTACGTGCTCGTGAGTTTTACGAAAAACCGACTGCAGAGCGTAAGCGCAAATTGGCTGCTGCGGTTAAGCGTCACTTCAAACGCATCCGTAGTCAAACATTGCCACCAAAAATGTACTAAGTATCTACTATGAGCTTGAAAGCAGTCATTACCGAAGATATGAAGTCAGCCATGCGTGCCAAAGAAACGGCGCGTTTGGGTGCGATACGCTTGTTGCTTGCCGCAATCAAGCAAATTGAGGTAGATGAACGTATAGAGCTGGATGATGCGCAAATTATCGCCATCATCGACAAAATGTTGAAGCAACGCCGTGACTCTATTTCACAATATGAAGCGGCGGGTCGGCAAGAATTAGCCGATATTGAACATTTTGAAATGGGTGTGTTGCAAACTTATATGCCAGAAGCGGCAAGTGATGCTGAGGTTGATAGCGTTATTGCGGCGGCAGTTGCTCAAACGGGTGCTGCAGGCATTAAAGATATGGGTAAAGTCATGGCGGCTGTGAAGCCTGTGTTGGCTGGACGCGCTGATATGGCGCAAGTTTCGACTCGTATCAAGGCGCAGTTAGCCATTTAATCTTCATTGTGTGCGTTTTACGCGCATAGTCTTACTCCATTTTAAGGACGCGTCATGATTCCGCAGGATTTTATTCAATCCCTGTTAAATCGTGTGGACATCGTTGATGTCATAGATAGGCGTGTACCATTAAAAAAAGCAGGCGCAAACTATCAAGCCTGTTGTCCATTTCATAACGAAAAATCCCCTTCTTTTACCGTTTCGCAAACTAAACAGTTTTATCACTGCTTTGGTTGTGGTGCGCATGGTACGGCAATCGGTTTCATGATGGAATATGCAGGCTTAAATTATGTCGATGCAATTAAAGCATTGGCTGACCAAGTCGGTATGCAAGTGCCTGAATCTGCGGCAGTTAATCCTGTTCGTGCGCAACAAGCCGCCAGCCTGCTAGAGGTAATGCAAGCCGCTGAACAATATTACCGCCAGCAGTTGAAAATAGCCCCTGATGCCGTCGCGTATCTGAAAAAACGAGGTCTAACAGGCGAAATCGCCGCACGTTTTGGCTTGGGCTATGCGCCTGATGGCTGGCAAAATTTGCAAGCGGTGTTTACTAATTATGCCGATGCCAGTTTGCATGAAGCGGGCTTGGTGGTAGTGAATGATGCGGGACAGCGTTATGACCGTTTTCGTGAGCGTATTATGTTCCCGATTATCAACCAAAAGGGCGATGTAATCGGGTTTGGTGGGCGTATTTTAGATAAAGGTGAGCCTAAGTATTTGAATTCACCTGAAACGCCACTGTTCCAAAAAGGCAGTGAATTATACGGCTTGTTTCAGGCGCGACGGGCGATACGCGATGCGGGCAAGGTGATTGTTGTCGAAGGTTACATGGATGTCGTGGCGTTGGCACAGCATGGCGTGGGCTATGCGGTGGCAACATTGGGGACGGCAACGACGGCGATACATATACAGAAACTATTGCGCCATACTGAGGTATTGGTGTTTTGTTTTGATGGCGACGCGGCTGGGCAGCGTGCGGCTTGGCGGGCTTTGGAACATAGTTTGCCGATGTTGACTGACAGCAGTCGTTTTGGATTTTTGTTTTTGCCTGATGGGCATGATCCCGATAGTTATATTCGGGAATTTAGTCAGGCAGGTTTTGAACAATTATTGACGCAGGCGGTGATGCCGTTATCGGCTTATTTATTCAAGCAAATCGCGCAACAGCATGATTTGACGACCGATGAGGGCAGGAGCGCGTTTTTGAAAGCGTTGCAACCCTTGATTGCACAAGTGCAAGCGCCTAATCTGGCGTTGATGATGCGTAAACGTGCGGCTGAATTGGCGCAAATTGATATGGCTGATTTGGCGACCATCTGGCAAATTAAATCATATCGTAAAGCCAGTATAGGTACTGCCCGCGCACCCCGCCCCGCACCTATGTCGGTGAGTCGACAATTACTGCGTATCGGTTTGTTTCAGCCTGCTTTGCTGTTGCAATTGCCCGCTGAATTGTTGAATTTGGCTGATGCGGCAACGCAAACTTTACGTGCACTGGTTGAAATTATGCACCATCACCCCCAACTATCGACTACTTCGCTGATGGAGCAGGCTAAGCATTTACCGCAGGCTGATATGCTCAAGCAGTGTGCGGCAGAAATGATGGATTGGGCGGCAGATGTTGATGTTATGCCTGATTTTGACAATGCGCTTGCACAGTTGCAGGCAAGTTATCGGCAACAACGCTTACAAGTATTGGCACAAAAATCGCTTCGTGATTTAACCGTGGCAGAAAAACAGGAATTGTTGCAATTGCGTTAAATCCTTGCTCATTGAGTGGGAAATTGATGCAAATTCGTTAATAACAGTCGTTGGGCTGTTATAATTACCCTTTTAATTAAACAGGTCTTGAGGCTTGTTTAGTAGCAATAATGGATATTCTAAAATGGCGATAGAGCAAGAAAAAAGTGAAGTTAAACAAACTGACGCAGAGATTCGCCGTTCACGCCTTAAAACGCTGATTATATTAGGTAAAGAGCGTGGTTATCTGACATATGCAGAAATCAACGATCATCTGCCTGATGATATGCTGGACGCTGAGCAGATAGAAGGCGTCGTTGGCATGATTAACGACATGGGGATACAAGTCTATGACGAAGCCCCTGACGCTGAAGCCTTGCTCATGTCCGATGCCGCGCCTGCGGTGACTGATGAAGACGCGGTGGCGGAGGCCGAAGCTGCACTTTCTACAGTCGATTCAGAGTTCGGTCGCACCACCGACCCTGTGCGTATGTATATGCGCGAAATGGGTACGGTAGAATTACTTACGCGTGAGGGCGAAATCGTTATCGCCAAGCGCATAGAAGAAGGTTTGCGCAACATGGTGCAAGCGATTTCTGCGTGCCCTGTGACGATAGATCAAATTTTATCTTTGGTAGATAAAGTCGAGCGTGATGAAATTAAAATAGATGATTTTGTCGATGGTATTGTTGCCACAGAAGCAGAATTAGAAGCCGCCGCATTGCTCGCCGCCAGCCAGCCTGTTGAAGATGAAAATGCTGAGTTAGACATAGAAGAAGTGGACGACGAAGAGGAGGACGACGGCAGTGCAATGGCCGCCGCCAATCTGGCACAACTAAAAGCGGATGCGATGGAGCGTTTTGAGCTGTTGCGCAAGCATGTCAAACGTATGCAGACGGTACAAAAAAAATACGGCTACGGCAGTAAGCAATATGTAGAGTTGCAGACGGAAGTTTCTAATGTGTTGTTGGAAATACGATTTTCTGCCAAGCAAGTTGAGTCGCTATGTAACTTGATTCGCGAAATGGTAGAAACGGTACGCACCCAAGAACGTGAAATCATGGACGTGGTGGTGCGTCGTTCAGGTATGCCACGCGATCATTTTATTAAAGTGTTCCCAGGGCAAGAAACCAATCTGGAATGGCTGGGTGAACAAATTGCGAGCAAAAAACCTTACGTCGAGCATCTGATACGCCACCAATATACGATATTGGAGCGTCAAAACAATTTGATTTCTTTGCAAGATAAAATCGGCATACCTATTCAAGATTTGAAAGAAATCAATCGCCAGATGACAGCGGGCGAAAAACGCACGCTCATGGCTAAACGCGAAATGATAGAAGCTAACTTGCGTTTAGTTATTTCTATTGCCAAAAAATATACCAATCGTGGCTTGCAGTTCTTGGATTTGATACAAGAAGGCAATATCGGTTTGATGAAAGCAGTAGATAAATTTGAGTACCGTCGTGGTTACAAATTCTCGACTTACGCAACTTGGTGGATACGTCAGGCGATTACACGTTCTATTGCCGACCAGGCGCGCACCATACGTATTCCTGTGCATATGATAGAAACGATTAACAAAATGAACCGTATTGCGCGGCAAATTTTGCAAGAAACAGGGCAAGAGCCAGATCCGTCAGTGTTGGCAGAAAAAATGGAAATGCCTGAGGAAAAAATCCGTAAAATCCTCAAAATATCCAAAGAGCCGATTTCTATGGAAACGCCAATTGGTGATGATGAAGATTCACATTTGGGTGATTTTATCGAGGATACTTCTACGCTTGCGCCTATGGATGCGGCGATTTACGACAGTTTGCAAGATGTGACCAAAGAGATATTGGATGGCTTGACGCCACGCGAGGCAAAAGTATTGCGTATGCGTTTTGGTATCGAGATGAATACCGATCACACGCTAGAGGAAGTGGGTAAACAATTTGACGTGACGCGTGAGCGCATACGTCAAATCGAAGCCAAAGCCTTGCGTAAATTGCGTCATCCGTCACGTTCTGACCGTCTCAAGAGCTTTATTGATAACGGTACGCAATAAGTCACTGGCAAAACGAGCATAAAGCCGTTATAATCTTGCCTCTTCGGGTCTGTAGCTCAGTTGGTTAGAGCAGAGGACTCATAATCCTTTGGTC